>NZ_BAAGPS010000024.1:40904-143101 GCF_054783935.1 Streptomyces pseudoechinosporeus
GGCCGGGTTGTTCACCGCACCGGCCCCGTCCCCACGCGGCCGGTGCGGGCCGGGGACGCACGCCGCTCGCCGCGCGTCCCCGGGGCCGGAGCGGTCACCGTCGGAAGCCCTTGCGGTCGCCAGACGGTTCCGTCCCACCCAGGTGGCCGACGGGACCGGAACCGTTACTGTCGGCCGTGTCTGATCGCGCGTACGCGGGGTCTACGAGGTGACGACCAGTGGCGTGCGCCCACGGTCCTGGTGCCGTCGCCGTGCTCGACCAGACCGAGGTAGGCCTGACCGGCCGCGAGGTTGCGCCAGAAGACGGAGGCCTCGACGGGGTCACCCGCGCTCCCCCGCCGCTCGGCCGGGGTGATGGTGGTCGGCCAACTCGGCTTGGTGTCCTTGCCGATCGGTTACGTGTGCTCTCTTCATTCTTTGATGGGGGTGCCTTTCTGAGGCTCAACGCACCCGGTGGCCCGCCCGGTACACCGCGCGGATGTCGGTGACCGCCGAGATGTCGTCGACCGGCGAGCTGCCGAGCGCGAGGACGTCGGCGTCCGCTCCGGGGCGCAGCACGCCCTTGCGTCCGGCCCGGCCCACCGCTTCGGCGGCCTCGGTGGTCGCGCCGCGCAGTACGTCACGGTTCGGCATGCCCAGCTCGGCGAGCTGGGTCAGCGCGTGGGGGTAGACGCCGTGCGGTTTGTCGGGGGCTATGCCTGCGTCGGTGCCGGGAACGATCCGGGCGCCCGAGTCGATGACCTTGGCCACGACGTCCGCCAGGGCGGCGAAGCGCGTGGAGCAGCGCCACTGTGCGCCACTACCGTGCTGCCAAGCCAAGTCGTCTAGGCAAGGACGTGCCGTTGTACACCCTGTGAGACCTCCCGAGAGCTGATGTGTCGCGCGTCGCGCATGTGCGCCGCGCTCCTTTTTGCTGCGGACTTCTCACTGAAACCGGTGTACTTCTGTGCTCAATAGCTGGGTGGTCATGCCCACCTGCCTGCCGACCGTTCTCCGCCGTTGCCACGCGTGCGCGTCCGTGCGCTTCCGGGCAAACGGTAAATTTCGCGTCAACGCAAACCACAAGCTCCTCGACGCCTGGCTCCTCGTGCTCTGCACCGCTTGCGGGGACACGGCAAAGCTCACGGTCCTGGAGCGGATGAACGTGCGCTCCGTACGACCGGAGCTGCTGGACCGGATGCATGACAATGACCCTGGCCTGGCAGCTGAGCTGCTCCAGGATCCGGTCGTGCAGCGCCGTAATCGCATCGCCCTCGACTGGGACAACACCTGGCGCCTCGACATCGGCGGATCGGATCACCTGGACCGCGAGGTGAGCGATGTGCTCGACGTCTCGGTCCGCTTTGCGGCGCGGATCCCTGTCCGACCGGTGCGACTGATCGCTGACGGTTGCGGTCTTTCGCGGGCCGAGGTCGAGCGACTGATCACGGAGGGGAAGCTCGTTTCGGCAGTCCGGCTGAGCGGCAAGCTCTCCGGCGACTTCACCTTCACGCTCAAGCGCTGAGCCCTCCTCGGGATCAGGGGCCTGTCCGGCAAGATCCGCCGGGCAGGCCCTAAGCGAAACTGCAGGCCAGTTGGCCCTCTTCATACGAGTCTGTTTTCGAAGCCCTGGCAGGCCTGAGCTCGGCGGATGACCTTGGAATGGGAACAGGTAATTGTTCACTCGGTAGATCCGGTGGCCTTGGGGCAATGGTGGGCTACGGCTCTTGGTTGGGTTGTGGTCCACTCCCCTGATGAGGAGTTCGAGATCCGCCCGGAGCCGGATCGCCTGCCGGGGTTGGACTTCGTCCGGCTTGATGAGAGCAAGAAGGTCAAGAGCCGACCGCATCTCGACTTCAGGCCTGATGACCAGGACGCCGAGGTGGCTCGTCTGGTGGCTCATAGCGCACAGCGTGTTGATATTGGCCAGGGTGATCAATCGTGGGTTGTATTGGCAGACCCTGAAGGTAACGAGTTCTGTGTCCTTGGCCAGCGGCGTCAGTAACTGAGCGTTTCGTCCGTCAGGGTGCTGGCGGAGCCGGGATCAGGTGGCTCGTGCGGCGATCTCACCGAACGAGGGCATTCCTGGGCAGATCGCCTGTTTTGACCTTGCTGTGTGTGAAGACATCTCGAGTGGTACCGCGGTACCACTCGGACACCGAAGTGTCCCCTGTGGTCCCAGGCCCGCGACCGCCAACTCCCCTAGCTTCGAACGCAGATGCCACGGTACGTCCGTGGTCGAGTTCGAGGCGAGGGCCAGGCACATGATCGAAGCACGTGAGCTGACGAAGCGGTACGGGGACAAGACGGTGGTCGACCACCTGTCCTTCACCGTCAAGCCAGGTGAGGTGACCGGCTTCCTTGGACCCAATGGCGCGGGCAAGTCGACGACGATGCGCATGATCATCGGCCTGGACTTCCCCACCGGGGGCTCGGTCACCGTCAACGGACGGTCCTACTCCAAGCACGGCGCACCCCTGCACGAGATCGGCACGCTGCTGGAGGCCGGGTCCGTCCACCCGGGGCGTACCGCGTTCAACCACCTGATGGCGCTCGCGCACACCCACGGCATTTCGCGCCGCCGAGTGGACGAGGTCATCGAGCTGGCCGGGCTGGGCAGCGTGGCCGGCAAGCGCGTGGGCTCCTTCTCCCTCGGCATGGGCCAGCGGCTCGGCATCGCCGCGGCCCTCCTCGGCGACCCGGCGATCGTCATGCTCGACGAACCGGTCAACGGCCTCGACCCCGAGGGCGTGCTGTGGGTGCGCAATCTCCTCTCCGGGCTGGCCGCCGAGGGCCGGGCTGTGATGCTCTCCTCGCACCTGATGGGCGAGACCGCGTTGATCGCCGACCACCTGGTGATCATCGGGCGCGGTCGGTTGCTCGCGGACACCACGGTGGACGACTTCGTCCAGGAGGCCGGCGGTGGCGGTGTCAAGGTCTCCACCACCGAGGCCGGGAAGCTGCGTTCGCTGCTGGCCGGCCCGGATGTCACGATCAGCTCCTCCTCCGCCGAGGAACTGCTGGTCTCCGGACGAAACGCCCACGAGATCGGGGCGATCGCCGCTGAGCACGGGGTGGCGCTGTACGAACTCACCCCGCAGTCGGTCTCGTTGGAGGAGGCCTTCATGGAACTCACCCACGACGCCGTCGAATACCACAGCGCTCCCGCCGACACCGAACGAAAGGCCGCTTGATGACTGCCGACACCCTTTCCGCGGCGCCCGCTCACACGACGGTTCGGAAGGTGACCGGCCGCCGGGTGCTGCGTTCGGAGTGGGCCAAGTTCTGGTCGCTGCGCTCCAGTTGGATCACCCTGGGCGTCGCTCTGTTCCTGCTGATGCTTTTCGGTGCGATTGCCTCCGCCACCTACAGTCCGGACGCCCTCCCGGCTGACGGGCCGCCCGGCCCGGGTTCCGGAGGCGACAGCGACGCGGTCAGCCTGGCGCTGACCGGCGTCACCTTCGCGTCTCTGGCCATCGGCGTGCTCGGGGTGCTGCTGTCCGCCGGCGAGTACAGCACCGGCATGATCCGCTCCACGCTCGCCGCGGTTCCGCGACGGCTGCCGGTCCTGTGGTCGAAGAGTGCCGTGATCGGGGTCATCGCGCTGGTCCTCACCACGATCGCCGCGCTGGCCGCGTTCCAGCTGGGCGCTCTGGGCCTGGACGGCGAGAAGATCGCACTCTCCCTGGGCGACGACGGCGTGCTGCGCAGCCTGGCCGGCGCCGGCGCCTATCTCGGTCTGGTGGCCGTGTTCGGCGTGGCACTGGGGGTGCTGATCCGCTCCTCCTCCGGTGCCATCGCGGCCCTGGTCGGCATCCTGCTCATCCTGCCCGGGCTGGCCTCGCTGCTGCCCGACTCGTGGTACGACACGATGAACCCCTACTTCCCCAGCAACGCGGGGGCGGCCGCCTACGCCCTGCAAGAGTCCTCGGACGCCCTCTCGCCCGGGGCAGGGCTCGCGGTCTTCGCCGGCTGGGTAGCGCTGACACTCGCCGGGGCGGCATACCGGCTGGCCCGAACCGACGCGTGACCAGCGCACCGACGACAATGGGGGCCATGAGTCCGAAACGGGCGGCAGCCGCCGCGGACACCACCCAGGGGACGGCGGTCCCGCCGTCCCCTGGGCTCGACGCCGCCTGGGGGCATCCCCTACTGGGGCGAATGCTGCGCGGACAGAGTCACCAGCAGCGGTTGGACCGACGGCATCCATGGCTGCTCGACACCGCGGTGGTGCTGATCGTCGCCCTCGTCAGCCTGCCCGACCTGATCTCCGGCGCCCCTAACGGCCCCTTCGGGGAAACGGACTCCCGCGGCGAGCTGCCGTCCGGCGTTCCGTTCGTTTTCGCCGCCGCCCTCATCGTGCCGTTGTGGTGGCGACGCAGGGTCCCGGCCGTCACGTTCTTCGTGATCGCGCTGGTGTCCCTCGTCCAGTGGTCGCTGGGCATCTGGCAGCAGGCCGGAATCAGCATGCTCGTCGCCCTGTACGCCCTGGCTCTGCACGGTTCATTGTGGGTGCTGGGCTGGGCTGCGGGGCTGACCGTCGTCGAAGTGACTCTGGCGGTCTGTGTCATTGTGCCTGTCGAACATCCGCTGCTCGGCCTCTTCTTCCTGCTGGGGACGGCGACCGCGGCCATCGCCATCGGCCTGACGCTCCGTATCCGCCGGATGTATCTGGCGGCGCTGGAGGACCGCGCCAGACGCCTCGAGATCGAGCACGGCCAACGCGTCCAGCTCACGGCCGCGGCCGAACGCTCCCGGGTGGCGCGCGAGATGCACGACATCGTCGGCCACAATCTCTCGGTCATGGTCGGTCTCGCGGACGGTGCCGCGACTCTGGCCGCCAACAGGAACGAGCAGTCCGCCGAGGCCCTGCGCATCCTGGGCGACACCGGCCGGCAGGCCATGGGCGAACTGCGCCGCGTTCTGGGCGTGCTGCGCGGGGAGCAGCAGGATGACGTACGGCCGCTCAGTCCGCAGCCAGGAATCCGCGAGCTGGACCCCTTGCTGGCGCGGGTTCGCGCGGCGGGGCTCGCGGTGACCTACCGGTCCGTGGGCGAGCTCGACTCACTGGGCAGCGGCGTCCAGCTCACCGTGTACCGCATCGTCCAGGAAGCCCTGACCAACACCCTCAAGCACGCGGGTACGGGCACCGCCGCCGAGGTCACCGTGACCGCCGACGCAGGCAAGGTGCGGATACGGATCGCCGACACCGGCGTACCGCAAGGCGCACGCAGGCCGGCGGAGCCGGGGCCGCGGACCGGCGACGCCGGGCACGGCATGATCGGCATCCACCAGCGGGCCGCCATGTACGGCGGTGTCGTCACCATCGGCCCTCGCGAGACGGGGCACGGCTGGATCGTGGACGTCGTACTCAACGTGCCCTCCGCCCCCGCCCTGTCGGTCTCGGGAGAACCTCTGCCATGACCACCGTGCTGATCGCCGACGACCAGCCCCTGCAGCGCATGGGCTTCCGCATGCTCCTGGAAGGCACCCCCGGCCTGAGCCCGGTCGGCGAGGCCGAGCACGGGGCGGAGGCTGTCCGCCTGGCCGCCCAACTGCGCCCGGACGTCGTCCTCATGGACATCCGCATGCCCGGCATGGACGGTCTCGAGGCGACCCGCCGGATCACCGCCACCGGCGGCCGCACCCGCGTGCTCATCGTGACCACCTTCGATCTCGACGAGTACGCGTACGAAGGTCTGCGGGCCGGCGCCAGCGGCTTCCTGCTCAAGGACGCCCGCCCCGAGGAACTCGTCGCGGGCATCCGCGCGGTCGCGACCGGCGACGCCGTCGTGGCCCCGAGCCTGACCCGGCGTCTACTGGACGCCTACGCCCACCAGGTCCTCGCACCGGCGGGCGTCGCGGCGCCGGTGGATCCCCGGCTGCAGACACTCAGCGACCGTGAACGAGAAGTCCTGGTCGCCATCGGCCAGGGCTGGACGAACACGGAGATCGCCGAACGGCTCGTCCTCACCGAGTCCACGGTCAAGAAGCACGTCGGCCGTGTACTCGCCAAGATCGGGGCGCGCGACCGCATCCAGGCCGTGATCATGGCGTACGACGCCGGCTTGGTCAGGGCGAAGCCGTAGCCCGCCTGCGTGGGCGCGTCGGCTCAAGCACGGCCTGAGCCAGACCACTTGGACGGCCGCGCCTTGGCCGACGCCACCAAGCCGACCTTGACCGGCGACATCCCGCAGCCGTACGGATCGCTCAGCGACCGCCGCGGGCAAGAGCCGGGGCGCCGATGGCAGCCCGCTCTGTCGCAGGGTCGCCACCGGCGCCGATCGCCCGGGCTGCTTGCCGCGGAGGCCGGCAGTGGGGTTACAGCGCGGGCCGGCAGAGCGCCGTGACCAGCGCCTTTCGCAGCAGGCGGGTTGCTTCGGCGGTGTCGGAGACGCCGCTTGGCCTGCGCCAGGCCACGTAACCGTCGGGCCGGATCAGCAGTGCGCCGTCCTCGTCGATCTCCGCGCGGCGGGCCCACTCGCCGTAGGCGTCGTGCGCGTCGCGGTCGATGACGACGCCGCGCAGGTCGAGATCGAGTTCCTGGGCCAGGGTGTGGGCGGCATCGGCCCACTGGGTTCCGGACAGGCCGGTCAGGACGGAGAACTTGCCGCCGCCGACCAGGTCGAGTGTCGAGATCCGCTTGCCGTGTGGGTCGACGAGCCAGGCGTGCGGCAACTTGGCGCCGGGGCGGGAGGTCGGGCGTCCGAAGAGTTCGTCATCGCGGGAGATCGTCTCGACGGTGCCGTCGGGGATGACGGCGGCCGACTCGTAGCGCTGGTTGTGCTCGACACCGTGGGCGTTGAACTCGTAGTGCTTCAGCTCGATTGCCTCGCGGATGGCCCGCCGTTTCTTGGCCCCCTCGGCGTCCGGCTGCCGGGCCGCGTGCAGCGCCTTGGCGATGCCCTCCGCGTCGCCGCCGACGACGACGCCAAGGGCCTCGAACAGCGGGAGGAACTGGTCCCGGGAGAGGTTCGCGCGTTCGACGATCTGCTTGGCGACGGGGGCCCGTTCGTCAGTGTAGGTGTCCAGCAGTTCGGGCCCGGCTTGTCCGTTGATGACGGCCGCCAGTTTCCAGGCCAGGTTGTAGGAGTCCTGGACCGAGGTGTTGGAGCCGAGGCCGTTGGACGGGGGATGCCGGTGTACGGCGTCCCCCGCGCAGAAGACGCGGTCGGCGTGCAACCGGGTCGCGTAGGCGTGGTTGACCATCCAGAGCGAGGCGTTGTCGATCTGGACATCGAGATCGTCGTCGCCGACGAGGTCGCGGACGATCGCCTTGGCCGCCTCGTCGGTGAGCGCCGGCGGGTTGTCGATGTCGTAACCCCAGACGATGAGCCACTCGTTCCACGGCCGGACCATACGCAGCAGGCCCATGCCGATCCCGCCGACGTCGGCGCCCGGGCGCATGATCCAGTACAGAACGCTGGGACGGTGCTCGACGTACTGCGCGAGGTCGGCCCTGAAGACGATGTTCATGCTGCCGGCCTTGCCCATCTGCCCCTCCATGGGCAGTCCGAGCTTGTCCGCGACGATGCTGCGGCCGCCGTCGGCACCGATCATGTAGCGGGCGCGCACGGTGTGCTCGTTTCCGCTGGGCCGGTCGCGCAGGCGCGCGGTCACGCCGTCCGCGTCCTGCTCGAAGTCGATGAGCTCGGTGTTCAGCCTGACCACAGCACCCCGCTTGGCGGCGTTGGCCAGGAGGATGGGCTCCAGGTACGTCTGCGGGAGGTCGATCATCCCGCACGGGCTCTGTGCCGTGTACTCGGTGAGGCTTTCGTCGCCGGTGCCCCAGGTGCGGAGGCGGGCGATCTCCTCGCCCAGGAGCGAGGTGGCGAACACCGTGTCGCCCATCAAGGAGCTCGGTGTGCCCTTCTCCAGCGCCTCCTGCTCGATGCCGAGGTCGCGGAAGACCTCCATGGCGCGCTGGTTGGTGATGTGGGCGCGTGGAGTGTCGGCGAGCCATCCGTACTTGGTGACCAGTTGGGTGCGCACTCCGTAGGTGGCCAGCATCAGGGCCGCGGAACCACCGGCGGGTCCGCTGCCGACGACCAGGACGTCGGTGTCGTAGCTTTCAGGCAGGCTCATGCTGTCTCCGTCGGAACTCATCAGGGAATCGCGGGGTCAGTGCCCGAGACGTGCGATGCGGAAGGTGAACTCGAGCAGGCGCCACTCGCCGTCCACGGGCCGACCGTCGGGTGTCGGGCCGGTGCGCGGGGTGAAGTCGGTGATCAGGTCGTCCTTGACGCCGAAGACCGCGTCGCGCTGCCCGGGGGCTCCGTTGAGGTAGGCCCCGCCCCGGACGAACAGCTGGGTGATCAGCGGCTGGTGTCCGGGGGCGTTGATCAGGAAGTGCACATGCGGTGCGCGGTACGGGTGACGGCCCACGGCGGAGAGCATCTTGCCGACCGGACCGTCATTCGGGATCGGGTACTCCGACGGGAGGATCGACCAGAACGTGAACCGGCCGTCGGCGCCGGTGGTGAACCGGGCGCGCAGCACCGGCCCGTCCAGATCGGGGAGTTGGACGTCGTAGAAGCCGTCCTCGTTGGACTGCCAGACGTCCACGACGGCACCGGCGACCGGTTTCCCCTCCGGGTCGGTCACCCGGATGTCCGACCACAGCGGCGTACCCGTGAACCCTCCCGCGATGTCACTGCCGTGCTCCGCGGCAGGCGGCCCGGCCACGTAGAAGGGTCCGAGGATCGCCGAGGAAGTGGTGTCAGGCGTACGGGAGTTGGCGAGGGCGTCGACCACGCTGGACACACCGAGGGTGTCGGACAGGAGGATGAACTCCTGCCGGGTGTCGGTGGTGATGTGGCCGGCCTCGGTGAGGAAGCCGATGGCCCGCTGCCACTCCTGCGGGGTCAGATCGTTGCGGACCGTGTAGCCGTGCAGGGTTCGGACGAGATCGGTCAGCAGCTGCCTGAGGCGCGAGTCCGCGCAGCCGTCGAAGCTCGCCACGACCTCGTCGGTCAGTGAGCTCAGGTTGTCAGGTGCGGACACGGCGGGGCGGTTGCCTTGCCAGGCGTCCCGCAACAGGTCCGCGATACCGGCACGAGTCAGCTCGCGCGGGTTCGGATAGGGCCGTGAGGTGGCCAGTTCCGCCGCGTGGTCCAGGTCGGCTTCGGCCATGCCGAGATCGCGCAGCGACGTCGGGCCGCCGACCCGGTGGATCAGGTCGAAGACGCCGGTGGGCGCGTCGTCCACGCCCAGTGCGCGGGCGATGCGTTCCATCGCCTCCGGAGCGGCGGGCGCGTTGTACGCCATGGCATGTGGCAGGACCACGGTGTGGGTCTCGGCGTGCGGCAGACCGAAGGTGCCGCCCAATGTGTGACAGAGCTTGTGGTGCAGTCCCATGCCAACGGTGCCGAGGCAGACGCCCGCCAGCCACGCCGCTTGCAGCAGCTCCGCCCGTGCCTCGACGTCGGACGGGTCGGCGTGGACGGCGGGAAGGGCACGGGCGATCGCGGCGACCGCCTCCAGGGCCATGGCATCGGTGACCGGGTCGGCGTCCGGCGAGTAGAGGGCTTCCACGGCGTGGGCCAGCGCGTTGACACCGCTGGTCACGGAAACCATGACAGGGAGACCGAGGGTGAGCTCCACGTCGTACACGACCGTTTCCGGCAGGATCGCGGGAGAGGACCGGGTGGTCTTACGGCCGTCCACCGTCTCGCCGAGCACGGGTGTGACCTCGGAACCGGCATAGGTCGTCGGCACGATGACCTGCGGCAGATCCGTACGCACCGCCAAGGCCTTCGACAGGCCCGTCGTCGAGCCGCCGCCGATCGCCACCAGGCAGTCAACTCCCTGGTCACGCACCAGTTCCAGCGCCCGCTCCGTCACCTCGACCGGGGTGTGCATGGCCGCACCGTCGAACTCGGCCGCCAGGAGGTCGCCCAGGTCTTCACGCAGGCGTTCGGTGTCCTTCCGCAGTGCCGGTGACCCGTCGGAGAGCAGCAGTACCCGGGATGCACCCAGCCGCTCCGCCTCCCCGCTGACCCGCCGGACCGTGCCCGCCCCGAACAGCACGCGGCTCGGGCTGGCTGTGTGCACAAAACTCCTCATGAAGCTGCTCTCCACACTGCGGGCGTCAGGGGCGTGTGCCGCAGTATTCAGGCCCATGCGGCCGCCTTTCCTGCACGTTCGCGGCGTCCCTTTGCACAAAAGCAGCGGCGCTCGCTGTGCGGGGCCGTCCTTGCCTGCTTCCGCCGGGGACGGAGAGACTGTGGGGCATGAGCGAGCTCGGGCTGGGAGACACCAATGGAATCTTGGCTCTGCCAGGGGTGCGCCCGGTCCGCAGCAGCGAGGGGCTCGGCTGGGATCGGCTGTACGTGTCCACGCAGCGGGAGTTGCCGTACCGCGAGTCCTTCCCGGGAGCCCGCAGCCACCTGGTGATCCTGCATCTGGACGGCCCGGTCACCGTCAGGCGGGGACGCCGAGGGCTGACCGCCGCACGGCATGTGCCCCGCGGCGGCCTGTTTCTGCACCCTGCTGACACGGAGCTGGACGTGGAACTCGGCGGGCTGTTGAACACCGTGCACGTCTATGTGTCGGACGCGGCTCTCCAGGCCACCGCGGACGACGGCCGGCCGGTGCGGCTCAAGGAGGAGTTCGGGGGCACGGACCCCCTGCTGGAGCAGCTCGTCCTGACGCTCGACGGTGTCGTGCGGCGCTGGGAGCCCAGTGGGCGCACCTATGTGGATCAACTCGCGCTCATGACCGCCGCCCACCTGGCCCGACGGCACAGCGTACGGCAGCAGGACGCCGAGCCGTCGGGACGGCCGACCGGGCTCAGCGACCGCCAGTTCACGGCCGTTCGGGAGCTCCTCGACGCCCGGCTTG
Source organism: Streptomyces pseudoechinosporeus (assembly GCF_054783935.1). Lineage (NCBI taxonomy): Bacteria > Bacillati > Actinomycetota > Actinomycetes > Kitasatosporales > Streptomycetaceae > Streptomyces > Streptomyces pseudoechinosporeus. Next base: position 51,726 of record NZ_BAAGPS010000024.1, read on the forward strand.
CCGAATCCTTGTCGTTGGCGGACCTTGCCTCGGCGGCGGGGCTGAGTGTCAGTCAGTTCGCGCGGCGTTTCAAAGCCCGCACGGGGTGCCCTCCCCATCGATACCTCACGGGCCTGCGCGTAGAGCAGGCCGCCCGCTTGCTGCGTGCGGGGGACATGCCCATCGCGCAGGTGGCGGCGATGTGCGGCTTCTCCCACCAGGAGCACCTGACCAGGGTCATCCGTTCCCACCTCGGTACGACACCGGCGGCCCTGCGCCGCGAGGGTTGACGAGGCGCACAGAGTCACCCGCGGTTGTTGCGAACCCGCTCCCATAGCTGGCGCGTGCGCTGGGTGCGGTTTGTGCTGCGGGTACGTTGTGGTTGGTCGCGCCCGCAGCCGCTACACGACATGTCACCCCTACCCCCTTGCTGGGGTCTGCGGCGCAGCCCCCGTTTCGGGAAGGGGCGGGCTTCGGAAAGGAACCCCCCGTTCAGACGGAGACGCGGGGCTGGTGGGGAAAAATTGAAAATGTCAGGGTTGGCGCATGCCAACTGCCTTCAGGGGTGCGACCCCGTACTGCTACGTGAACTCACTCGCCATGGTTCTGGACCCGGGCACCCCTCCGCCCTCGGCGATCGAGGTTCTGACCGGGTCGCCCTTCGGCGCGCAGATCGAGGGCGGGCTGCCGTACTTCGATCCGCTTGGCTGGAACCCCGATCTCGGCCTCGACCAGGCCATCGGGCTGCTCGGCTGGACCTGTCGCCGGACCACGGGCGGTTCAGCGGACGAGGCCGTCGGCCGGCTGCGGCAGGCCGCCGGGCGAGGGGCGGTGCTGGTCGGGCCCGTGGACGTCGGGCTGCTCCTGCACCAGCCCTGGTCGACCGGCACGCCTAATGGCGGCGACCACTGGGTGACGGTGCTCGGCGTCGACGACCGTACGGTCCTCTTCCACGATCCCGCCGGCTTCCCCTTCGCCACGTTGCCCGTCGATGCCTTCGTCGCGGCCTGGCAGGAGCAACTGCCGGACTGCGCGGGCCCGTTCACCATGCGCAGTGACTTCCGGCGTACCGAACAGGTCGACGTATCGACGGTTCTGCGTCGGTCCCTGCCCGCCGCATTGGGATGGCTCACGGGCCAACACAGCGGTCCTGGCAGGCCTTTGAAGGACGGCGGTGCCGCCGCGGTGGAACGGCTCGCGGACGACGTACAAGCCGGGTTGGACGGCCGTACCCTCATCCACCTCACCGAGTTCGCCATCCGGGTCGGCGGCGGGCGTCTCGCCGACGCCTCGCTCTGGCTGGCCGAGATCGGCGAGATGCGCGCCTCCGAAGTCGCAGAGCGTCAAGCGCGGTTGCTCGGCAGCGTGCAGTACGGACTCGTCGTGGGTGACACGCGGTCGGCCGCCAGTGCGCTGCGGCAACTGGCGGCCGGGTACGACGAATTGGGCGCCGCGCTGATGTGATCCCTTGGCGCGGCTACACCAGGAAGAGCAGTTCGACGGCGACGAGTACGTCTATGACGCCGCACCACTCGGCGAAGGTACGGGCGACGACCTTGTCGAGCCACATGTGCACGAAGTCCCAGACGCCGTGGAAGAACCAGCCGGCCGCCACCAGGTAGCGGCCCAGGTCCGGGTCCACCGCCAGCCCGGCCAGTGCAAGCCCGCCGAAGACGAGCGCGCCTGCGGCCTGGACCCTGAAGATGGCCGGCCCGTGTGGAGTCCCTCGGACGGCGCCCCAGACCAGGAGGACCAGTGCGAGCGCGACGAAGACGGTGGACGGGGCGACCACGTCCAGCGCACGGAGGGCGACCATGGTCGCCAGCCCCGCTCCGAGCACGGGCCAGGTCCACCGGGGCTTCCCTATCTGATTGAGAATCACATACAGCAGCGGCAGCAAGGGCAGGGCGTCCCCGTATCCGCCGACGGTGTCGGCCACGTCCGCCGAACCGCCTCCGATCAGGCCGGGGAGCGAGAGTGCCACGGCCAGCGCCGTCGGCCAGCGCCGCTTGAGCAGCTCGGCCGGGTGCGGCCTTTCCGGCGTCGCATGCGGTGTCGGGGCGGACATGGGGAACCTCCAGGTCGTGAGGTCGTACGGGAAGGGGTTCGGGATCAACCGGTACGGGGGTGGGGTATCTGTTGATGCCTCCAGGCTGCTCTGGGTAGCAATCCGCCAGTAGTGCCGAACCCGCATGTGAGCGCGTGGCGTTGTCACGTCCTCGCATGACATTTGTCATGGGACTTGGGCCACAATGGCCGGATGGGGGACGGGGCGATCGAGCGCGGGACGGGGCTGACGAACTTCCGTCGGTACACGTGGTGGACTGTGCCGGGCATGGCCGCCGGTGTGCTGATCCTCTTCGTCGGCGAGTGGGTCCTGGACGGCGACGTGGCGCTCTGGGCCCGGGGCCCGGCGGCCGTCGCTCTGGTGGTCGAGGTGGTGGCGAGCGTGGTGCTGCTGAGCCGGCGGCTCGCGCTGCTGCCGGTGACCGACGAGCGCCCGGGTGGGCCGCCCACTGGCTGGCTGACTGCCGCGGTGGCGGCCGGAGTTGTGCTCGCGGTGTTCCCGCTGGCCCTGCGCAATTACGGGTTGTGGGCGATCGCTCCCGCCATGGTGGCGGCGATCGTCGCGACGTATCTCTCGCCGCGCCGCAGGCGGCTGCTGATCGCGGGCGCCATGGCCCTCGCGCTGTTGCCCGGAGGTGTCGTCAGCCTGGTCGAGGGGGACGGGGAGCTGCTGTACGCCGCGCTGTTCCCGGCCGGGCTCGTCGCCTTCACCGCCTGGGTGACGCTCGGTCCGCTGTGGGCCTGGGACACCGCCCGGCGGCTGGACAAGGCGCGGCGCCTTGAGGCGGAGCTGGCGGTCAAGGACGAGCGGTTGAGGTTCGCCGCCGATCTGCACGACATCCAGGGGCACCATTTGCAAGTGATCGCGCTGAAGGGCGAGTTGGCGGCCCGGCTCGTCGAGGTGGACCCGGCACGCGCCGCCGCGGAGATGAAGGAGGTGCGGCGGCTCGCGGCCGACGCGCTCAGCGACACCCGTGCCGTGGTGCAGGGCTATCGCCGTACGACGCTGGACGACGAGATCGCCAACGCGACCCGGGTGCTGGCCGCGGCCGACATCGACGCGAGGATGACCCTCGACCCCACGGCCGTCGCCACCGGCCTCAAGAACTCCACCCGCCACCTGCTGGGCCTGGTGATGCGGGAGGCCACCACCAACGTCCTCCGGCACAGCCGGGCACGGCACGCCGAGGTCGAATACCGGATCGCGGACGGCTTCGCCCGTCTGCGGGTGAGCAACGACGGCGCCGACGCACATCCCGGCGCCCTGGAGGGCACGGGGCTGCGCACCCTTGCGGAGCGACTCGGGGCCGCGGGCGGCGAGTTGACCTGGGCGCACGACGGCGACCGCTTCGTGGTGGCGGCGACCCTGCCGGCGGACCAGGCGAACCCGGCCGACTCGGCGAAGGGGGTGGCGCGATGATCCGGCTGCTGCTCGCCGACGACGAGGACCTCCTCAGAAGCGCTCTGGCCGCCCTGCTCGCGCTGGAGAACGACCTCACCGTGGTCGCCGAGGCGGCCACGTCCACCGACGCGGTGCGGCTGGCCCACGAACACCGCCCCGACATCGCCGTACTCGACCTGGAGATGCCGCCCACCGACGGGCTGCGCGCCGCCGAGGAGATCCGGGCCGCCGAACTGCCCACCCAGATCGTCCTGGTCACCCGGCACGCCCGTCCCGCGGTGCTGCGCCGGGCCCTGGCCGCGGGCGTACGCGGCTTCGTCCCCAAGACGACTCCGGCGGCCAGGCTGGCGGAGATCATCCGCGACATCGCCGCCGGCCGTCGCTATGTCGACCCCGACATCGCCGCCTCCGCGCTGACCGAGGACGACTGCCCGCTCACCGACCGCGAACTGACAGTCCTGCGCGCCGCCCGTACCGGCGCGTCGGTCGTCGAGATCGCCGCCGAGGTCCATCTGGCCCCGGGCACGGTCCGCAACTACCTCTCCGCCGCCATGTCCAAGCTCGGCGCCCCCACCCGCCACGCCGCCGCCCACCATGCCTGGCAGCAAGGCTGGATCTGACCTGCAACTCCCCCTCGTTCGACTAAGTTTGGTGTTCGTTGACCGCACAACGATGCGCAGGAGGCACTCTCGTGTCCGATCAAGACCCCCAGCTCGCCGCCGCTGCCGAGATACGTTCCCGGATCGACACGAGCAAGCCGCACTCCGCGCGTTTCTGGAACTACTTCGTGGGCGGCAAGGACAACTACGAGGTGGACCGCGAGATCGGGGACCACATCAAGGAGATCTTCCCCGGCCTCGTGGACGTGGCGCGCACGAGCCGCCAGTTCCTCGGGCGCGCCGTCCGGCACCTGGCCGGCGAACAGGGCATCCGGCAGTTCCTCGACATCGGCACCGGCCTGCCGACCGCCGACAACACCCACGAGGTGGCCCAGAGCGTGGCGCCGAACTCGCGGATCGTGTACGTCGACAACGACCCCATGGTGCTCGCCCACGCCCGGGCGCTGCTCACCAGCACGCCCGAGGGCGAAACGGCGTACATCGACGCCGACTTCTACGAACCCGAGGCCATCCTCAAGGCGGCGGCGAGCACGCTGGACCTCTCGAAGCCCGTCGCCCTGATGATCCTCAACACCCTGGGCCACGTGGCCGATTACGACCAGGCCCGGGCGCTGGTCGCGCGTCTCATGGCCGGTCTGCCGTCCGGCAGTTACCTGGTGATCAGCGACAGCACCGCCACCAGCGAGGGCATGATCGCCGCGTCGAACGCGTACAACGAGAGCGGAGCCGTTCCGTACTACGTACGCAGCGTCGAGGAGATCGCCGGCTTCTTCGACGGACTGGAACTGGCCGAGCCCGGCGTCGTCCAGGTCACCGAGTGGCGCCCGGAGTCCGGCGTGTCGGTGGTCGACGCCTACGGCGGGGTGGGCCGCAAGCCGTAGCGGTACGGCTGCGGGGCGGTCAGGTGGCGAGGAGGGACCTCCGCCTGCTGACCGCCCCCCTGCTACCAGCGGTGGTGGACCTGCGCCCGGATGCTGCGGTCGTACAGCTCCCGTACGGCGTCTAGCGTCGCCTCCGGCAGTGGCGCCAGCGCGGCGGCTTCCGCGTTCGCCCGCGCCTGCTCGGGAGAGCGGGCGCCGGGGATGACCGAGGTCACGCCGGGCTGCTGGATGATCCAGCGCAGCGCGGTCTGCGCGGGCGTCGCCCCCTCGGGCGCGAGTGCCGAGAACTCCGCCGCCGCTTCGAGCCCCGCCTCGTAGTCGACGCCGGAGAACGTCTCACCCTGGTCGAAGGACTCGCCGTGCCGGTTGAACGTGCGGTGGTCGTCGGCCGGGAAGACGGTGTCCTTGGTGTACTTCCCGGACAGCAGCCCGGAGGCCAGCGGCACCCGCGCGATGATGCCCACGCCCGCCTCGGCGGCGGCCGGGAGCACCGCCTCCAGCGGCTTGAGCCGGAAGGCGTTGAAGATGATCTGGACGCTGGCCGTGCCGGGCCTGGCGATCGCGGTCAGCGCCTCCTCACAGGTCTCCACGCTGACGCCGTACGCGGCGATTCGCTGCTCCTCGACGAGGGTGTCCAGGGCGTCGAAGACCGCGTCCGAGGAGTACACGGGTGTGGGCGGGCAGTGCAGCTGTACGAGATCGAGGGTGTCCACGCCCAGGTTCGTCCGCGAACGGTCGGTCCAGGCACGGAAGTTGTCCAGGGTGTAGTGCGCCGGCTCCTGCGCCACGCGGCGGCCCATCTTCGTCGCGACGAGGAGGTCCGCGTCCGGGCGTTCGTGCAGATAGCGGCCGATGAGCTGTTCGCTGCGCCCGTCGCCGTACACATCGGCGGTGTCGAAGAAGGTTACGCCGCTGTCGACGGCGGCGTCCAGCACGGCCAGCGCGTCCTCCTCCTTGACCTCGCCCCAGTCGGCGCCCAGCTGCCAGGTGCCGAGTCCGACGACGGAGACCTGCTGGTTGATCCTGCCGATTACCCGCTGTTCCATGTGTGATCTCTTTCAGTGGTGCCCGTGGGCGCAGTGCGGTGCCGAGCCTCCAGCATCGGCCCTGGGAAGATCGCCCGTCCAACAGAAGAACCCGCACGCATTCATGAACCGGCTTTCTCAATGAGCCCCGTGTCCGCATCCTGCGGCTGAGGGCCGACCACCGGGCCGGCCGTGCGGTAGGCGTGCGGCGCGACGCCGGTCACCCTGCGGAACACGCGGCTGAAGTACGCCCGGTCGGTGAAGCCCACCGCCCGCGCCACGCTCTGGATGCTGTCCTCGCTGCCACGCAACTGCTCGCAGGCCCGCTGGATCCGAAGGCGCGTCAGGTACTCCCACACCGTGAGGCCGTACTGCTGGTGGAAGAGCCGGCCCAGGTGATCGGCACTGACGCCGACGGCCTGGGCGATCTGCCAGCGCGAGATCCGCTGGCGGTAGTGCGTCTGAAGGCAGACCAGAGCCTGGTGGACGAGAGCCCGGTTCCGTCCGGCGGCCTGCGTCCCGTCGCCCGTCATCGCGACGACCAGCCGGGCGGTCTCGTCCGGGGTGAGGATGTCGCGATCGAGAAGGACGAGACCGGGATGGGACTTGGCACGATGGGCTTCGGCGTGGGTGAACCCTTCGGCGCTGAGCAGCAGTACGGGGCACGGCGGACGCCCTCCGACCAGGTGTCCGCCGGCGAGTACTCCCCCGGCCACCCCGCCTCCTGCCAGGCCCTCTTCGCCGGGCCCTCCTTCCCAGAGGCGTCCTTCCAGCACTCGTATCCGGTCGACGAAGTCGAACCCGTCCATGTCCGCGAGCGTCCGCTGCGCGATCACCAGGTGCGGTTCCTCCTCGGCGATCAGGGTGAGCGCCGTAGTGCCGTCGGCCGCGGTACGGACCGGGTGACCGCGTAACGCCGTGGCCACCGAGCGTCTGAGACGTTCCCGCGACGGTGTCGCCCCGTCGACCACGATCACCGGCCGTGGGCTCTTGCTGGGCCGCTGTCCCCGTAGTGCCTGCGCGAGGTCCTCGCCCGTCGCCCCGAACAGCACGAACGGGGTGCCGCTCAGCGCCGGTTCGTCGTACAGGCGCTGCGCCACCCGCCATTCCTCTGGCCCGGCGGCCTCGGCGTCCCACACCACCGCGGCCACCGTGCGCTCGCCGGTGGGCGGGTCGGCGTCCGCGTCGGGGTCGGGGTCGACCGGGCGGAGCCGGAGCCGGTGCTGCCCGGCGAGGGCGGCGACATCCCCGGCGGGCCGCCCCGTACCGACGGCCAGCAGGGTGCGTCCGGCTCCGGCCGAGGGTGCCCGTGGCCCCGGCGCGGCGGGCAGCGGCAGATCCACGGTCAACCGGATGTGCGGCGGGCTGTCGCCGACCGCGTACGAACCGCCGTGCAGCATCACCAGACGACGCGCCGTGGCCGAACCGAGGCCTGCCCCTTCGGCCTCGCCCGACCGCGGGTCCGCGGACGGATCGGCCACCGCCGTGACGGTGACCCTGACGGACGTCGGCGCGGTGCGCGCCGTCAGCGCCACGCCTCCCTGCGTGTCGGCTCGTGCCGCGGCGTCCAGTACATGACAGACAGCTTTGGTCAGCTGTTCCCGGTCGGCGAGCACGGCGGGCAGCCGACGGGGCAGTACGAGTGACCAGTCGGCCCCGCCCGGTGCGGTGGCGGCGACGGCACGGAACGCCTTCACCAGTACGGGACGCGGGTCGATCAGCCGTGGGGACAGGCCGAGTTCGTCCGTCCCGGTGCGGGACCACTCCAGCAGATCGTCGACGAGTCGCAGCAGCCGGTCGGCATCGCGATGCACCAGCTGGAGCGCCTCGGCCCCGCTCGCTTCGCCCTCGCCCGCTTCGGTGCCCGCATGCCGCCGGATCTCCTCCAGCGGTCCGCGCAGCTCTTGGATGACCTGGGTCAGCAGCCGTGTCTTGAACGTGCTGGCCCGCTCCGCGGCGTCACGGGCCCGGCGCACCTCCGCGAACAGCCTGATCCCCTTCAGCGCCGCGCTGATCTGGTCACCCAGCGCCCGGTAGAGACTTCCTCGCCGGTCCGCCTCGTGCCCCGTACCGGATTCGAAGACGGCGAAGCCCAGTTGCTCGTCACCGACGTGGAGGGGTTCGAGTACGAAGGTGAACCGGTCGGCCTCGGGCAGCAGTTCGTCGGGAAGCAGCAGGTGCGCGGGGTACGGATCCGGCTCGGGGCGCGCCCCGCCATGGTCGCCCGATGCGGACGGGACCGGCAGGACCCGCGCCAGTCCGCGGCCGGGGCCGGAGAGCCGGTCCCACGCACCCTCGTAGAGCACCACCCGGCACCCCGGCAGCCCGCCCGCCACCGCGTGCCGCTCCAGCACCTCGCCGAGCCCGTCGAGATCGACCACCGTGGCCAGCGCAGTGCCGAACTCCCGTAGCCGGCCCGCCTCCTGGGCATCAAGCCACCGCTCGTACTCCAGCAGCCGCCGGGAAGCATCGGCCGCCAGCAGCCGCGCCTGTGCGAGGAGCCGCTCCCCACGGACACGCGCGGCCTTTGGCAGACACCTCACCGCGTCGTCCTGTATCTCCAGCAACGCCCGCTCCCATGCCGCCACCGTGTCCGGCCTGCGCACCTGCTGGCCCAACAGGCGCTCCAGCATGGGCAGAAAGCCATGGACGCCGGAGCCATCGGCGTCAGCCGCGGGATCGGCATCCGCCCGCGTGGGATCGGCATCCGCCCGGAACGCCGCCGCCAACTCCCGCCCGGCGCAAGGAAGTACCGCGAACGCCTCGTCGTACGAGAGGTGCCTGTCGGTGAGCGGCCCGTCCGAGAACGACCCGCCGCCCACCGACGCCTGCGCCACCAGCGGCGAAGGGCATCCGCAGGAGCGGCGTACGACCACGGCGCCCGCGACCGCCGTACGGTCCGGCGCAGGCGCGCCCCGCAGCCGGGCCACCAACGTGTCCACGGCCAGCCCGCCCAGCTCCGCGAAGGGCAGCGAGACCGAGGTCAACGGCGGTTCGGAGAGCCGGGCTTCGGGGGAATCGTTGAAGCCGACCACGGCGACGTCCTCGGGTACCCGGATGCCCCGCTCGGCGAGCAGCCGCAGCGCGTCCGCCGCCAGTACGTCGCTGCAGGCGACCACGGCGTCGAAGTCGATGCCTGGCCGCAGCCCGCGGGCGTCCAGCAGCACCCGCATCGCCGAGGCACCGGCGCCTGCCGCGAAGTCGCCTGCGGCGCAGACGAGTTGGCGTTCCGCGGGCAGGCGGTACTGGGCCAGTGCCTGGGTGTAGGCGCGGTACCGGCCGAAGGAGACCGGGTTGGTGAGCGGCCCGCGGATGCACGCGGGGCGCCGTACGCCGTGCCGTGCGACCAGATGGCCGACGAGTTCCCGCATACCCGCGTACGAGTCGAGCGTCAGGGTCTCGTGGTCGTCGACGCCCTCCAGGGCGTGGTTGAGGCTGACGACCGGCAGCTGTCTCAGTGAGCGCAGCAGCCGTTGGGCGTGGTCGCCGGACGCCGGCAGGCCGAGGGTGGAGCTCCAGCAGACGACGCCGTCGAGCCGTGCCCGGTCGACCAGTTCGTACAGTGCGCTCCGCGACGCCTCGCCGCCCGGGCGCAGTGGTCCTCCCGGGAAGCACACGAGGTTCACGTCGCCGCGCTCCGCGGCCCTCAGCGCCCCGGACCACAACGTGGCTCCGACTCCGAGATGGATGTTCGCCGTGACCAGCCCGATCGTGAGCCGTTCCGCTGCCTCCCGCAGCCCCGCGCCTGAGGCGGGTCCCTGTTCCGCCATGTGTTCCTCACTCGTCAGGGGTGCTCCCGGGTGGCTTCCCGGGGATGTCCCATCGGGTGGAGGAACGTAGGGGAAAGCGCTTACCGGGGCAAGACCTGCGGCACGGCTCGTCCGCAGGTCCTGCCCCGGTGTCCGTGCGGCCATCAGGTGCCGCACGGTGGGAATCCGGTGCATACCGGATCAGATGGTGCGTCAGATCTTGCCCACTCCGGCGCCCGCCATCACCGCGGCCTTCACGCCGGAGGCGGCGTCGGCGGTGTAGTCGTACGGGATGCCCGCCACGCTGCCGCCGGCCTGGCCCTCGCCGGAGCCCACGAAGTGGTTGTCCTTGGCCACGAGCGTGCCCGGTCCGGAGTCGCCCTCGCCGAGGTGGAAGGGGTCCTCGGTGTTCTCGAAGTAGTTCCCCTCTACGAGCACGCCGGCGCCCTCGGTGGAGGCCACGCCGTAGGACCCGATGTCGCTGAAGTAGTTGTTCAGCACGTGCACGGGGTTGCCGAAGCGGACCCGGGGGTTGCGCTGGCCGGTGCCGTCGAACCAGTTGTGGTCGTACGTCACCTTCAGCTTGCCGCTGTCCTCGCCGCCGTTGTCGTCGGAGTGGCCCAGCAGCATGTTCTTGTCCTGGTCGTGACTGCGGTTCCACGAAACGGTGATGTTGTTCGAGGCCCGCTTGATGTCGACACCGCCGTCGCTGGCGCCGGAGATGTCGTTGTGGTCGATCCAGACCTTCTCGGCGTACTCGACGTTGATCGCGTCGTCGCCGGAGCCCGAGAAGGCGAGGTTCTGGATGATCACGTTGTTGACCTTGCTGACGTTCAGCCCGCCACCGGTGATCTTGCCGTTGGTGCCGACGCCGACGATGGTCTTGTTGCCGGCGACCTTCGTCATGCCGCTGAGCGAGATGGTGCCGTCGACCTTCACGATCGTGGCGCTGCTGCTCTGAACGGCCTCGGTGAAGGCGGAGGCGTTGGACACGGTGACTGTGCTGCCGCCCGCACCTCCCGTCGTACCGGCGCCGAAACCGATGGGGCCCGCCGCCGCTACCGCTTTGTCGCCTTCCGACTCGGTCGGGGCTCCGTTCGCGGTGGTCGCCGCGGTGACGGCCAGCACAACGGCCGTACCGGCGGCGACGCTCATCAAAGTGATCCTTGCGCTCGTCCTGCGCATGGGATTCTCCATCCGTGGGGGTTTGGAGAGCTGATGTACGCGTACGTCTGACTGAGCCGCGCGACTGGCTTTGCACGATGCTAGAGCGACCGTTGTGGACGATGACGGCGGCTGTGTGGACTATTGCGCGCAGCGGACGAAGTAACGTGTGCGGCGGGATCTTGGCAAGCCTTTGACGAGCGCTTGACGCCGGCGATACGCGGCGACGGCTCTCGTCATACAGGGAAGGAACGGGCGGTGGCGGGACTGCTGACGCGGGTGCGGTCGTGGTCGTCGCTGCTCGCGGCGCATCCCGCGCGTGCGGTGGTGGTGGCATTCGCCGTCGTGGTGCTGGGCGGTGCGGTGCTGCTGACGCTGCCGATCGCCGCCGAGGACGGCTCCGCCACGGGCTTTGTGACGGCGTTGTTCACGTCCACCTCCGCGGTCTGCGTCACCGGTCTGGCGGTGGTCGACACGGGAACGTACTGGAGCGGCTTCGGTGAGGGTGTGATCCTCGCGCTGATCCAGGTGGGCGGCTTCGGGATCATGACGATGGCCTCGCTGCTGGCGCTGCTGGTCGCGGGCCGGCTGCGCCTGCGGCTGCAGCTGACCGCGCAGGCCGAGACGAAGAGCCTCGGCATCGGGGACGTACGCCGGGTGCTGCTCGGTGTCGCCGGTACGACACTGATCGTCGAGCTCGCGGTGAGCGCCGTCCTCGCGCTGCGTTTCCGCTACGGATACGGCAACGGCTTCGGCGAGGCGGCGTACCTGGGCTACTTCCATGCCGTGTCGGCGTTCAACAACGCCGGGTTCGGGCTGCACGCCGACAGCCTCACCCGCTATGCACAGGACGCCTGGGTCACGCTGCCGATCGCCGCCGCCGTGATCCTGGGCGGCATCGGCTTCCCCGTCATGCTGGAGCTGCTGCGCCACCGCAACCGGCGGCGGACGACCGGGCGCCGCAACTGGACGCTGCACACCAGGCTGACGCTGATCATGACGGCTGTCCTGCTGCTCACGGGGACCGTACTGACGTGCCTGCTGGAGTGGACGAATGCGGCGACGCTGGGCCCGCAGGGTGTGGCGCACAAGATCCTCAGTGGCTTCTTCCATTCGGCCATGTCGCGCACCGCCGGGTTCAACTCCCTGGACATCGGCGCCCTGCACGCCTCGACGCTGCTGATGACCTGCGTACTGATGTTCATCGGCGGCGGCAGCGCCGGAACCGCGGGCGGCATCAAGGTCACCACCTTCGCCGTCCTGCTCGCCGCGATCATCGCCGAGGTGCGCGGCGAGACCGCGTCCGCGGTGCTGGGCCGCCGCCTGGCCCCGCAGGTGCTGCGCCAGGCGCTGACCGTGGCGCTGCTGGGCATCGGCCTGGTCATCGCCTCCACGCTCGTCCTGCTCACGCTGACCGAGGAGCGTCTGGAGGCGGTGCTGTTCGAAGTGGTCTCCGCCTTCGCCACGGTGGGCCTGTCCACCGGCATCACCGCCGACCTGCCGGCGACCGGTCAACTGCTGCTGATCGCCCTGATGTTCGTCGGCCGCCTCGGCCCCATCACGCTCGTCTCGGCCCTCGCCCTGCGCGAGCGCACCCGCCGCTACGAACTGCCCGAGGAGCGACCCGTCATTGGCTAACTACCTGCACTCCCTGCGTCAGCGGCGCCGCAAGCGCCGCGCCGACACCCACGCCCGCGGCGGCGCCGACCAGCGCGTCGCCGTCATCGGCCTGGGGCGCTTCGGCTCCTCACTGGCCGGCGAGCTGATGCGGCGCGGCTGGGACGTCCTGGGGATCGACACCGACGCCCGGCTGGTGCAGAAGTACAGCGACAGCCTCACCCACGCCGCCGTCGCCGACTGCACCGACGCCGAAGCGCTGCATCAGCTCGGTGTCCACGAGTTCACCAGCGCCGTCGTCGCCATCGGTACGGACATCGAGGCGAGCATCCTGGTCAGCTCGAATCTGCTGGAGGCGGAGGTGCCCAACCTGTGGGCCAAGGCCATCAGCCGCCAGCACGGCCAGATCCTCGAACGCCTCGGGGTGCACCATGTCGTGCTGCCCGAGCACGACATGGGCGAACGCGTCGCCCACCTGGTCACCGGCCGGATGCTGGACTTCATCGAGTTCGACGACGACTACGCCCTGGTGAAGACCGTCGCCCCCGAGGTCGTCACCGACGTGCCGCTCGGCGAAAGCCGGGTCCGCGCCAGGTTCGGCGTCACGGTCGTCGGCATCAAGCGGCCCGGCGAGGGTTTCACGTACGCGACCGCCGACACCGTCGTCCAGAAGGGCGACGTCCTCATCGTCACCGGCAAGACCCACGCGGTGGAGTCCTTCGCCGAGTTGAGTTGAGGCTCAGCTCCGTGGTGTACGTACTTCGTCAACGAGCCGTACAGGATCCATCAAGCCGGCCGGAGGCGGTCGACGAACGCGACTCGCCGTGCGTTTCTATGGGGGAGCGGCAACCGCGTGCGGACAGCGACGGGTGAGGAGAGCGGTCATGGTGGAGTGGCACCCGCTGCGGACTCCCACCGTCAGGCCCGTGCCGGAGCCGGTGGCGACCGGCTTCGTCTGGATGGCGGCCTTCGCGGGATCCTTCCTCCTGGTGGCCGTGCTCGGTGCCGTCGGCGGACTGTCCAGCCCGTCCTTGGCGCTGGGGGCGTTGTGCGGGCTCGCGGTGTTGCTCGGGCTGCCCGCCCGTTTCCGCGCGGCGCCCGGTATCGCCCTCGTCTGTTGGCTGTTCCTCAACAACTTCGCCATCGCGCCCCGCGGTGAACTCACCTGGGATGGCCACCTCGATGCCGCCCGGCTCGTTCTGCTCCTGGCCGCCGCGTTCCTCGGCACGGTCGTCGCCCGGATCATGCACGCCCGCGGCGCCCACCACCGCGTCACCCCGAGGCGGGAGGGACAATGAGCAGTACGGCGACCGATATCCAGACAGGAGTCGATCGTGCGGGCACGTGATCTGGCAGTGGAGTACGAGACGGTCGGTCTCGACACCGACGCCCTGGAGGCGGCTCGGCTGATGGCCCGGCACCGGCTGCCCGCGCTCCTGGTGGTCGACGAGTCGGGCGCGCCGAAGGCGATCCTGCCGGCCTCCCAGATGATCAAGACCCTGGCCGACGCGATCGGTGACAACGAACTGGGCGGCTCCATGACGATGCTGGGTGCCTCCGCGGTCCTGTCGGGCATCGTCGACAACATTCCGTACGTCGCCACGATGGCGCCCATCACCAGTGACCTGGTCGAGAACATGGGCGGCGGCAGCGATCACGTCATGTGGTGGTCGCTGGCCCTGGGCGCCGACCTGGGCGGCAACGCCACCGCGATCGGCGCCTCCGCCAACGTCGTCGTCCTCGGCATCACCGAACGCAACCGCCAGCCCATCTCCTTCTGGCAGTTCACCAAGTACGGCCTGATCGTCACCGCGGTCACCGTGGCGTTCGCCCTCGCCTATGTGTGGCTGCGGTACTTCGCCCTCGCGTGACAAGCCCCCACGCATACGGCCCCGGGATCCGGGCACTCGTCGCGACTGCACGGAACTTCGGCGGGTGGGTGAGCACCATGCAGGCACACCTCAACTGGCATATCGACCTGGACATCGAGCGGTCCGACATCGAGAGCGAGGCGACCGCCACTCTGCGATTGCCCGACGCCACGCGGCTGACGACCCGCGGTCATGCCCGGCGCAATCCCAGCGATCCGGAACAGGACCGGGTCGGTGAGGAGCTCGCCGCGGCCAGGGCGCTCAACGACCTGGCCCGACGGCTGCTGCGCAAGGCCGCCCACGAGATCGAGGAGGCCACGCACGCCCCGGCCCACCCGCATCCATGACGCGGACTACTGACCGTGCCGGCCGCAGACCGCGTGGTCGATCAGGTCGATGGTGGCCTCGGCCTGCTGGATGAAGCGTTTCTCGTCGCTGAAGCGGGTGGTGAAGACGGCCGAGGCGGCCGAGACCTTGCCATCCGGGGTGACGGCGGCCTCGGAGAAGGTGCCGAAGGAAGTGCCGCCGTGGTGCCAGACCCCCTTGGGGCAGCCCTCGACCGGGCGCCACGCGATGCCGAGCCCGTAGCGGGCTTTGTCGCTACCAGCCTCGTCGGGCGCCGGCACGGTGGTGCGCATCTGCGCCAGTTGCTCGGAGCGCAGTAGTCGGCCGCTCATCAGGGCGCGTAGGAAGGTGTTCATGTCGTCGGTGGTGCTGACGATGCCGCCGTCCGCGCCGCTGGCCACGGCGAGCGTGGTGTCGGTGAGGTCGTCGCGGCCGGGGAACTGGACGTAGGCGGTGGCGGTGGGCCGGGGGACGTAGGACGAGGTGCCGAGGGTCATGGTGTGGCGCAGGCCAAGCGGCTCGATGACGCGGTCGTGGACTTCCTGCTCCCAGCGGTGACCGGTGGCCTTCTCGATGATCATCCCGGCCAGTACGTAGTTGGTGTTGGAGTACGCCCAGCGGGTCTCCGACCCCGGGTCCTCGGCGTCCGGCAGCCAGCCGGGGGCGCGTGACATGGCCAGCGCGACCTGCTCTTCGGGTGTGCTTACCGTGAAGCGCTGCTCGTGATAGCGCTCGGGCGTCAACTCGGCCGGATCGCCGAAGAGGATGTCCGTGTAGTCGACAAGACCGCTGGTGTGCTGAAGCAGATTGCGGACCGTGATGCGGCTGCCGTCGTTGCCGTTGCCGGCCACCACTCCGGGCAGCCACTGTTCGACGGTGTCGTCCAGGCTCAGGGTGCCCTCGGCGGCCAGTTGGAGGGCGACGACGGCCACGAAGGTCTTGGTGTCGCTGCCGATCCGGTAGTAGGCGTCGTACGGCACGGACCCGCCCCGCTTCAGATCGGCGACGCCGGACCTGACCGTCGTGTCCCGGCCTCCGGCGTCCCGCGCCCTGGCCACGAGTCCGGTGGCGCCGGTGTCCCGGACCGCGTCCGCGTCCCGCTGGAACTGGCCACCTGCCGCCCGCTCGGCGTCGGCGTCCCGGGCACCTGCGCCGGAGCCCAGCAGGGTGGTCGCCCCGATCGCGCCGACACCGGCCACCGCCAGCGTCACCCTCACCCATGCCGACCGGCTCAACCGCTCATGTGTCCTCGCTCCCATGCATCAGACGTTACGGGGCGCCAACTCCTCGGCCCATCCGGGCAACCCGAGCCTTCGGAGTGGGGCCATCCCCCGTTCCCAGCGGCTGTTGTCCCGACCCTCGGGGCGATCACGGCAGTGGCTGTTCGGTCCAGATGATCTTGCCGTTGGTGGTGTAGCGGGTTCCCCATCGCTCGGTGAGCTGGGCGACGAGGAAGAGGCCGCGCCCGCCCTCGTCCTCGTTCCTGGCGCTGCGCAGCCGGGGCGAGGTGCTGCTTCCGTCGGAGATCTCGCAGATCAGCGCCCGGTCGCGGAGCAGCCGCAGCTGGACGGGGCCGGTCGCGTGCCGGATGGCGTTGGTGACCAGTTCGCTGGCGATGAGTTCGGTGCTGAAGGCCAGTTCGTCGAGGCCCCAGGCGGTCAGCTGGTCGGTGACCGCCGCGCGGCAGCGGGAGACGACCGCCGGGTCGCTGGGCAGCTCCCACTGGGCGACCTGCTCGGGCCCCATCGCTTTCGTACGGGCGACGAGCAGGGCCACGTCGTCACTCGACCGGCTCGGGAGCAGGGCGTCGAGGACCGCCTCGCAGGTGTCCTCCGGGGCGCGGTCGGCATGGGCCAGGACGGTGCGGAGCGTGTCAAGGCCGGCGTCGATGTCCCGGTGCCGGTCCTCGATCAACCCGTCGGTGTACAGCACCAGTTGGCTGCCTTCGGCCAGTTCCAGCTCGACGGTCTCGAAGGGCAGCCCACCGAGACCGAGCGGCGGCCCCGAGGGAAGATCGACGAAGTCCACCGCTCCGTCGGGTCCGACGAGCGCGGGGACCGGGTGCCCGGCGCGGGTGAGGGTGCAGCGCCGGGACACCGGATCGTAGACGGCGTACAGGCAGGTGGCGCCGACGATTCCGGCGTCCGGCTGGGCGTTCTCCACGGCCCAGCCCTCGCCCCGGTCGAGCCGGCCGACCAGGTCGTCGAGATGGGTGAGGAGTTCGTCGGGCGGCAGGTCCAGGGCGCAGAAGTTGTGCACGGCGGTACGCAGCCGGCCCATGGTGGCGGCGGCGTGCAGGCCGTGGCCGACGACATCGCCGACGACCAGTGCGACCCGGGCGCCGGACAGCGGGATGACGTCGAACCAGTCGCCGCCCACCCCGGCCTGGGCGGGCAGATAGCGGTAGGCGATCTCGACGGCGTTCTGCTCGGAGCGGCCCCGGGGCAGCAGGCTGCGCTGCAGGGCGAGTGCGGTGTTGTGCTCGCGGGTGTAGCGGCGGGCGTTGTCGATGCAGATCGCCGCCCGGCCGACCAGCTCCTGCGCCAGGTAGAGGTCGTCGTCCTCGAAGGGGCTGGGTTTCTCGGAGCGGTAGAAGCTGACCACGCCGAGGGTGGTGCCGCGGGCCCGCAGCGGCATGGTGATCAGGGAGTGGATGCCGGCTTCCAGCACCCGTTCGAGCCGTGGCGGGTCCTGGGCGATCCAGCCGCCGGCCTCGGCCAGTACGGGTTCGAGTACGGGCTGCCCGCTCTCCAGGCAGCGCGCCTGCGGCGTGGAGGGGACGTACCGGACCGCATCGCCGACGCCGTACAGATGGGACTCCTCATGAACGGCGCCCATCGCGATCCGGCGCAGCGCGCTGTCTCCGCCGATCGGTTCCGGCTCCTCGCCGCGCAGTACGCATTCCGGCAGGTCTACGGCGGTGACGTCGGCGAACCGGGGAACGGTCACCTCCGCCAGTTCCTCCGCGGTGCGGGTGACGTCCAGGGTGGTGCCGATCCGGACGCCGGCGTCGTGCAGCAGCTCCAGCCGCCTGCGGGCGAGTACGGCCAGCCGGCCGACGCCGGGCTCGCCGACGAGCAGCGGCCAGCCGTCGGCTCCGGCTCCGTTGCCGTCCGTTCCGGCCCGGCCGCGGGGCGGCGGCCCGGCCGTGACAGGCGTCTGCGGGACGGCGGTACGTACGACGACCGGGGGCGTTCCGGCAGGACGCGACACCTGGGAAGCCGAGGCGACGGGCACGGTCGGGGCGTTCACCGGCGTCGAGCCGGCCGGCGTGGCCTGTGCGTCGAGTGCGGGATGACGCAGCCGGGGGCCGCCGAGAAGCCGGGCCTCGACAACCACGCCCGTCTCCCCCGCCGCTCCCCTGACCTGGCGACGCAGCAGGGTGGCGATCCGCCCGCCGGACAGGGGCACCTCGTCGAGGGTGCGGTTCGGGGAGGCGATGAGTTCCTCGGCCCTCTCCCGCAGCACGGCCAGGTCGGTCGGGCGGAGGTGACCGCCGTCGTCCGCGCTCCCGTGCCTCGAAGGCGCGTGCCCGGGCCGCCCGAGCCAGCCGCCGGCGCCGCCCGTGCCGTGGGAGGCCCGCCGGTACGCGGCGAGCAGCGCCCGCTCCCGTGCCGTGGCCTGCTCCAGCAGTCGTGTCTCTATGTCGCGGGCGGCTTCCCGGACCAGCCGCACCATGGCGGGGTCGCCGTTGTCGCGCAGGCAGGTGATGTCGAGGACGGCCTCGATGCGTCCGCTGAGCGGGTCCCGGACGGGCGCGCCCGCGCAGGCGAACGGCTGGAGGCAGTCGGCGAAGTGCTCACGGCCCACCACATAGCAGGGGCTCCGCTCCGCCAGCGCGGTGCCGACGCCGTTGGTGCCCGCGGTCTGCTCGGAGGCGTCGAAACCAGGAGCGAAGCTCACCGCGTCGAGACGTTCGCGCAAGTACCGGTCACCGTCGAGCCGCTGGACCATACGGGCCTGCGCGTCACAGAGGGCGACCGTCATGCCCACCTGGGTGAGCGCCACGGTCAGGTCCTTCAGCACCGGTTCGGCCGCGCGCAGGAAGCGTTCGTCCAGTGCCAGACCCGGCGCGTACGGGACCACGAGGCGGTGCGGCTCCACTCCCGCGGACCGGCTCCGCTTCCAGGAGTCGAGTACCGGACTCCGGACGTCCGAGTCGACCCGTACACCGGCCATAAAGCGCTCGTGGGCATCGACAAGTCCGCCGATGTCGTCCCAGGCGACGGACAACGGGATCACTTCCTCGCCTGGAGGCGGCCCCGTAGCGCACCGCTACTCGGCTCGCCGCCGAGGTGAGCCTCCAAGTGGTTTCACCCTAGACCTATTGTGATACAAGTCACAAGCTTGTCCGCCTATGGATCCAGTCCGGCCTTGGTGAAGTCCGGTGCGGCATGACGCGCCCCGTAAGGGGCGCGGGGCGTGACACTATGCGGCTCCGCCGCGATGGGGGTCCCCCCGCTCGAGCGAAGCCGAGAGTGGGGGAGCGACCAGCCCCCATCGGCCCGCGCCCGCGGCGGAGCCGCACATCGATAGGGCATCACCGTGCTTCCAGCGGAGCGCTTACGCACGCGCCAGTTCCGCCGCGCCGAACGAGACGTTGAAGCGGTCGCACCAGATGCTCACGCTCGTGTACGCGGCCGGGTCGGTGTCGGCGGGCAGGACGTAGTTCTGGTCGCCCTTGTTCCCCTTGAGCTTGCCGAGGCTCACGTACTTCCCGTCGTCGAAGACACCCCAGCCGGCCTTGCCCTCCTTGACCGGCGCGTCGGTCAACCACACCCGCAGATCAGGGCCGTTGCTGGTGTCGAGGTTCTCCAGCCGCAGTACGTGGGAGCCGTCGGCCAGCCGCAGCACCGTAGCCGTACCGGACGTCGTGTGCTCGTGACTGATCAGGTCGCCGCGCGCCAGCGTCTGGGGTCCGGCCGGTTCCGGTGGCGTGGAGGCGGCCTTCGAGGGTTCGGCAGCGGGGGGTTCGGCCGCGGGGTCCGGTGTGGCGGCAGCCGCGGGGAGGGACTCCTGCACGGTCTCGTCCTGCCACACCTTCCACGGCTGGAACCAGTACAGCCCCGCGCCGACCGCCACGACGGCCATCACCACGAAACCCGCGATCACCGGCCTGCTCAACACCCTGCGCACGCGCCTCACCCTGCCTTCCACAAGCTCAGAACATCTCGCCCTCATTCAATCCAACCGACGCCCCCACAACACCGATCAAGAGATGACGGAAGGCTTACGGCTGCGCTTGCTGAGGCCCGGAAGCGGGAGGAGGCTCGAAGAGAGAGGCCGTTCGCGGCCCGCTCCCCGCCGGGCCCCGGCCTTCGAAGACGGTCCACCAGGAGGTTCCTCATGGGCACAGCGGCAACCCCCGGCTTCGACACCGAAACTCTGCGCCGGGCCATCGAAGGCCAGAACGCGGAGGCACTCCTCGCGCTGTACGACGACAACGCCGATCTCCGCGTCGTCGACCGCAACACCCAGCCCAGCCACCCGAAGGTCATGCACGGTCGCGACCAGATCAGCGACATGCTCAACGATGTGTACAGCCGCGACATGACCCACAAGGTGGAACAGTGCGTCGTCCAGGGCGACCACCTCGCGTACACGGAGTCGTGCCAGTACCCCGACGGCGTCAAGGTCCTCGCCAGCTCGATGGTGGAGCTGCGGAACGGCAAGATCGTCGACCAGACACTGCTCCAGGAATGGGACGACGAGGGTTAGGAAGCGACGCACCGAGGGCCCGGGTCACTTCTCGTCCGACCCGGGCCCTCTCGGCTCTGGCAGGGTCGGTCGATGTCCGCCTACGGAGCGGGACTTACGCTCCCCCTACCCGCCACCACACCGGCCGCAGGACCCCCAGAAGCAGCTGTACGAGTTCGTCGACGACCTCGTCGAGCGTCGCGTCGACCCAGCCCGAACTCCAGTCGTGCAGCAGGCCGTTGACGCTGCCGATGAAGGCCGCGGCGGCGACGCGGTAGTCACGGGGTGCCGCCTCGCCGCGTTCGGCGGCGGCCTCGGCCTCGCCGCAGATGAAGTCGATCCAGCGGGAGCGGCGGGCCAGCCGCTGGCGTTCGAGACGAGGGCTGACGCCGATGATCTCGACGAAGGCGATGCGCAGGCGTCGCGGATCGCCGGTGACATTGCCGGCGTAGGCACGGAAGGCCGCGGTGGCGCGCTCATCGACCGGCCGGCCGTCCGCCTCGGCGAGTCCGGACAGGGCGGCTTCCTCGGCCCAGTCGTTGACCTGGAGGTGGAGGGCGGCCAGTACGTCCTCCAAGTTGCGGAATTCCTCGTAGAACTGACGGGTCGACAGCCCGGCGGCCTCGCTCAGGGCGGCGACGGTCGTGGCGCGGTAGCCGGGGCTGTCGCCGAAGAGCTGCAACCCGGCGTCCAGAAACCGTCGGCGTCGCTCGGCTTGCCGCTCCTGAGCGGATTTGCCGCCGTAGCGGCCGGTCGGCGCTTTGAGCTTGCCCGTCACTTGGGCCTCCCAGGTCTCACATGTCACTCAGGTGACCAAGTTTGTCGCCTTCGACGTCTTGTGGAGAGCGGCTTCGACTCCTTACTTTCCAGTAAGTAACTCTGAACGCCCGCGTATTCAGATTCCTCCTCCCGCACCCTTTGTCATGCGCCAAACAATCAGGAGTAGTCATGACTGCCTTCAAAGCCCGGCACGTCGGCTCCCTCGCAGCCGCCCTCGCCCTGACCGTCGCCGGGTCGGCGGCGGCCACGGCCAACACTCAGGACGCCTCCGGCAGCACCAGGAAAGCCGCCGCTGACCTGCGCGAGGTGATGTTCGTCGGCAACAACTGGGACGGCACCGCCGACGTCATCAAGTCCGGGGGCGACCTCGCGAAGATCGGCCGGATCAATGTCATCCCGGACAAGGAGGAGCGGATCGCGGAGATCAACGCCGACCCGATCAAGTGGATCTACTTCACCGCCATCCGCAACGGCGTCGGCGAGGGCCACGACCAGTACGTCGACGACATGTACTCCACGCCGGACGGCTCGGCCATGGTGGTCTCGCGGCCCAGCTTCGCCGATGTCGTCTCGATCGACCTCGCCACCGGGAAGATCAACTGGCGCTTCCCCGTGTCCGGTTACCGCTCCGACCACATGGCGGTCTCCCCCGACGGCAAGCGCGTCGCCGTGTCGGCCTCGATCTCCAACACCGTGCACGTCCTCGACATCGCCACCGGCAAGCAGCTCGGCTCGTTCAAGACCGGCGACAAGCCGCATGAGAACGTCTTCTCCGCGGACGGCAAGTACTTGTGGAACATGTCGATCGGGGACGTGAACACCAGCCTCGACGACTCGTGGCTGGACTGGACGAAGGGCGACCGCAAGATCACCGTCGTCGACGCGAACACGTACGAGCAGGTCAAGGTCATCGACATGCGCGAGCGGCTCGACGCCTTCGGGCGCTCGGACCTGTCCGACGCTGTACGTCCCGTCGCCTTCACCCCGGACGAGTCGAAGCTCTACTTCCAGGTCTCCTTCTTCAACGGCTTCGTCGAGTACGACGTCGCCACCGACAAGATCACCCGGGTGAAGACGCTGCCCAAGAACCCGGCGACCAGCGAGGACCGTACGACCTGGGTCAACGACTCGCGCCACCACGGCATGTCGATGAGCCCCAAGGGCGACAAGCTGTGCATCGCCGGGACGATGGATGACTACGCGACCGTCGTCGACCGCTCCACCCTCCAGGAGGGCCCGCTCGTCACCGCCTCGAAGCCCTACTGGGCCACCGTCAGCGGTGACGGCAAGTCCTGCGTGATCTCCGAGAGCGGCTCCGACCGGGTCACCTCCATCGACTTCGCCACGGGGCAGAAGACGGCGTCGGTGGAGGTCGGCGACCACCCTCAGCGCGTACGCCTGGCCAAGGTCCCGGCGGACTGGACGGGCCCGTCCGCCGGCTGACCTCAGCTCAACCGGCCTTTGATGCAGCCCAGTTCGCCAGCTCCGTCCGCGCGGCGCTCAGCAGCTCCGCGGACGGAGCCGTCGCGCCATTGGTGACCAGGGCGTAGTGCGTGCCCGAGTCGGGTGCGGTCAGGAGCAGTCGACGGCTGCCCGTCCCGCCCGGCTCGTTCGCGACCGCGATCGGGGTGGTCTTCGTGTACGAGGGCGGGGCCACCGTCGTACCGAGGTCCGAGACCACCGTGGTGGACGAGGTCGGGAAGGACGCGGGCAGGTGCAGTTCGGTGGGGGCCGAGCTGCCGTCGGAGCGCCACATGTGGAGGGCGTACTGGCCCGAGCCCACGAGCTCCTTCACCCGCGGGAGCGAGTCCGGCACCGGGTTCCACGTCAGGGTCGTGGAGCCGTCACGCGAACGGTCCTCGTACGTGAAGGCCACAGTGCTGCCCACGGTGGCGCTCGGGTAGACGCGGTCCAGGAGCCGTGCGTCCTGGCGCAGCACGGCCTTGCCGGAGTCGTCGAGGCGTACGGCGGACAGGTCCTCGTCGTTCCAGGCGTCGCCGTGGGTGAGCACCTTGTCGGGGTTGCCGTTCATCAGCTCCTTGTGGCGGCCGTTGTAGATGTCCCACTGCCACTGCGAACCGGAGAGCACCGGCCCGGACTCTGCGGGCTTGGACCACCAACTGGCGCCCGGCAGACGGGAGTCGAGGGCCTGGTACATCCCCTTGAGGACGGTCGGGGCCTTGTCGGAGACGCCCCCCGCCAGCGGATGGCCGAACTCGCTGATGATCCCCGCTGTGCCGGCCGCGGCGGCACGGTCACGCACCACCCCGAAGTCGGTGCTGTACTGACCGTCGCCCGCCTTGCCCGGCATGAAGATGCCCGAGATCGCCTTCTGGTCGTAGAAGTGCGTGTTGAAGACATAGTCCGGGCCTATTTTGCCCGCGTCGAGGAGGCCGCCCTCCTGCTTCTGGAAGTCGAGGTTGGCGTTCCAGAAGAGGTTCGGTTCCACGAAGGCGGGCTTGTCCTGCCAGCCGGCCGCGTCCATCCGGGCGCGGAACTTCTCGTAGAACGGCCACAGGACGTCCTTCTCCCAGGCGCGGCTGCTCTGCCCGGAGTCCAGCGTGCCCGGGTGCGGTTCGTTGTACGGGTCGAAGCCGATGACGCCCGCGAACTGGGCGTCGGTCAGGTTCTGTTCGACGTACGCCATGGTCTTCTGGGCGGTGGTGAGGAAGGCGTCCTGGAGGCCGTGCTCGTTGTGCCAGAAGTCGTAACCCGCCTGCTTCACGGCCTCGTTCTGGGTGATGTTCTGGCCCCAGAAGGGACAGATCCCGCAGTACTCGTCCGGGTAGTTCCCGGCGTCGACGGCCCACTTGGGGGCGCCGTCGCCGGTGTACCAGCTGTCCGGGTCGAAGAGGTGGCGCGAGTAGAGGTCCTGGTGGAAGTCCGGGTACACCCGGATCCCGGCGTCGAGGAAGGCACCCATCTGGCCGGTGACGGCGGCGAGATACTCGGCGCTGACCTTGCCGCGTTCGGGTTCGGCGTACGCCCAGGAGAGCAGGAAGCGGACCGAGTTGCCGCCGCCCAGCGCCCGTAGCGCGGTCGCGGACTTCTTGGCGTCGGCGACCGAGGCGAAGGGCAGGCCGTTGTTCTCCGCCAGTTTCGTCTCGCCGGAGACGTTGTAGCCGCGCAGCACCACCTCGCGGCCGAGGCCGTCGGTGAAGCGGCCGTTCTTGACCGTGAGGGTGGCCGCGGCGGGTCCGTCGAACCAGAGGTCGTCGGGGAGAGCGGTGGCGCGCTGGGCGCCCGCCGTGGTCAGCAGGCCGGTGAGCAGCAGGAACACACCGAGCACAGGCATACGCAATCGGAACATGTCCGTCATCTTTGACATGTTCAGTACGTTCGCAACGCTTCAGCGGCCCGTCAACACCTCTGACTCCAGAGTAAGTACCCAATTTACTCGGGAGTAAGTGACCTTTCTCTCAAGGGGAGTTCGCCTTCACCCCCCGACACGTCGCGTCACGTTGAGTAGGTACTCCTTCCGGTCCAGGGGGTTGTGATCGGTCCGCGGTCGCTCAGGGAGCGCGCCTCGGGCGACCGGTGCGTAGTGGTCGAAGGCGGTCTCCAACTCGCCCTCGCCACGGGTCAACGCCGGGAGTTGCTGCTCCAGTTGGTGTACCCGGGCCGCCGGGATCCGGCCCTCAAGGACGGACGCCGTTCCCCGTGCCTGAGTCGTCTGCGGTACGGCGCGCAGCTTCGCCAGGACGGGCAGCACCGCGCCCAGCGTGTCCGCCGGGGCCTCAAGCCGGAAGGCGTGCATCGGCTCGTGCACCAGAGTGCCCGCCCGCCGCAGCGCGTCCATCAGCACCAGCGGCGTCAGTCCGCGGAAGTCCGCGCCCGTGCTCGACATGCTCTTGTCGAAGCCCTGGTGCGCATGGCTCTGCCGCGGCGAGTAGCCGGAGTGCGTCATGGTGAGGACGCAGTCGGTGACCTGCCAGCCGTGCAGCCCCTGGCCGAGCGTCTCGCGCACCGTGTCCTCGACGGCCTTGAAGAAGGCGTACGGCATCGACCCCAGCTCGACCTCCAGCCGGAACTCCACGCCGGAACCGACCGGCGCCGGGTCGACACGCAGTCCGACGGTCGCGAGAAACGGGTTCGGGTCCTTGCCGTTGAACTCGACGGCCGCACCGGTGCCGACCGGCCGCTCGATGCAGAGTGGCGTCGTCTCGCGGAAGCCGACGTCGAGGCCGAACTCGTCGGCCAGCGTGGCCTGGATGACCTCCTTCTGCACCTCCCCGTACAGGGACACCGAGATCTCCTGCCGGATCTCGTCCTGCCGCAGGTTGATCAGCGGGTCCTGCTCGGCGAGTTGGGTGAGCGCGAGATGCAGGGCGCCCTTGTCGGACTGGTCGCGGGGCACGACGACGGTTTCCAGGGTCGGCGGCGAGAAGTAGTGCTCGGCCGACCCCTTCCGCGGTACGCCGAGGGTGTCGCCGATACGGATGTCGGTCAGCCCCCACAGCTTGCCGATCCGGCCCGCGGGCACCTCACCGTCCCGGAGGTCAGAGCCCTGGTCGAAGATGGTGATGCCGGTGACCTTCCCGTCCTCGCCGTCGCCGAAGGCCACGCGGTCGCGCGTGCGCAGCGTGCCCGAGAACATCCGCGCGTACGCGATCTTCTCCCCCGCCGGTCCGCGCTCGACCTTGAAGACGGTGCCCGAGACCGGACCGTCCGCGTCCCCCTCGGCCGAGGGCAGCAACTCCCGGATCCCGCCGATGAGTTCATCGACCCCCGCGCCCGTGACGGCCGAGCCGAAGAACACCGGGTACACCAGTGACTGCCCGGTCTGCGCGGCGAGTTCGGTGCGCAGCCGGTCCTGCGAGACGGATGTCTCGTCGTCGACGTACGCGGCCAGCAGTGCGTCGTCGTGCTCGGCGAGCAGTTCGAGCAGGCGTGACGGGAGAGGGGCGTACGGGGTGAAGTGGGCGTCCCGGGTGCTCAGTTCGCGGACCTGGCCCATCGGGACGATGGCCGGGGTGAGCCGCGTGGAGATGCTCTCCAGCAGGTCGGCATAGCGCGCTCCGGCGCGGTCGATCTTGTTCACGAAGATCAGCGTCGGAATGCGCAGCCTTTGCAGGGTCCGCATGAGGACGCGGGTCTGCGCCTGTACGCCCTCCACGGCCGAGATCACCAGGACCGCGCCGTCGAGCACGCTCAGTACCCGTTCGACCTCGGCGATGAAGTCGGGGTGGCCCGGGGTGTCGATCAGGTTGACCGTCACGTCGTCGATCGCGAAGGAGACGACGGCGGACTTGATCGTGATGCCGCGCTGCCGCTCCAGCGCGAGGGTGTCCGTCTGTGTACTGCCGTCGTCGACGCTGCCGATCTCGTCGATGACCCCGACGGTGTGCAGGAGCCGCTCGGTGAGGCTCGTCTTACCGGCGTCTACGTGCGCGAGAATTCCCAAGTTCAGCGAGTGCACCTGGCGTCATGTCCTTTGAAGTGAGGGGGATTCCTTCCTGGGGGGACATGAACGCTGCTCGCATCGCTGCTCCTTGATCTTCCGGACGGCTCGTCTCCCGTAGTGCAGCAGGCGCCCGTAAGCAACGGCAACGGATTAACGCTCAACAAGACCTGCCGCAGCACTCGCCGCCCTCGTGACGCGGTCATAGAGTGACGTGCATCACGTCCGGTGGCTGATTTCCCTCGCGTTCCTTGGGAGGGCACATGACCCGAATCTCGGTGACGGGAGGTCGGCCGCGCCCGGCCCCGTAAGGAGGACGCCCGGCTGATCACCGGCCAGACCAACTGGACGGACAACATCAACGTCAGCGGGCTGCTGCACCTGGCGATTCTGCGCAGCCCCATGGCGCACGCCCGTACCGACCGAATCGACGTCTCGCCCGCGCTCGAGCGGCCGGGTGTGATCGCTGCGTTCAGCGGCGGTGATCTCGCGGAGGGGATGGGATCGCTGCCGTGCGCGTGGCCGGTGACCGAGGACATCGTGCTGCCCGACCACCCGCCGATCGCCGTCGACGAGGTGCGCTACGCGGGCGATCCGGTGGCGGTCGTGGTGGCCCGCGACCGGTACGCCGCGGCGGCCGCCTCCGCGGTCCTCGCCGTCCTGAGGCGGCTCAGGCGTCGTCGCGGAAGTCGGCGGTAAGCGCGCCGTCTGCCGAATTACGGGGCGGCAGCCGGTGCAGGCGTACGTCCGTCAGCCGGCCGCCGTCCACGAGCGCGGTCATGTACGTGCAGTGCGGCTGGCGTCGGCGGTCGGTGGGTGAGCCGGGGTTGAGCAGGCGCAGGCCGGTCGGTGCCGTGGTGTCCCAGGGGATGTGACTGTGCCCGAAGACGAGGACGTCGAGGTCGGGGTAGCGGGCGGCGCAGCGGCGTTCGCGGCCGGCGGCGGCGCCGGTCTCGTGGACGACGCCGAGGCGCAGGCCGTCCAGTTCGGCGCTGGCCACTTCGGGCAGGCGGGCCCTGAGTTCGGGGCCGTCGTTGTTGCCGTACACGCCGATCAGCCGCTGCGACCGGCTTTCCAGGAGGTCGAGGGTGGCGGCGTCCACCCAGTCGCCTGCGTGGATCACGACGTCGGCGCGCGGGAGTTCGGCGAGGAGCGGTGCCGGGAGTTCCTTGGCGCGCTTGGGGAGGTGGGTGTCGGACATCAGCAGGAGGCGGAGCACGCCTCAAAGCGTAGGCCGGTCAGGGGGCGTACGGCTCAGTCCAGGGCGATCTCGCTCCAGACCTGCTTGCCGCCGCTGACCGGGACCGTTCCCCAGGCCGCCGACAGGGCCTCGACCAGGAGGATGCCCCGGCCGCCGGTTGCCTCCCAGCCGATGCTGGTGGGCTTGATGGGTGTACGGGGTGAGATGTCGGCGACCGCGACGCGGAAACGGTTGTTGATGAGGGTGAGGTCGAGGCGGACCTGGCCGTCGGTGTGCACGAGCGCGTTGGTGACCAGTTCGGAGACGACCAGCAGGATGGCGTCGGTCTGCTGGGTCACGCCCCAGGCTCGTAGGGTGCGCCGGGTGAAGCGGCGGGCGTGTCCGACGGCCTGGGGTACGCGCCATACCGTCCAGCTGTCGCGTTCGGGCCGCAGCGCCATGCCGTCGTAGCGCATGAGCAGCAGGGCGACGTCGTCGCTGCGGTTGGCGTAGGTGAGCAGGGTGTCGGCCACGAGTCCGAGGTGGGTGGGGTCGGAGGCCGCCATCTGGTCGGCCATGCGGCGCAGGCCGTCCTCTAGGTCGAGTTCGGCGGACTCGACGAGACCGTCCGTGGTCAGTGCCAGCAGCGCACCGGGGCGCAGCGGTATCTCGGTCATCGGGAAGTCGGCCTGGGTGACGACGCCGAGCGGGGGTCCGCCCTCCGTGACCACGATCTCGGTGCTGCCGTCGGGGTGGCGCAGGACCGGGGGCAGATGTCCGGCCCGTACGCACCAGGCCGTGCCCTCCTCCATGTCGACGTCGACGTAGGCGCAGGTGGCGAAGAGGTCGGTCTCCATGTCCATGAGCAGCCGGTTGGCGTGCGAGACCACCACGTCCGGGGGGTGCCCTTCGACGGCGTACGCGCGCAGGGCGGTGCGCATCTGGCCCATGAGGGTCGCGGCTCCGGCGTTGTGCCCCTGGACGTCGCCGATGACGAGGGCGACGTGGTTGTTCGGCAGCGGGATCACGTCGTACCAGTCGCCGCCGACCTCCAGGCCCGCGGTGGTGGGCAGGTAGCGGGCGACGGCGACCGCGCCGGGCAGGGTGGGCAGCCGGCGTGGGAGCAGGGTGCGCTGGAGCGTGCCGACCAGTTCGTGTTCGGCGTCGAAGGCGTGGGCGCGCATCAGGGCCTGGCCCGCGAGCCCGGCGGAGGCGGTGAGCATGGCGCGCTCGTCGGCGCCGAAGACGTGCGGGGCGTCCCAGCCGATCAGACAGGCACCGGCCATGCGTCCGCCGGCCGGCAGCGGCAGGACGGCGAGGCCGCCGGGCCCGACATCGGCGAGCGCGGGTTCCAGCGGTGTCCCGGCGGGCCAGATCGCGGCGCGGCCCTCACGCAGGGCGGCGGCCAGGGTCGGCATGGTGCGTACGGGCGCGTCGGGCCACTCCGAGCGCCATTCGGTGCGCCACACCTCGGGCCAGGCCTCCGGCTCGGGCGGGTCCAGGACGGTGACGACGAGTCGGTCGCCCTCCAGTTCGGCCAGCGCGATCCGGTCGGCCAGCAGCGGCTGGCGCAGGGCGGCGACGACGGCCTGGCTGACGTCGCGGACGGTGCCCGCGCTGGCGAGGGCGGCGGCGAGGCGCTGGACGCGGGCCACCTCGTTGACGCCGGACCGCAGTTTCGAGGCGTCCGCGACGGTGCCCACGAGCCGGTCCGGGCCCCCGTCACCGGCGATCAGCAGCCGTCCGCGCAGCCTGAGCCACCTCTGCTCCCCGGAGGGCCGCCGGATACGGAACTCCAGCTCGCGGTCGCCGATGGACATGTGGTCCGCCTCCACCACGGACATCAGCGAGGGCAGGTCCTCCGGCACGGTCATGCCCAGCAGGGTCTCGACCTTGCCGTCGAAGTCCTCGCGGCCGATGCCGAACAGCTCCAGTGTCTCGTCGTCGACCTCGACGCGCCCGGTGTCCATGGCCAGGCTGAACGAGCTGCGGGGCAAGGCGTCCTCGGCATCCTGCGGCGGGGGCCGGGCCGACTCCGGGCAGACCATGGCGTCGGTCAGCAGCCGGAGGCACTGCCGGTCCTCGGTGTCGAAGCCGCCGGGACTGTCGCTCACGGCGAGCAGACAGCCGCCGTCACGCGGAGCACGGGGCAGCGGCAGTGCGGCCAGCCAGAAGTCCCCCATGGACGTCCGCCGGGTGTCGGGGCCCACGGCGAGTTCCTTGGGGCCGAGCCACTGGGGCTGTCCGAGGCGGTACGCGTCCACCGCGGGCGAGCCGTCGGCGAGCGGATAGCTGTCGCGCAGCCCGTACAGGGTCCGCGGTACGCCCGCCGACTCCACCAGGCTCAGCCCGTCGTCCTCCTCCGGCGCGTACACGGCGGCGACGACCGCGCCGCTGAAGACGAGGGCCAGCTCGATGACGCTGCGTAGCCGCTCGCGGGAGCCGGGCTCCGCCTGGAGAGTCTTGAGGGCAAGTTCGGCACGCAACGTTCTCCTTCTGCGTCCGGCGCCGCCCTCACTGACCACGTCCGCAATTACAGCGCGTCCTGGACGCTTGCGCAGCCCCTGCGACCGTCCGGGGATCCCGGGCCCGGACCAGGCGGCGGTATGCGGCGATATGTGGACCGGTCGTCACCCTGGGTACTCCCTGTGCGGGAACCGCGCGCAAGGAGGAGCCTTGACGCCTGGGGCTGCTTCACAGCTGCCGTGGGAGGAGGTGGTCGGCGTGTCCGACCAGACATCCGGACGGCAGTCGGAGCGCCCGGCGGCACCGGTCGGCCGGCCGCTGCTGTCGCTGACGCTGGCCGCGATCATGGACGACGTCGGCGCCCACTCCGGCGCCGTCTATCTGCTGACCCCGGGAGAGCAGGTCCTCGAGATGGCCGTGATGGCCGGTCTGCCGCGGGCCTTCGCGGCGCCCTGGGAGCGGGTGGGGCTGAGCGCGCCGGTACCGGTGGCGAAGGCGGCGCGCGACCGGCGGCTCGTCTGGGTCGGCGGCGAGGAGGACATGGCCCGCGACTATCCGCGGATCGCCGTGGTCCTGCCGTATCCCTTCGCGCTGGCCTCGGTGCCGGTGGCGACCGAGCGTGCCGTGTACGGGGCGATCTTCGTGACCTGGCCGGGCACTCGTCCGGCGGAGCTGTCCGACCGGGAGCGGGACCATCTCACCGCCGCCTGCGGTCGGCTCGCGCTGCGCCTTGAGCGGGCCGCCGAGGAGGGCCACCCGGTGCGCCCCGAGCCGGATCTGCTCGCCCCGGCATCGGCGGCGACCGTCTCGGGGACGCTCGGCGCCGTGGAGGCCGTACGGATGGTGGCGCGGCTGCCGTACGGGCTGTGCGCGCTCGATCTGCACGGCCGGATCAGCTTCGCCAACGCGGCGGCGGGCGAGTTGCTCGGCCTTCCGGTCAGCGCTCTGCTGGGCTCGCACCTGTGGGCGTGCTTGCCGTGGCTGAACGACCCGGTCTTCGAGGACCGCTACCGTGCCGCGCTGTTCGGCCAGCAGGTGACGTCGTTCGTGGCGCTGCGCCCACCGGCCGACCGGCTGTCGTTCCGGCTGTATCCCAGTACGAACGGGCTGAGTCTGCGGATCTCCCGGGCGCGGGCGGCGGACGCGGCCGGCCGCACCGAGCAGCGGCCCGAGGACGGTGCCGGGGGCGGTGGCTCGCGGCTCGTCACCATCTCGCACGTCCTGAACCTGACCGGCGCGCTCACCCAGGCGGTCGGCGTCCAGGATGTGGTGCAGCTGGTGGCGGACGAGATCGCGCCCGCCGTCGGCAGCCAGGCACTGGTCCTGCTCGGCTCGCAGGGCGGCCGGCTGCATGTGCTCGGGCACCGCGGCTATCCGGACCCGCATGCCGTGGAGCGGTTCGACGGGATGCCGCTCACCGCGCAGACCCCCGGGACCCACACGCTGACCAGCGGTGTGCCCGCATTCTTCGAGTCCCGCCGACAGCTGGACCGCCTCTATCCGGGGCTGCCTTCGGCGGCCGGCGACATGAAGGCCTGGGCGTTTCTGCCGCTGATCGCGTCCGGCCGGCCGGTGGGCACCTGTGTCCTCGCGTACGCCGAACCGCATCCCTTCCCCGCCGACGAACGTGCCGTGCTGACCAGCCTCAGCGGACTGATCGCGCAGGCACTGGAGCGGGCGCGGCTGTACGACGTGAAGCACCAGCTGGCGCACGGCCTGCAGGCGGCTCTGCTGCCGCACTCGCTGCCCTCGCTCCCCGGCGTCGAGGCCGCCGCCCGTTATCTGCCCGCCACCCGGGACATGGAGATCGGCGGCGACTTCTATGATCTGGTGCCGACGTCCGGCGGAGCCGTCGCGGTGATCGGGGACGTACAGGGCCACAACGTCACCGCCGCCGGGCTGATGGGACAGATCCGTACCGCCGTACGCGCGTACACGACCGTCGGCCAGCCGCCCGAGGAGGTCATGAGCAGCACCAACCGGCTGCTGATCGACCTGGGCAGCGATCTCTTCGTCAGCTGCGTCTATCTGCGTCTGGATCCCGCGCACGGCGAGGCCGTGATGGCCCGGGCCGGACATCCGCCGCCCCTGCTGCGAAGGCCCGACGGGCAGGTTCGGGTGCTCGATCTGGCCGGCGGGCCGCTGCTGGGGATCGACGCGGCTGCCACGTATCCGACGACTCGGGTGTCGCTCGCCCCCGGGTCCGTACTCGCCCTCTACACCGACGGGTTGATCGAGTCCCCCGGTGTCGACATCGAGGACGCGCTGGCCGGGCTCGCGGGGCGGCTCACCGAGATCGGCGACCAGCCGCTTCAGGAGCTGGCCGACGCGCTCGTACGGCACAGCGGGACGGAGCGGGAGCGGGTTGACGACGTGGCGCTGCTGCTGCTCCGTGCGACGGCGTTCCGCGGCGGCGCTCCGCTGGAGACCGGTGATTAACCTGCGGGACGGTGGGGGCTGGTCGCGCCCACGCGGCGGAGCCGCACATTGATACAGCCCCGCGCCCCTAAAAGAGGCCTGCGGCCTCCCGAGGGGCGCGGTACCGCACACGCAACGCGGGGCGGTCCGGCTCTCCCGCCGGAGAGCCGGACCTCCCCACCACGGCCGCTGTGAACGTACGGCCGGAATCTGCGGCGCGTCAGCCTGTCAGGCCCGCGATCAGACCGGCTTCTTCGTCGGCATCCGCTTCTTCACCGGTACCGGTTTCTTCACCAGCGCCAGCCTCTTCACCAGCGCCCGCTTCCTCACCGGCACCGGCCTCTTCACCGGCGCCCGCGCCATCGCCACCGGCTTCCTCACCGGCACCGCCGTCGCCGATCGTCGCGCCGACGGCTTCAAGGGCGGTGGTGACCGGCTGGAAGAAGGTCTCGCCGCCGACGGTGCAGTCGCCGCTGCCGCCGGAGGTCAGGCCGATCGCGCTGTTCTCGTTGAACAGCGAGCCGCCGCTGTCGCCCGGCTCGGCGCAGACGTCGGTCTGGATCAGACCGGTGACCGTGCCCTCCGCGTAGTTCACGGTGGCGTTGAGGGCGGTGACCGTGCCGGAGTCCTGGCCGGTGGTGCTGCCCATCCGGGTGACCGGCATACCGACCTCGGCCTCCGCGGCCTGCGCGATGTCGACCTGCTCGGCGCCGAGGTTCACCGTGCTGGGCGCCTCGGTGGCCGGGTCGTCGTAGTTGACGAGCCCGAAGTCGCCCTCACCGGGGAACGTGGCGGTGGCGGCGTCCGTCGTGCCGATCGGTGCGCCCCCCTCCTCCTCCGACCACTCGGCGGCCGCGACAACACAGTGACCCGCGGTCAGGAACGCGGGGTTGCCCTCGGAGTTGGTGACGTTGAAGCCGAGCGAGCAACGCGCCCCGCCACCGAAGATGGCGTCGCCGCCCGCGGCGAACGTCTTGAACTCACCGGCGGACCTCTTGACGGACGCCATGTCCCCGCCGAGCGACTCGACCGTCGACTCCAGCTGGTCCCAGTTCGAGCCCGTGACCGTGCTGTCGGCGGTGACCTGGATCTTGTTGGTCCTCGGGTCGACGGACCAGGCCGTACCGGGGATGGTGGCCTCGGACTTCAAGGTCTGCTCGGCGGCCTTGAGTTCGGACATGCTGTTGTCGACTTCGCGTACGACCGCGCCCGCCTGCTCGGCCCCGACGATGACGTTGTTGTTGTCGCCCACGACGTTAATGATGAGCTGCTGCTTGTCCTCGTCGTAGTACGAGCCGGCGAACGCCTCACCGAGCAGCGCCTCCAGCTGCGAGGACAGATCCGAAGCCTGTGCGGCATTGACCGTCTTGGGGGCGGCGGAGCTGGTTCCTTCATCCTGGGACGCCATCGCGTTGGGCAGTATCAGTGCCGCCGCTCCGAGCGCCGCCACGCTGCCCGCAGCTATTACGGCCTTGCGCTTTGGTGTTCGCTTGTGACTCAACTTCTTGACCTCCTGTGGGGACGGGGTCCGCGCTGCCGCTCGGCAGCTGATGGCGGCGCCTGGATGCCGACTGGTACGGATGCGGCGCGTGGGGTGTTCAACTCCCTTGCCGAACTTCCTCGTTCACTCGCCCTCCGCTACCGCGAAGTGACAGCGCGTTCCTGCGAGCAACCGGAATCCCGGCTTCAGGAAATCTGCACACCGATTACGCAGCCGGGTCACGGCCGGTGGCGAATCTGCACAGCGGACCGGCGCGCGCCGCCTCATTGGTTCGGGAGTGCCCGATTCGCCAGTACGTCCGCAAGGGCATCGGAGCGATCACACCGGGGTTCGTGTGAAGAAGTCGCTACCGAGCCGTGCGCAGGCGTGCACGCTTGGGCTTCTTCGGGCCGCAAATGCCCTGATCACATGGGCCGTTGATTGGAAGCGCGGCGCGGCAGCGTGCTTTGATCCTTCGCACCGCAGGGTCACCCCACGGTTCCCGGCAACGGGTGCCTGATACCTGCGGACGCGGCCGACCATCTGTCCCCCAGAGGGGGCCGCTCCCCCCTTGTGAATACCAATAGGAAGGGAAGTTCCATCATGAACTCCACCCCCCAGGTCGAGACCGTCGAGATCTCTGACGCCGACCTCGACACCGTCTCCGGCGGTCTGTCCGTCAACGCCCTGGGCACCGTCACCGGCGCGCTGGACTCCGTTGCCCCGGTCTCGGGCATCGTGGACACCGTCGTCGGCACCGTCGAGGGCACGACCGGCCTGAACACCGCCCCGGTCACCGGCCTGGTCGCCGGTCTCTGATCGCATCAGCGTGCCGTGAGTCCCGGAACCGCATCCCGGTTCCGGGGCTTCCGGATGCCGTGAACCAGTCAGTCGTACGGCAGCCGTTCACCGATCCCGTACGAACCGATCCCGTACGTCCTGTCGTCCGCAGGTGAGGGAAAGTCCCCGTGCAGTTCCGCCAACAGGCCCTCGCCAAGCTCCAGTCACCGGAGGAGCTCGACCTTCCGGTGCGCTTCGCCCGACCGCAGGGCTGGCTCGTGCTGTCCGTGACGGTGGTCGTGATGGCCGCCGCCTCCGTCTGGGCCGTCACGGGATCCGTCGCCTCCACGGTGACCGCGCCCGCCATCCTCACGCACGGGCAGGGCAGTTACGTCCTGCAGAGCCCCGTCTCCGGCCAGGTCACCGCGGTCCTCGCCGAGCAGGGCCAGCGGCTCGCCGCCGACGCCCCCGTACTGAAGGTCCGTACGGCGAAGGGCGAGACGGTCGTCCGCACCGTCGCCGCGGGCCGGGTCAACGCCCTCGCCGCCACGATGGGCGCCATCATCCAGACCGGCGCGAACGTCGCCTCCGTCGAGAAGGTCGCAGGCGCCAAAGACCCGCTGTTCGCGACGGTGTACGTGCCCGCCGAGAACGCCGCCACGATTCCCGACGACGCGGCCGTGGACCTCACCGTCCAGTCGGTGCCCACGCAGGAGTACGGAGTACTGCGCGGCCAGGTGAAGAAGGTCGACCGGAACGCCCAGACGCCGCAGCAGATCAGCGCCTTCCTCGGCGACGGCCAGCTGGGCGAGCAGTTCACCAAGGACGGCAGGCCGGTGGCCGTGCTGGTCCGGCTCGACCGTTCGTCGGGCACGAAGTCCGGCTACAAGTGGTCGTCCGCGGAGGGCCCGCCGTTCCGGCTCGACTCCATGACCATGGCCTCCGGCTCGATCCGGATGGCCGATGAGCGTCCGATCGATTGGCTGCTGCCGTGACCGCCCCCCAGGAGACCGGCACCGCGGAGTCCCAACTGCCGCCGCCCGTACGGGGCCGACGCCGCGCCGCGCCGCCGCAGCGCACCGTGCCCAAGGGCCGCCGCAAGACCGTCCGCACGCCCACCGTCCTCCAGATGGAGGCCGTGGAGTGCGGTGCCGCCTCCCTCGCCATGGTGCTCGGCCACTACGGGCGGCACATCCCGCTCGAAGAGCTGCGTATCGCCTGCGGTGTCTCGCGGGACGGCTCGCGGGCCAGCAACCTGCTGAAGGCGGCGCGCAGTTACGGCCTCACCGCCAAGGGCATGCAGATGGACACGGCGGCGCTCGCGGAGGTGCGCGCCCCGGCGATCCTCTTCTGGGAGTTCAACCACTACGTCGTCTACGACGGCATGGGGCGCCGCTTCGGCCGGCGCGGGGTGCACATCAACGACCCCGGCAAGGGCCGCCGTTTCATTCCCATGGAGGACTTCGACACGAGCTTCACCGGTGTCGTCCTGGTCATGGAGCCGGGTCCTGACTTCGAGAAGGGCGGCCGCAAACCCGGTGTCCTGGGTGCCATGCCGGCCCGCATGCGCGGGACGTCGGGCACTATGCCGGCCGCCGTGCTGGCGAGTCTGCTGCTGGTGGCGGTGGGGGCGGCGGTGCCCGCGCTCAGCCGCACGTACATCGACATGTTCCTGATCGGCGGGCAGACCTCGCTGCTCACCGTGCTGTTCGCCTCGATGGGCGCGACGGTGCTGCTCACGGTGGTGCTGACCTGGTTGCAGCAGGCGAACCTGCTGCGCGGGCGCATCATCTCCTCGACGCTCAGCAGCGCGAAGTTCCTGCGGCATCTGCTGCGGCTGCCGGTCACGTTCTTCGCCCAGCGCAGTCCGGCCGACCTGGTGCAGCGGCTCCAGTCGAACGACGCGGTGGCCGAGACGCTGGCCCGGGATCTCGCGGCGGCGGGCGTGGACGCGGTCGTGGTGGTGCTGTACGCGGTCCTGCTCTACACATACGACCCGCAGCTCACGGCCGTGGGCATCGGAGTCGCGCTGCTCAACCTGGTGGCGATGCGTGTGGTGATCCGGCTGCGGGCGACGCGTACCGCGAAGCTGCGCGCGGACAGCGCACGGCTCACCAACACGGCGTACACCGGGCTGCAGTTGATCGAGACGATGAAGGCGACCGGCGGCGAGGACGGCTACTTCCGCAAATGGGCCGGGCAGCACGCCACCACGCTGGAGGAGCAGCAGCGGCTCGGGGTGCCGAGTGCCTGGCTGGGTGTGGTCGCGCCGACGCTGGCGACGCTCAACAGCGCGCTGATCCTGTGGATCGGCGGGATGCGGGCCGTGGAGGGCCACATCTCCGTCGGTCTGCTCGTGGCGTTCCAGGCGCTGGTGACCCGCTTCACCGCGCCGATCACCCGCCTCAACGGCGTCGCGGGCCGTATCCAGGACTTCGCCGCCGACGTGGCCCGCCTGAAGGACGTCGAGAACTTCGCGACGGACCCCCTCTACTCACGGCCTGGCACGGGCGACAGCACCCGCCGGCTGCACGGCCATGTGGAGCTGGAGAACATCACGTTCGGCTACAGCCCGCTCGACAAGCCGCTGCTGTCCGGCTTCTCGCTGACGGTCGGTCCGGGTCGGCAGGTGGCGCTCGTCGGCGGTTCCGGCAGCGGCAAGTCGACCGTGTCCAGGCTGATTTCGGGTCTCTACGCTCCTTGGGAGGGCGTGATCCGGATCGACGGGCAGCGGCTGGAGGACATCCCCCGTGGTGCGCTCGCGGCCTCCGTGTCCTTCGTCGACCAGGACGTCTTCCTCTTCGAGGGCACGGTCCGCGACAACATCGCGCTGTGGGATCCCTCGGTCCCCGACGACGCCGTGGTCGCGGCGCTCCAGGACGCGGCGGTGTACGACGTCGTGATGCGCCGCCCCGGTGGCATCCACAGCAAAGTCGAGCAGGACGGCCGTAACTTCTCCGGCG
Source organism: Streptomyces pseudoechinosporeus (assembly GCF_054783935.1). NCBI lineage: Bacteria > Bacillati > Actinomycetota > Actinomycetes > Kitasatosporales > Streptomycetaceae > Streptomyces > Streptomyces pseudoechinosporeus. The sequence continues at coordinate 89,611 of NZ_BAAGPS010000024.1, forward strand.
GTCAGCGCCAACGCCTGGAGATCGCACGGGCGTTGGTGCGCAGGCCCAGCATCCTCGTCCTCGACGAGGTGACCAGCGCCCTGGACGCGGAGACCGAGCAGATCGTGATGGACAACCTGCGCAAGCGTGGCTGCGCCTGTGTGGTGATCGCGCACCGGCTCAGCACCGTGCGCGACAGCGACGAGATCGTGGTCCTCCAGCACGGCACGATCGTGGAACGCGGGCGTCACGACGCCCTGGTGGCGGCCGGCGGCCCGTACGCCGAGCTGGTCAGGGAGCGATGAGATGACATCCGTACCCGACCAGCAGCATCAACAGCCGGTCGCCGAGGGCGACTACGTGCTCGCCGCGCTCGGCGGCATGGGCACCCCGGTCGACGGCTCCGGCCTCACCCGCCTGGACCTCGAAGGCCCGCATGTGCTGTGGCTCGTCGCCTCCGGCGCGATGGACCTGTTCGCGGTCGACGCGGTCCAGCAGGGCCACTGGCACCACCTCGGCCGTCTCGAAGCGGGCACACTGCTGCTCGGCCCGGTCGCGGGACCGCAGCACACCCTGGTGGGCAGGCCCCTGCGCGAGTGCGTACTGCGCCGTATCGAAATGCGCGAGCTGTACCAGCCGCCGCAGACCGAGACATGGACGTACGACCTGTACGGCAACCCCGTGTTCGTACCCCCGGCCACCAGCCCTCTGGAGTACGCCCTCTCCCTGGGTGTCGGCCGGGGCCTGGCCATCCTCTTCGAGGCGCCCCTCGCGACCGAGCGGGGCGCGGCCCTGACCGACGACGACATCCTGTGGATGCAGGTGCCGCCGGGCAGTGTGCAGTACGGGTCCGTGTACGGCGCCGAAGCCGCCGCCGATCTGCTGGTGGACCCGGCGATGTGGCAGGCCATGGTCGATCAGCAGTACCGGCTGCTCGCCACGCTCGACCGCTGGATCGAGCAGCTGGAACGCAGCCACGAGAACCGTACGGCCGAGGGCATCAAGGCCGGTGAGGCGGTCCGCGCGCAAGCCGACCGCACCCTGATCGCCTCCATCTCCAGGCGCTCGGCATCGGGTTCGCCCGCGGTGGACGCCGACGCCACCTACGCCGCCTGCAAGCTGGTCGCCCGCGCGGCCGGGATCGCGCTCGCGGACCCCGCGCAGAGCGGCACGGAGAGCGACCGCCTCGACCCCGTCGAGCGGATCGCGATCGCTTCCCGCGTCCGCACCCGGGCCGTACGCCTCGACGGGCGCTGGTGGCGCGACAACATCGGTCCGCTCGTCGGCCACCGGGCCGCGTCCGGCGCTCCGGTCGCGATGCTGTGGCGGCGCGGCGGTTATGTGGCCGTGCACCCGAGCGGTCGTGAGGCACCGGTCGAGAAGGCGAACGCGGCGGAGTTCGAGCCGCGCGCCGTCATGTTCTACCGGCCGCTGCCCGAACGCCGGCTGAGCCCGCTCCGGCTGCTGCGGTTCAGCCTCCAGGGCACCGGCGGCGACCTGCGCAATCTCGCGCTCAGCGGGCTGGTCACGGTGGCGCTGGGCGCGCTGGTGCCGATCGCCACGGGGAAGGTGCTCGGTGAGTTCGTACCGAAGGCCCAGGAGAACCTGATCGTCCAGTTCTGCCTGGCCATCATGATCGCCAGTGTCGTCTCGGCAGCCTTCATGCTGATGCAGAACCTCACCATCCTGCGGATGGAGGGGCGTATCGAGGCCACGCTCCAACCCGCCGTGTGGGACCGGCTGTTGCGGCTGCCCACGAAGTTCTTCACCGCGCGCTCGACCGGCGAACTGGCCAGCGCCGCCATGGGCATCAGCTCGATGCGCCGCATGATGGCGGGCATCGGCCCGGTCGTCGTCCAGGCGGGCACGGTCGGCCTCATGAACCTCGTCCTGCTGCTCGTGTACAGCGTCCCGATGGCGCTGGCCGCGATCGGCATGCTCGTCGTGATCGCCGCGGTGTTCCTCGGGCTCGGACTGTGGCAGGTGCGCTGGCAGCGCCGCCTCGTCGTGCTGAGCAACAAGCTCAACAACCAGGCGTTCCAGACGCTGCGGGGCCTGCCCAAGCTGCGGGTCGCGGCGGCCGAGAACTACGCGTACGCGGCCTGGGCGAGCGAGTTCGCCCGCAGCCGTGAGCTGCAGCAGCGGGTGGGGCGGATCAAGAACCTCAACACGGTGCTGGGCGCGGTGTATCTGCCGCTCAGCTCGCTGATCATCTTCATGCTGCTGGCCGGACCGGCACGCGGGTCGATGTCGGCCGGCGCCTTTCTGACCTTCACCACCTCGATGACCATGCTGCTGACCTCGGTGACCCAGCTGACCGGCGCGTTCGTCTCGGCGGTCGCCGCGCTGCCGATGTTCGAGGAGATCAAGCCGGTCCTCGACGCGACGCCCGAGGTCCGTGTGGCGAGCACCCGCCCCGCCGCGCTGTCCGGCGCCATCGAGGCGAAGAAGCTGTCCTTCCGGTACACCGACGACGGCCCGCTCGTCCTCGACGACGTGTCCTTCGCGATCCGGCCGGGCGAGTTCGTGGCGATCGTCGGCCCCAGCGGCTGCGGCAAGTCCACCCTGCTGCGGCTGCTCATCGGCTTCGACAAACCGGTCTCGGGCAGCGTCCTGTACGACGGTCAGGACCTGGCGGCACTCGACCAGTCGGCCGTACGCCGCCAGTGCGGTGTGGTGCTCCAGCACGCGCAGCCGTTCACCGGCTCGATCCTGGACTGCATCTGCGGCACCGAGCCGTACACGCCCGAGGAGGCCCTGGCCGCCGCCGAGATGGCGGGACTCGCCGAGGACATCAAGCGCATGCCGATGGGTCTGCACACGATCGTCTCCGGCAGCGGCGCGATCTCGGGCGGCCAGCGCCAGCGGCTGATGATCGCCCAGGCGCTGATCCGCCGGCCGCGCATCCTCTTCTTCGACGAGGCGACCAGTGCCCTGGACAACGAGACACAGCGCCGCGTCATCGAGAGCACCCACGCCCTCAACGCCACGCGCGTCGTGATCGCGCACCGGCTGTCGACCGTGATGGACGCGGACCGCGTCATCGTCATGTCGGAAGGCCGCGTGGTGCAGCAGGGCCCGCCCGCGCAACTGCTCGCCGACACCGGCGGGCGGCTGCACGAGCTGGTGCGGCGCCAGATGCAGTGACGGCATCTGCCGGACCGGTAGGCGGTCGGTATGTTCGGGACATGGAGTCGGTACGCGCGATTCTGATCGACATCGACGGGGTGCTCACCGTCTCGTGGGAGCCGCTGCCCGGCGCGGTCGAGGCGCTGCGGCGGATCCAGGAGTCGGGCCTCGGCGTCGCCCTGGTCACCAACACGACGTCCCGTACGCGCGCGTCGATCGCCGAGACCCTGGCGGGAGCGGGCTTCCCGGTGGACGCCCAGGACATCCTGACCGCGCCCGCCGCCACCGCCGCGTACGTCGCCGACCGGTATCCCGGCGCGCGGTGCTCCCTGCTCAACAGCGGTGACATCCGCGAGGACCTCGCCGGCGTGACGCTCCTCGACGAGGCCGACATGGACGCGGGCACGGGCGCCGTCCCGGATGTCGTCATCGTGGGCGGCGCGGGCCCGGAGTTCGACTACGCCTCGCTGAACCGGGCCTTCGGCCATCTCCAGCGGGGTGCCCGGCTGGTCGCCATGCACCGCAACCTGTACTGGCGTACCGACCAGGGGCTCCAACTCGACACCGGCGCCTTCCTGACCGGCCTGGAGCAAGCCGCCCGCACGGAGGCCGAGATCACCGGCAAGCCCACGCCCGCGTTCTTCGAGGCAGCGCTGGCACGGGTGGGGGCCGCGCCGGGCCAGGCACTGATGATCGGCGACGACATCGAGTCCGACGTACTCGCCGCCCAGCGCGTCGGGATCACCGGTGTCCTCGTCAAGACCGGCAAGTACCTGCCCGAGACCCACCGGGCCGCGAGCGGCAAACCCGATCACGTCCTCGACTCGGTCGCGGACCTTCCCGCCCTGCTGGACTCCGGCGCCATGCGGTAACCGACAGGCTCAGCTCGCGTCGTCCAGGCCGGGGACCGGTGCGCCCGAGGGGACTCCGGCCCCGACGTAGCCGCGGTAGAACTCGTGCCAGGGCAGGGTGTCACCAGCGTGCGGGCCCTCGAACCGCTCGCCGCGAGCCCATGCGTCGAGGGCCATGAGGCACACCTCCCAGCCGGCGCCGTTACGGGCAGCCGTGTTCTCCTCCACCAGCACGTTGGTGAGCGTGAAGCGGGTGCGCTTCTCGTCCAACTCCTCGAGATCGAAGTGGAGTTCGTCGCCCTCCCAGCTGAAGGAGAGGTGCCGGGGTGCGTCGACGGCGAGCACCTGACCCGTCGAGTCCACCGTGTTCGGGGCGTCACTGAACTTGATCGTGCCGCCGACGTGCAGCTCGATCTCGGCGTGGACCGGGAACCAGTGGGCCAGTTCGTCCGTGTCGGTCACGAACTGCCAGACGCGGTCGATGGGGTGGTCGTAGGTGCGGGTGAACCGGACGGCCGGGCGGCCGTCGTCCAGGGCGAGGTAGGTGCCGGTGGGTTCGGCGGACATGGTGACTCAGTCCTTCGGGTCGGGGGCTCGGTTGTCTTCGTCCGACGACTCCCCCGTCGCTGTCGCCGCCGTCTCGTCCAGGCGGCGCCCGAGCGCGTCGAGGCTGCTGTTCCACAGCTTGCGGTACGGCTCCAGCCAGGCGTCCAGTTCCGCGATCGGCGCCGGATCGAGGGCGTAGACCCGGCGCTGCGCGTCCTGCCGTACGCGCACCAGGCCCGCCTCGCGCAGCACCTTCAGGTGCTTCGACGTACTGGGCTGACTCAGACCGCAGGCATCGGCGATCTCACCGACGGGCCGCGGACGCTCCAGGAGCAGACCGACGATGACCCGCCGGTGCGGGTCGGCGAGTGCGGTCCACGGGGAGGCGTCGGACATGGATCCAATATGCCTCGACGGTTATATGCCGGTCAAGGCATGCACGGACCCGAAGCAGATCGACATGGCAGATCGAAGCAGCACATGAGGTCACAACAGTCATCACTGTCACATCCGTTGACTTCCCCTTCACATGGTTTTACGTTCAGCGCGCCCGACGTTCGGATTGCCGATCTCCGTTCGATATTTCGACCACACTTCTCTGGATATGGAGCTTGACGTGAACAGACCCTCGGGTATGAGCGGACCCTCCCGCCGTACGTTCCTCGGCATGGCGGCGACCGTCCCCCTGGCCGCGACCGGCGCGCTGACCCTCGGCGCCGGAACCGCCCACGCCGCCGACTCGGCGTACGCGATGGTCTACTTCACCGAGTCCAACACCATGCTGGAGGCCAACTACGGCCTCCACCTGGCCGTCAGCCAGGACGGTCTGAACTGGACGCCGCTGAACCAGAACGCCCCCGTGGTCACCCCGACCGCCGGCGCCGGCGGTCTGCGCGACCCCTTCGTCATGCGCAAGCAGGACGGCACGTTCGTCGTGCTGGCGACGGACCTGTCGGGCACCGACTGGACCCGCAACAGCGTCAACATCCATGTCTGGGACTCGACCGACCTGCGGACCTTCACCGGCTACCGGCTGCTGAAGCTGCACGACATGACCAACACCCACAGCTGGGCGCCGGAGGCCTACTGGGACGCCGGACGCGGCCAGTACGGAATCCTCTACTCGTCTGTGAACAGCAGCGGCCACAACGTGATCATGGTCAGCTACACGACAGACTTCCGGACAACCACCAACCCCCAGGTCTTCTTCGACCCCGGTTACGACGTCATCGACGGCAACCTCACCATCGGTGTGAACGGCGTCAACTACCTGTACTTCAAGAAGGACCAGACCCTCGTCGGAGCGCGGTCGACCTCACTGAACCCGGGCAGCTTCACCCCGTTCAGCACGGCGGTCGCGCACGGCGGCACCGAGGCGCCGACGGTGGTGAAGTCCCTGACGTCCAACACCTGGTACCTGTGGGGTGACACCTACACACCCAACGGCGTCTTCTACGTCTGGCAGTCCACCAACCTCGCGTCGGGCACCTGGACGGCACTCGACCAGAAGCTCTACACCCAGCCGCTCAACTCCAAGCACTGCGGCATTCACCCGATCACCTCGACCGAGTACAACAACCTGCTCGCCAAGTGGGGCGCTCCCACCTGGAACCGCCTCAAGTCCTACAACTACCCAGCCCGTTACGTCAGGCACAGCGGCTTCGCCGGCCGCATCGACGAGTACCCCTTCGACCCGTACCCCGACTCCCAGTGGAAGCTCGTGCCGGGCCTGGCCGACTCCTCCGCCGTCTCCTTCCAGTCGGTCAACTACCCGGCCCGCTACCTCCGCCACTACAGCTACAACCTGCGCCTGGACGAGAACGACGGCACGTCGGCGTTCGCCGCGGACGCGACCTTCGTACGGACGGCCGGGCTCGCGGACTCCTCCTGGGCGTCCTTCCGCTCGTACAACAACCCCACCCGCTACATCAGGCACTCCGGCTACGTCCTGCGCATCGATCCCATATCGACCGCCACCGACCGGGCCGACGCGACCTTCCGGGTCGGCTACTGACGCCTGCCCACCGACCTGGGGCGACGAGGCAGCAGGGCGATGGACGCGACAGGGATCGCGGCGAGCACCAGCCAGGGCACGGCGGGTGGCAGCCCCGTATCGAGCAGTGAGCCGGTGCCCGCGCTGCCGATCAGGACGATGAGGCCGGAGACGGAGGACAGGGCACCCATGTAGAGGCCGAGGCGGCCGTCTTCGGCGAGATCCGGCACCCAGGCGCGGGCGGCGGGCGCGACGAGCATCTGGCCGAGCGTGAGCAGCACGACGAAGCCCCCCGCGGGCAGCAGCCCGGCATTGCCCGTCCACCCGGCGGGCCGTGCCGCGGCCACCACCGCGAACCCGGCGGCGATCAGCAGCAGCCCCGCGGCCATGGACCGGCGCAGGTCGAGCCGGTCCCCGGCCCATCGTGTGAGGGGCAGTTGGGCGGTCACGACGAGCAGCGAGGACAGCGCGAACAGCCATGCCAGCGGCGCCTGCGAGCCCGCCGCCCGTTCCACCTCGTCGGGGAGGATCAGATACAGCTGGTTGTACGCCAGCAAGTAGGCGCCGTACGCACAACACAGCGCCAGGAAGCGGCGGTTGCGCACCAGCACGCGGGCCCCGCCCTTGACCGCGACCCGCTGCCGCCCTGGGATGTGCTGTGGCAGCAGCCGGAGATGCCCGGCCAGGACGAGGACGAAGACGCCCGCTCCCGCGAGGCACACCACCCGGAAGTCCACCGCGAGCAGCAGCGCACCGAGGAACGGCCCGACGAACGCTCCGGCCTGCCCCGCCACGGTGAACAGCGCGAGCACGCCCGTACGGGGGCCACCGCCGGCCTCCTCCCACACCACGGCCTGACGCGCGACCTCCGACTCGACGGCCGGCGAGAACAACGCGGCGGCGAAACCGATGAGCAGGACGGCCCCGATGACCGCCCAGGTCTGGTCCGCGTACCCGAGCCAGGCGAACCCGGCGATGCGCAGGGCACAGCCCGCGAGCACCACGGGCCGTACGCCGTAGCGGTCGGCCAGCGCGCCGCCCACCACGAACAGGCCCTGTTGGCTGAAGGTTCTCAGGCCCAGGACAAGTCCGACCATCCAGCCCGCCATGCCGATCGCGGTGCCCAGGTGTTCGGCGAGGAACGGCAGAACCGCGTAGAAGCCTACGTTGAAGGCGAGTTGGGTGAGGATCAGCAGGCGCAGCAACGGGTTCAGCCGGCTCCAGGCGCGCAGGCGCGAAGTGCCGGCGGCGGCACCGGTCTGCCGATCCGCCGCCTTGGTCTCCTCGGTGGGCTGCCGGGTCATGTGGACTCCTTCGAGGCGGTCGTGGCGGGCTGTTGTGCGGCGGGCACGGATCGGGGAACGGCGAGATTGGTCGGCGGCTGCGCGACGACAGGTTTCGCAGAGCGTCGGCGTCGCGTCCGGCCGGGCCACCGCACCCCTCCCCCGGCCGTCACCGCCACCGCCCCCAGCAGGGCAAGCACGGCGGCCGGGGCCAGGACGGCCCACGGGGCGCGTTCGGCGTACGGCTGGTTCTCGGCGAGGAGCAATCCCCATTCGGGGGACGGCGGTTGGGCGCCCAGGCCGAGGAAGCCGAGGGCCGCGAGGGCGAGGGCCACGCCCGGCAGGCGCAGGAGGGCGTGGCGGGTGACCGGGGGCAGGACGGCGGGGAGGAGTTCGTGGCGGAGGAGGTAGAGCCGTCCTGCCCCAAGGCCTCGAGTTGCGGTCAAGTGGGTGGTGGCGTGCTCCTGTTGGAGCAGGGCCGAGGTGTGGGCCGCGAGCGGCGCCCAGGCGACGGCGGCCACGGCGAGGGCCGGGGTCGAGGCACCGCTCCCCGCGACCCCGGCGACCAGGAGGCCCGCGAGGACCGGCGGTACGGCGTTGACCGTGTCGAGCAGCGGTCCGGACAGCCGCGGCAGCAGCCCCAGTACGACACCCAGCACGAGCGCCGCCACGCTCACCGCGACGGCCAGGGCCAGCGTGTCCAGCGCGCCGTGCCCGACTCGGGCCAGCACATCGCGGCCGAGCGCGTCCGTGCCGAACGGGTGCGTCCAGGAAGGCGATTGGAGCCGTGCCGTGGTGTCCAGCTCCAGCGGGTCCCGTGCCAGTCCGAGCGCGATGACGGCGAGCAGCAGCCCGCCGTAGAGGAGGGGCAGTGCCGTGGGCCGGGACGGCGTAGGGCGGTGCAGCGAGGAGAGCGCGCCGTCGCGCAGGGCCGGTCCGACGAGCAGCCGTGCCGCGATCCGGGCGAGGCCTCCGGCTGCCGCCGCGAGCAGGACCAGGGCGAGCGTTCCGGCCTGGAGTACGGGCAGGTCCTGCGCCACCGCGGCCTGCAGGCTCAGCCGTCCGAGCCCGGGGATGTCGAAGATCTGCTCCACGGCGACGGCGCCGCCGGTCAGGCCGACGACGAACAGCCCGAAGTTCGGCAGCAGTCCGGGCACGCAGCGGCGCAGCGCCTGCCTGGCGACGCTTCGGCCGGGGACTCCGCGTGCGGCGGCCGCGAGCGCCCAGGGCTCGGCGAAGGCGCCGGGCAGCATATCGTCGAGCAGCCGCCCGAGCAGCGCGCCCGCGGGCAGGCCGAGTGACAGCGCGGGCAGCACCATCCACTGGGGCCCGTACCAGCCGAGCGCGGGCAGCCAGCCGAGTTGTACGCCGACGACGGCGGCCAGCACGGACGCGGTCAGGAAGTCGGGCAGCGTGGACAGGAGCGCCGAGCCGGTGCCTCCGGACGGACGCCCGGCAAGTTGCCGCCGCGCCCCGAGCCACAGCGTCCGCGCGCACACGGCACCCGCCGTGAGCACCGCGACGGCCAGCGCCCCGGCCATCAGCAGCAGCGAGACCCCGAGCGCCTGGAGGACCGCGGGCGTGACCTCCGCCCCGGAGATCCACGACCGGCCCGCGTCACCGCGCAGCAGCCCGCCGAGCCAGCTCTCGAGCAGCTGCAACGGGCCTGCGTCCAGGCCGAGTTGGGACCGAACGGCCTCCAGTACCTCGGGCGTGGGATCACGTTCCGCGGACCGCGCTTTGAGCACCGTGAGCGCCGGATCGATGCGCGACAGCCACGGCAGCAGCCCGACCCCGCACAGCAGCGCACCGACGAGCACGGCACGCCACAGCGGAACGAGCCCCCGCACGACAGTCACGTCAGCGCCGTGTCCCGACCCCGACGAGTCCGCGCTCGTACGGGTCGAGCAGCACACCGCTCACCTCGGCGTCCACACCGGTGATGATCCGCTGATGCACGAGCGGCACCACTGCGTCCGTGCCGAGGACCGCTGCCTCCGCGGCCATCGACGCGTCCTGCCGCTCGGCGGTGTCGGTGATCGACTCCGCCGTGGCGACGGCCTTGTCGACCGTCTTGTCGCACAGCAGGGCCAGGTTGTAGCTGCCGTCGCAGGTGTAGTCGCTGGCGAGGATGGAGACGGGGTCGCCGGTGTCGAGCATGGTGTTGCGGGCGGAGACGACCGCGTCGAACTTCCCGGCCAGGGCGTCGCTTTCGAGCCGGGAGTACTCGCGCACCTCCAACTCGACCTTGAATCCGGCCCGTTCGAGTTGCTGCTTGAGCACCTGGGCGGCCTCGGGCAGTTCGGGCCGGTTGTCGTACGTCGCCACGGTGACCGAAGTCCCGTCGGCGCCCCCGGCCTCGGCCCGCCCGACCGGCTTGGCTCGCTTGTCGGCCGCCCAGGTCAGGGCGGGCCCATAGATGCCGGCGCCGGGATCGGCGTATCCCTCGTACACGCCCTTGGCGAAGGCGGAGGTGTCGATCGCCTCGCGTGCGGCGGCCCGGATCTTCGAGTCCTTGAAGGGGCCGGACTTGGCGTTGAGCAGCAGGCTCGTGGTGCGCGTGGTGGCTGTGTCGCGGCGGGTCGCCTTGTCCAGTGAGGCGGCCTGCGAGACCGGGACGGCCTCGGCGATGTCGGTCTCGCCGGTGCGCAGCGCGTTCGTACGGGCCGTGCCGTCGGCGATGAACTTCGCGTCGATCCCGGAGGCCTGCGCCCGGCCACCCCAGTAGTCGTCGAAGCGGTCCAGTGTGGCCGCGGTGGTGCCGGTGACCTTGGTGAGCTCGAAGGGTCCGGTGGCGGTGCCGACCGGACTGACGGCGTCCTTCTTCGCGTACGCCTTGGCCGACAGCACGGCCAGACCGGGGCTCGACAGACGCAGCGGCAGTACGGGATCCGGGTCGGCGGTGGTGACCCGTACCCGTCCGCCGTCCGCGGCCTCGGCGGTCAGCTCGACCCCGGACAGCGCGGCGGTCACGGGCTTGGCTCGGGTGGCCCGGGTGAGCGAGGCGGCGACGGCCTTCGGGGTGATCTCGGTGCCGTCCTGGAAGGCCGCCTCGCGCAGGGTGAACAGCCAGCTCCGGTCGTTCTCACGGCTCCACGACTCGGCGAGCGCGGGGACCGCCGTGCCGTTGGCGTCGAGTCGGGTCAGTCCCTCGGTGACGCCGAGGCGGCTGAGGAGGGTGGCGTCGGCGCCGTACGGGGAGTAGTTCTCGGCGGGCGGGAAGGCGAGCGCGACCCGTAGCCGGGAGCCGTCCGAGGTGTCGGACGGCTCCCCGCCACCGGAAGCGAAGCAGCCGGTGAGCAGAGGGGCGAGCAGCAGGCCGGCGAGGAACCGACGGCGAGGCAGAGAGCGCATGGTCTCTTTCTTCGTGGGGCTTCGTGGGGGACGGTGGGTGCGAAGGGGTTTCCGTCAGGGCAGCGGGACCTCGAAGTGCACGACCCGCTGGCCGCCGCCGGGTCCCTCGCGCTCGTCGAGCACCACCTTGCCCAGCGAGCGCCAGAACGCCTCGGCGCCCGGCACCGCCGGGTCCGTGTGCAGATAGACGGAGCGGTAACCGCCGTCTGCCGCCGCGAAGTTCAGCAGCTCGTCGACCAACTGCCGGGCCAGGCCCCGCCGTCGATGCCCGGGACGCACGTACACACGGCGCAACTGGGCGGTCTCTCCCGAGGGGTAACGCTCGGCGAGATGGCGCGGGTTGGGCGGATGGGCCGGTCCGCGGGAGTCGAGCGCGCCAGTCGCGACGACCGTGCCGTCCCGCTCGTCGACCGCGACGAGCAGAGTGTGCCGGGCGGGTGCGACATAGGCGTGGTCGAGATCGACGATGTCGCGATGCCAGCGCGGTACGTAGCCGGTGCCGAAGTCGCGGTAGACGGTGTCGAGCATGACGGACCGCGCGCCGTCCAGGTCGTCGGGGGTGGCCGTCTTTATGCAGTAGTCACGCACCTGCACATCATATGCATTAAGCTCCTGGCGTTCCGTCGGGGGCGCAATCCGCGGGCCGCCTGTAACCTGACCTCCAAAGTCAATGGTCACGCCCAAGATTCATCAGTTCGGGTGAGATTGGATCTTACGGTCGGCGTGGCGGGGATGGTTCCCGGCCCACCGGGGTAACTGCCTGGATCAAGTGCGCCCTCCCCTGCACGAGGTGGAGCCGACATGCCGCCGGAAGCCGATGACCGTGCCGCCGCACTGCCCGAGGGCAGTGCGGCGTACTACTCCAGTCTCCCCGCGGCGAATGCGTACGCCCACAGCCGGCAGAGCGGTGGGCTCACCGTGGTCATGGTGCGCGGCGAGATCGACATGGCGGCGGTCGACGCCCTGACCGAGCACCTGGACGCCGCGACCGCCCGTCCCGAGCCGCAGGTCCTGGTGGACCTGCGGTCCATCGACTTCCTCGACTGCTCGGGGCTGCGGGTGCTGTGCCGGGCCGAGCGCCGCGCGAAGGAGCGCGGCGGCAGCCTGCGTCTTGTCTCCGATCAGCCCCGCATCCACCGGCTGTTGCGCGTCTCGGGACTCATCGGACGTTTCCCGCCGCTTGCGGAACTTCCTCCTGAGTGCCGTCCGGAAAGCGGATCAGGACCTTTCCCTCAGGAGTGACCCGGACGTTCACCTGCACCCTCAACTCACTTGGCTCACAAGGCCGTTCGGGATCAGCGCTGAGGACGATGAGGCTGACGAGGAGGTGGCCGCGACCCGGGTGGGCGGGCAGCCGGAGGCAAGGCGTGGCGGAGTACTCGCCATAGGCGTTGGCGCCCCGGGCGTGCGCAACCGCGCCTTCGGCCGCCTCCCACCCGTGCAACGCGACGATCGCGCTCGTCAGCCCGTCCCCCGGTCGTCGCGCCAGCGCCCAGCCCTCCCCCGTGGCCTCCTCCAGCGGCCCGCTGTCGTCGGCCACGGCCCACCCCCCTTCGCGTACGACCGCTCCGTGCGGCCCTTCGACGCGATGGACTCGTATCTCCCAGGACCCGTGCACCACGCTGGTCGTCTCGATGCGGTGGCCCTCGTCGGTGTCCGGGAGGACGGCGCGGTGCCAGGACGCCGCGTGCCGTCCGCTCACGCCCAGGGGATGGATCCGGCCCCGCTGGGAGGCCGCTGTGCCGTCCGCCGTGAGGAGCGCGATGTGGTTGTCGGGGCCGATTCGGAGATCGTCCGGTGGGGTGTCGGGAGCCGCCGCGCTCGCGTATGCGAACTTCGCGTAGTGCGGGCTGTCGTCGGCCTCGGCCGGGGGCGGTGGCAGGCGGTCGCTGCCGTGGTTGACCAGCCGTACGATGCCGTCGGCCGACGTCGAGTGCAGCAGCCAGCCGGGGGCGGGCAGCGCCAGCGTCGTGTCGGCGGTGTCCACCGGGCCCGGCTCCTCGGGCGCCGTCCACACGGGATGGTCGGCGGGGAGCAGCAGTCCGAGGAACGCCTTGCTCGCCCAGTACGGCGAGGCGGGCCCCGAGTACTGCTGGGTGACGGGGAGAAAGGGCCGGTACCAGCCCAGGCTCAACAGCCCCCGCTCGTCGGGCACTTGGTGCTCCGCGAAGTGCTTCAGCGCCCCGGAGGCGAGGCGCCGGGTGCGGCCCGGCGGCAGCGGGGTGGCGTCCACGAGTGCTCCGGCCCACAGCGGGGCGACCGTGGCGAAGCGGTACGTCAGCGAGCGGCCCTGGTGGACGGGCGCGCCATCCGAGCCGAAGAAGTACTGGTACACGCCCAGGAATTCGCACAGGCGGGAGCGGTGGGCGGCGATCAGGGCCGGATCCGCGCGCGGTCCGGCCATCCGGGCCCACAGGACCGGATACAGGTGCAGGGCCCAGGCGTTGTAGTAGTCGAACTTGCGGCCGTCTCCGTCGGTGTACCAGCCGCCGCCCCGGTACCAGTCCTCGAGGCGCGCGAGCCCGCCGTCGATGTCGGCCCGGCTGTGCGGGGCGTCCACGGAGGCGAGGAACTCCTCCGTGATGACTTGGAAGAGCCGCCAGTTGGAGTCGTTCGCCCGGGCTCCGACGAAGCCGCCGAGCCAGTCGGCCACCCGCTGGCGTACCGCGTCGTCGAGCCGGTCCCAGATCCAGGGGCGGCTCTCGTGCAGGGCGATCGCGATGGAGGCGGCCTCGACCATCGGCTGGGCCCGGTCGGTGATGGGCGGCCAGCGATCGGCGCCGTGCGGGTCGGTGCCCGCGGCGAGCCCGGCGGCGTACCGCTCGATCAGAGCCTCGGAGACCTGTCCGCCGGAGCCGGCGATGCGGAAGGCGGCGAGCAGAAAGGAGCGCGCGTACCCCTCCAGGCCGTCCGACCAGTCTCCGGAGTGGCTGGCCCGGCCAGGCAGCCGGTAGTGCGCCAACTCCTTTGACGTGTACGGCAGCAGACCGTCCAGCAGGCGGTCGGCGATCGTCTCCCAGTGGGCGCGGGTCCAGCCGGTGATGGGCGAGCCGATCGGATCGAGGGGTGGGAGGTGCGGAAGGTGCGTCGGGTCGGGGAGCGACACATGCGGCGCGGTCATACGGGGGCGGATCCTCCGTCACTTGGGGGCGCGCCCCGGCGGGGGCGGCGAGACGCTGTCGCGTACGACGATGTGGGTGCCGAGCAGATGGTGGGCGCCCGCGGCGTGCTCGGGGTCGCGCAGGGCGATGCGCACGGCGGCCCGGCCGAGTTCCTCGGCGGGGGTGCGCACGGTGGTGAGCGGTGGGCTGAAGTCCTCGGCGAGCGGGATGTCGTTGTAGCCGACGACGGAGATGTCGTCGGGCACCCGCAGCCCGGCGTCGGCGATGGCCCGCAGCGCGCCCGCGGCGACCATGTCGTCCCCGGCGAACACGGCGGTGAACTCCCCTGTGCCGTCTGTGCTCTTGAGGAGTTCGGTCATCGCACGGTGGCCCGCCGCCCGCCCGAGACCGCAGTCGACGACATGCGCGGCCTCGGGCGGCAGTCCGTGCTCGGCGAGCGCGGCGCGGTATCCGGCGACGCGGGCGTCGAGGGCCGTGTTGCCGGGCAGCCCGCCGAGGAAGGCGATGCGGCGGTGGCCCGCGGACAGCAGATGGCCGGTGATGGCGCGGGCCCCGGCCTCGTTGTCGAACTCGACGACCAGCGCGGGGATGTCGGGGTCGGGCGCGGGCCGGCCGCACAGCACGAGCCGCGCTCCGGACGAGTCGAGGGCGTGCGCGTAGTGCGCCACCCGCTCCCGGTAGGCGTCGTCCTCGACGACCCCGCCGACCAGGATCACCAGCCGGGCGCCCTCTTCGCGCATGAGCTGCACGAAGTCCATCTCCCGCTGCGGATCCCCGGCGGTGGCGCCGAACACGCAGACCCAGCCGCGCTCGGCCGCCTCCGCCTCGACGCCCTCGGCGACCTGCGCGTAGAAGGGGCTGGTGACCTGGCGCAGCACGACGGCGACCATCTTGCGGCCGCCGCCGACCAGGGCGCGGGCGTGCGCGTTGGCGACGTAGTCGAGTTCGCGGGCCGCGCGCAGCACGCGGGCCCGTGTCGCGGGTGGGACCGGGTAGTTCCCGCTGAGCACACGCGAGACGGTGGCCACGGACACGCCCGCCCGCTCGGCGACCTCGCGGATCGTGACCCGCCCCTTTGACGCCATGTCGTTCCCCGTTCCTCTGGTCCACTTCGCCCGTGACCTGCCGGTCCCTGCCGCCTCATGTGTTGGCGGCGTAGTCCTCGGCGAATTCCTCGGCCATTCTGTCGCCACCTCGCTGACGCCATGTCTTGACCGCCGCGTCCCACTCGGACAGCGGCGTGCGTCCGGCGATGATCCCGGTGGCGGTGTCCTTGAGGAGCGTCTCGAGGGTGGTGCCCTGGGAGGTGAACGTCCGGGACTGGAGCCCGTACGAGGCATTGCGGATGGCGTGCGGGACGGTCTTCACCTGCCAGGCGTGCAGGGCCTTCACCGCGTCGGGCATGCCGGGCACGAACAGCACCTGGGGTCCTTCGGCGAGGTACTTCAGCGGCAGGTTGGTGTTGTTCTCGACCTGGCCGAGGTCGTTGGGCTCGGGCGAGCCGTCCTTGGCCCGGGTGAAGTGGGTGCCTTCCTGGCCGTAGTGGACGAGTTCCCACTCCTTGCTGCCGAACGGCGCCGCGAGATAGTCGAGTACGCGCAGCAGCAGCTGGATACGCTCCTTCTTCGCCTTCTTGACGATGGTGTAGCCGAACGAGCGGCGTGCCCCGACAATGCCCCCAGGCTCCCCGCCCGCGCTGTACGGAAGGGCCGGCGCCGGTGTGAACTCCCGGCCCTTCTCAAGGAACTTGGGGAGGTAGCCGCCGAAACCGTCCTGAATGGAGCCGACCGTCCCGTTGTAGTAGAGGTCGATCATCTCGGGCTGTGCGCTCGAGGTCGCGTCGGGGTGGTAGGAGCCCGCCTTGCGCAGCCGGAGCTGGAAGTCGAGCATCTGCTTGTAGCGCTCGTCGGCCGCGGACGGGACGAACGTACCGTCCTTGCCCACCGACCAGCCCCGTGCGTGGACGCCGTGCGCCGCGGAGTGGAAACCGTCGCCGAACACGGACCCTTCCGCCGCCCCCAGGGCGTACTTCTTCCCGCCCGTGCCCCTCTTGGCGACCGCCGCGAAGTCCTGGTCCGTCCAGCCTTCCCTCATCCCGGCGGCGTCGAAGGACTCCTGGTTGAGCCAGAGCGTGGAGCCGGGCAGCGGGCGTTCCAGGGGGATGCCGTAGATGCGGCCGCCGATGCGGCCCATGTCGCGCCAGGCGTGGGTGGGGATGTTCGCCAGGTTCGGGTAGTCGGCGACCGCGTCTCCGGAGAGGAACGGTGTGAGGTCCTCGGCGCGACGCTGCACGAACTGGGCCTCGCGCGGCAGCACGAACCCGGAGAAGATGTTGATGATGTCGGGGAGTTCACCCGGGTCGCCGGCCATCACCGTGGCCATCTTCTTCTGGTAGTCGGGCTGCGAGATGATCGTGTACTCGATCTTCACGCCGAGGGCCTTCTCCACGGCCTGCCAGAACCGGTTCTCCCCCCGCCCCTTCGGGGGCACGCCGAAGCTGATGGTCATCACCTTGACCGTGGAGCCGTCCCCGGGGGTGCGGGAGACCGACTTCGCCAGGTCGGACGGGTAGGAGGTGTAGCCGGGCTGGACTCCTTCCGCGGTCGGCGCGAGGTCTGGCTTGGGCCCTGTGAAGGCCTTGTACGTGGGCCAGGGCGCCAGCTTCTTGCCCGCGTTGGAGACCCCGTCATCGCCGGACTCCGTGGAGCAGGCGGTCAGGGTGGCCGGAGCGGCGAGCGCGAGACTGCCCACGGCGGCGGTGCGCATCAGGGCACGGCGGGACAGCGAGATACCGGACATGCGTGTTCTCTCCCAGCTCTTGATGACTGGCTCTGGACGGCTGAGCGGAGCGCTCAGCTCTTGATGGCGCCGGTGAGTACGCCCTTGGTGAAGTACTTCTGCAGGAAGGGGTAGACGAGGAGGATCGGTACGGTGGCGATCACCAGGACCGCCATCTGCACGGTCTGCGGGGCGTTGACGGTGCCCTCGCTCGTGGCGGTGTCGGTGAGGTCCGTACCGGCCACCACATAGGTACGCAGCACCTGTTGGAGCGGCCAGTGGTCGCTCTCCAGGTAGAGCGAGGCGTAGAACCAGGAGTTCCAGTACGCCACCGCGTAGAACAGGCCGACGACCGCAAGTGCCGCCTTCGACAGCGGAAGCACGACAGACCACAGCACGCGCCAGTCCCCCGCCCCGTCGAGGCGTGCGGCCTCGTACAGCTCCTCGGGGATGCCCTGGAAGAAGCCGCGCAGGACGACCAGGTTGAAGACGTTCACCAGCACCGGCAGGACCAGCGAGGAGTACGAGTCGAGCAGGCCGAGCTCCTTGACCACCAGGAAGCTGGGGATCATGCCCGGCGGGAAGAGGAAGGTGAACAGCACCAGCAGCAGCACGGGTTTGCCGCCGAAGACGCCGGGGCGGGACAGGGCGTAGGCGAGGGTCACCGTGCAGGCGAGGCTGAGCAGGGTGCCGACGACGGTCACTCCCGCGCTCACGCCGAGGGCGTGGGTGACGATGCCGCCGTCGAGGATGTCCTGGTACGCCTTGAGGGTGGGGTTCTGCGGCCACAGCACCCAGCCGCCGCCCTCGACCACTTCGCGCTGCGAGGCCAGCGAGGTCGAGACGATGACCAGGAAGGGCACGCAGACCAGCAGGACGACCGCGATGAGGGCCACCGCCTTGGCGGCCTGGGTGAGCGGCTTCGGCTTCTCCATCCAGCCGGGCCGGACATGGGCACTCACTTGTAGACCCCCTGTTCGCCGAGTCGGTGGGCGACCTTGTTGGCCGCGTAGACGAGCAGGGCGCCGATGACGCCCTTGAACAGGCCCGCCGCCGCGGCGAATCCGTAGTCGCCGCCGACGATGCCCTGGTAGTAGACGAAGGTGTCGATGATCTCGGCGGCCTCCGGTCCCACCGCGTCGCGCTGGAGCAGCATCTGCTCGAAGCCGACGGAGAGGATGTCGCCGAGCCGCATGATGAGCAGCAGGACGATCACCGGGCGGATCGCGGGCAGGGTGACGTGCCAGAAGCGCCGCCAGGGTCCGGCGCCGTCGATGGCGGCGGCCTCGTACTGCTGCTCGTCGACCTGCGAGAGCGCGGCGAGGAAGATGATCGTTCCCCAGCCGGCGTCCTTCCAGATCACCTGGGCGACGGTGAGCGGTTTGAAGGCGTCCGGGTTGCCGATGATGTCGACGGTGCTCAGTCCGGCGTCGCCGAGATAGCTGTTCACCAGGCCGGTGTCGCCGAGGACTTGCTGGAACAGGGCGACGACGATCACCCATGAGATGAAGTGCGGCAGATACGCCACCGACTGCACGAAACGCCGGACGGTGCTCCAGGTGAGGGTGTGCAGGAGCAGGGCGAGCGCGAGCGGGACGGGGAAGTAGAAGACGATCTGCAGGACCGCGATCCAGAGCGTGTTGAGGACCGCGTCCCAGAACGCGGTGTCCTGGAACATCCGCTGGAAGTTCTCCAGGCCGACCCACGGGCTGCCCCAGATGCCGTCGAAGGGCACGTAGTCCTTGAACGCGATGACGTTGCCCACCAGCGCGCCGTAGTGGAACACGAGGAAATACACGAGCCCGGGCAGCATCAGCAGGAACAAGGTCCGGCTTCTGCGGGCACGGAAACCTTTTCGCTTCATACGCGCATCAGGCGGACGACGGCGAGAAGGGCTCACCGCCTCCTTGCCCGTGCGCTCCCGCAACACCGCGGCCACGGAGCCTCCTCACCTCTGGCTGTCGGGGTGCGGAGAAATTAAAACGTTTCCAACACGGGGTCAACAGTTCTGACACAGCTGGCTGTTGGGACTTGGCGATGCTTGTACCCCGACCTGCACTGATTATTGAAAACGTTTTTAGCGAGCAACGTACGACGGGGAACGGGTTCGACCGAACCCGGCCGCAAATGCCGGGGGTCGGCAGGACGGCCCCACTCCGTCCCTGCCGACCCCCGGTGCGAGATCGCGTGGCGTCCGCGACAGGGGCCGCACTCCCCAACTGCGGGCCCCGGGTCGAGGTTCGCGGGCGGTGCGCGATCCCGGTCCCTCAGAACGTGAAGACGGCTCTCCCGTGGGAGTTGTTCTTCACGCACTCGTTCGCGAAGGTGCGCTCGTAGGAGATGCGACGGCCCTGCCAGACGCCGTCGACCGTGACGACCACGGGCCGGTACTCGCGGGTGCACATGCCCTGGCCTCTGCCGGCCAGGGCATCGAAGTCCCCGCCGGACGCGCGCAGTTCGGCGCAGGCCTGTGCCGCGACCGGGTGCGTGCCCGAGGCGGTCGGGGCACAGGTCAGGGTGACCGCACGCTCGGGTGCGGCGGTGGCCGCGCTCTCGCCTCGGCCCACGGTGAGCACGAGGGCCGAGGGAGCGTACAGCGTGGACGGGGCGGGCTCGGGGGCGGCGTGGGCGGCTCCGGCGAGGGGGCCGCAGACGGCGGTGGCCGTCAGGGTGAGGGTCGCTGCCCAGCGCGCGGTGTTCGGCATTGTGTGCATCCTTCCGCTTGGATGGCGTTCCGGATCGTTTGCGTTCCGGAACATTCGGGTGCCGGATCCTGAGTGCCGGACCGGCGAGCGCGAGTCTGCCGAGTCCGCGACGGAAACACACGTCGAACCCGCACGTTTCAGTAACGTTGTGTGTTGAATCAGTGGCGTGAAGTTACGGAAGTTGAGCGCGCCGAGCCCGTAACCGAGCGGGTGCCGCGGTGCGGAAGAGGCGCCCTGGCCGGATTTGCACCGCTCAGCAATAGGCCGGAAACATTCCGCTTCCAGCGGAAGCGGAAGCCTTGCCTTCACTGCGCGGCGGAGTAAGGCTCATTACATGATTACAACGGAGCAGCACGAGAAACTGCGCGGCTGGTTCGCCGGCCGACTGCCCGACGATCTCTTCGAGAGCCTCAGTGAAGTGACGGTCGACCGCGAGGAGATCACCGTCGTCGGCCGCATAGCCGAGCCCCGGCTCGCCGAGGGCGTCTCGGACGCCGAGAAGGAGGCGGCCGTCAAGGCCCGTATCCAGGAGTTCCGGGAGCGCACCCGCGACGACCGGGTCGCGGTGGCCCGCGAGGCCGAGCACCGCTTCCGCAAGAAGGTCTCGTGGGGCGTGGAGTGCGGGGGCGAGCGCGCTCTGTTCACCCATGTCGCCGCCCCCGTCATGACCCGGCTGCGGCAGCCCCAGCGGCAGGTTCTGGACACCCTGATCGCCGCCGGTGTCGCCCGCAGCCGCAGCGACGCACTCGCCTGGTGCGTACGCCTCGTCGAGCGCAACACGGACGACTGGCTCACGGAACTGAGGGACTCCCTGGAGCACGTCCAGCGAGTCCGCGCACAGGGCCCCGACGCCCCGGCTCAAGAGGCCGAACCGGAGGACACGCCAAGCGACGAACAGACCGAGAAGTGACCGGAGTTGATGGCCCCCGCAGAGCGCCGGGCGGAGCCCTCAGTCCGAGTCGCTCACCGGTTCCGCCACCGACAAGGACTCCGGGCTCGCCGAGGACGTGCTGCCGTCCGAGCGCCAGCGCTGCTCGTCCGTCCTGTCGCGGATCTTGACGACCACGTCCGCGTCCTCGTCCTTGGCGGCGGGGGCGACCGCGAGGTCTTCCTGCCAGCGCGGCAGCAACTCGCCCTGGACCGTGAGGTCGTAGCGGACGTCGTCGGCCCGCTTGGAGCCCGCGGAGGCGCAGCTGCCGAGGACGACCACGCCGGCGTCCACGTGGGAGTCCACGCACAGGTCGGGGTTCGCGACGCTGCGCAGCAGTCCGTCCTCCTCGTAGGACCACTGCTGGGTGCCAGCGGAGGAGCACGCCTCCAGCTTGAGCGAGGCACCGGACTGCGCCTTGCCCCCCTTGATGTCCAGGCAGAGATCCGCGGCGAGATTGCGTAGCCGGGTCTGAACGGGAGGCGTGGGAAGTGCGGGGGGCGGGGACGTCGACCCGGCGGGCGGCGCCTGGGGACCGGGAGTGGCGCTCTGTTCGGGGCCGGGGGTGCCGGAGGCGGAGGGGTCACCTCCGTCGTCCTGCGGCCACAGGGTGGTGATCAGTACGGTCGCCAGCAGTGCCCCCGAGACCACGCCCACCCCGGTGAGCAGGGCCTTCGAGTTCCCCGGGCCCTGCGCGGCCCTTCGGCCCCCGGAGGGGAACTGGGGCAGCACGCGCCCGCGATGACGGCCGCCGCCGCCCTGCCGTCTGCCGCCGGAACGGCTGGGCCGCGCTGCGGACTGGCCCCGCCCCGGACGTGAGTCGAGATAGCGGCGGGCGCCCCAGCCGAGCACCGATTCGGCGAGCAGAACGCCGAGAGGGCCCTCGAAATGGCTGAGCTGCTCGGCCGCGTAACGGCAGAAGCGGCACTCCAGCAGATGTTGCTGGACATCGGGGAGCAAGGTGCCGCCACGCCGAATCGGGACGTCCAGGAGACGGTTGTAGTAGCGGCAGTCCTTGTTCGGCGCGAGTTCGCGGTGGGCCCGTACGCAGCCCTGGCGGAATTGCTCCCGTGCCTGGTCCAGAGCGGCCGACGCGGTGTCGGGATCCATACCCAACAGACCAGCGGGTACGGATATGTGCTCTGCCTCGACCTCGGTGTGCCACAGCACGCACTGGGCGAGTCCCGGGAGGGCCTGGAAAGAACGCTCGGCGAGCTTGCGATTTTCCGGCGTCATCGACTTCGTGGCGCGCATACCACGGCCTCCGGCGGGTTTCCGGAGTTCCGGCAGAACGCCGGATATGCGGTCCGCGGCGGACCAGGCCCGGACCGTGTCCCGCACGGTCACCAGCAGGTGGGGGCGCAGCGCGGCGGCGGACTCGGCGCGTTTGAGGCGGTCGAGGACCTGCTGGAAAGCGGCGGCTGTGACCATCGAGGCGACGCTCGCCGAGGTGGCCAGGCAGATGACCGCGTAGTCGTACGCGGGCTGCCAGTGACGCGCCATCAACAGCGCGACGGACTGGGCGAGTTCGCCCTCCGGCTGCGCCCGCAGGAGAGCGGCGAGACTCTCGTCCGACTCCCCGGGAGCGGCGGCACCCCCGGGGATGGCGACGCCGGGGCGCGGGGGATATGTAGGACGAGGCGGGTGGGGGGTGTGCACTGAGCGGGGTCCTTCCAAGGCACAAGATGGCACACAGAAGTTCTGACCGCCGAAAAGGTGCTCCTGGTTGGTGCATACCTTTCTGGCTTGGCGCATGGAAAGCGGCCGGAGGGGTGGCCCGGTCGAGCCGTCGGCCGACCGCCTTTTGAGCAAAACCGGCAGAACTAAAACTCGAGCATCGAATCAGACCCGGCCATTAACCATGTACGAGGAAGTTCACCCTTGCACAAATCCCTCACAGCCAACAAGCCACTTGGGCGACTTCAGCAACATCCGACGTCTGAAGGAAAGTCAAGGTCGGCCGCCAAGTCGCCTGTCTTGCAACGGTTTTCAAAATCGAACTGCCGGCAGGCGTGCGCCTTCAGATCTGCCAGGAGCGCAGGCGGTCGGCCGCCCCGAAGACGTCCGCCTTGCCGGACATCAGGTCGCGCGCGAGGTCGACGAGGGCCCCGTAGGGCGGGTCGATGCCGACGCCACTGACGAACATGTACGAGACCGCCGTCGCGCAGGCGAAGCGGGCGTTGGCGGACGGCAGGGGTTTGAGCATGGCCAGGGTGTGCAGCAGCGCGGCGGCGCGCCAGGCCGGGTCCGAGTCCACGCCGAGCCGCGGCGGGTCCACGCGGTGCCGGGCCACGGCGGCCACGAGCACGGAGAAGTCGTTCACCGTGGGCTGGTCGGGCAGGACCTCTTCGTGGCGCTGGAGCAGCCACGGAACGTCGATATGGATGACGGAAGCGGCCATGGCTCAGGCGGCCCGCCCCTCGCCTGTGCCCGGTGGTTCGTCCTCGGGGAAGGCGGCGGCGAACTCATCGGCGTGCGCCGCGAAGAACCGGCGGAAAACGTCCGCACCTTCCTGCAACGCGCGGTGCCGCACGATGTCGGCCGCCGCCGCCTCGCGTACCAGGGCTTTCATCGACGTACCGCGCTCCTTGGCGATCTGCCGCAGATCCTCGAGCTCGCGCTCGCTGAATTCCACGTTGAGAGCTGGCATGCCCCTCACGGTACCGCGCGGGTACTTACTCGTAAATAGTTGCAGGTCAGGTGATACGCATGGCGGTACCAAGCGGGTGGGAGCGTGATGTCCGATTCCCGCCGGTGATGCGACGCTCCGGGCACCAGACTCGTACGTATCGAGAGATGGGAAAGGAACGGATCCATGACGGCGTACACGACCATCGACAGCCCCTTGGGCGAACTGCTCCTCGTGGGCGAGGAGTCGGCCACGGCACCGGGCGGCATCGCCCTCGCCTCGCTGTCCGTCCCGGGGCAGAAGAACGCCCCGGCCGTCGGGAAGGCGTGGCGGCGCGACGACGAAGCGTTCGCGGAGGCGGCACGGCAGTTGTCCGCGTACTTCGAACGCCAACTCACCGCATTCGAGCTGGAGTTCACCGTCAGCGGGTCGGAGTTCCAGCGGCAGGTCTGGCGGGCCTTGGAGGACATCCCCTACGGCACCACGACCACGTACGGCGCGCTCGCCGAACGGCTCGGCGTGCCGCGGGCCCAGGTCCGTGCACTGGGCGCCGCGATCGGGGCCAATCCCCTGCTCGTCGTACGTCCCTGCCATCGCGTGATCGGCGCGGACGGCTCGATGCGCGGGTACGCGGGCGGCGTCGAGCGCAAGGTACGGCTGCTGACGCTCGAGGGCGCGCTGCAGCCGACGCTCATCTGACCCGTACTCCCGACACGTACCGGCTGAGACGTACGTCACTCTCCCCCGCCGGATGTCACACTCCCGGCCTCCGTAGCCCTCGCAGTAGTGAGGCGCGCTACGGGAGGCACAGGCATGTCCAGAAGTCCGGTACCGCAGACGGCGACCGACGAGGTCCTGAACACGGCGACCCGCCTGTTCATGGACCATCGCGAGCTGCTGTTCGCGATCGTCTACAACATGCTCGGCAGTGTCGCCGACACCGAGGACGTGCTCCAGGAGACCTGGCTGTCCTGGTCCGGGAGTCGCAGCCGGTCACCGCTGAAGGAGATCGGCAACCCGCGTGCGTATCTCGTCCGCATCGCGGTGAACCACGCGCTGACGCGGCGGGCCGTGATCAGTCGGCGGCGCGAGACGTACGTCGGCCCGTGGTTGCCCGAGCCGCTCGTCGCACAGGCCACCGACGAGCCGCCCCCGGATGCCGCCGATCCCGCCCTGCGCGCCGAGTCCGTGTCGATGGCGATGCTGGTGGTCCTGGAGTCGCTGACCCCGCTGGAGCGGGCGGTGTTCGTCCTGAACGAGGTGTTCGGCTACGCCCACACCGAGATCGCCGACGTCCTCGACCGCAGCCCCGCCGCCGTACGCCAGCTCGCGCACCGCGCCCGGCAGCATGTGCACTCCCGGCGCCCGCGGTACGAGGCGCATCCGCGGGTGCGCAGGGAGGCGACCGAGCGGTTCGTGCAGGCCGCGCTCGGCGGTGACATCGGTGCGCTGATGGAGATCCTCGCGCCCGACGTCACGGTGTGGAGCGACAGCGGGGGCAAAGCGCGTGGGGCGGGGCTGCGGCCGGTGCAGGGCCGGGACAAGGTCGTGCGGCTGGTCACGGGGCTGACGAGGAGGGGCGGGGCACGGCTGGACATCAGCTACCGGCGCGTCAACGGCGACGACTCCGCGGTGATCTTCGAGGGGAAGTCCCCGTACGCCGTGATGGTCATGGACCTCACCCCGGAGGGCGACCAGGTCTGTGACGTCTACATCGTCACCAACCCCGACAAGCTCATCCACGTACGCAAGGACGACGACGCATGACCACGTACGAGAAGGCGCCCTCGCGCCGTCCCGCGGCTGACGAAGCGTCCTCGGGTCAGCGCGTGGCCGACTGGTTCGACGGCCGCCTTGGCATCCACAGCCTCGGCAGGAAGTATCTGCGCAAGGTGTTCCCGGACCACTGGTCGTTCCTGCTCGGGGAGATCTGCCTGTGGAGCTTCGTCGTACTGATCCTCACGGGCGTCTATCTGACGCTGTTCTTCCATCCGTCGATGAACGAGGTGACGTACCACGGCAGTTACGTCCCGCTGAACGGCGTCCGGATGTCGGAGGCGTACGCCTCCACGCTGGACATCAGCTTCGACGTACGGGGCGGTCTGCTGATCCGGCAGATCCATCACTGGGCCGCGCTGATCTTCATCGCCGGGATGCTCATGCACATGATGCGGCACTTCTTCACCGGCTCGTTCCGCAAACCCCGTGAGATCAACTGGCTGTTCGGCTGGACGCTGCTGTTCCTCGGCATCTTCGAGGGGCTCTTCGGCTACTCGCTGCCGGACGATCTGCTGTCGGGCACCGGGATGCGGTTCGTGGACGGCGCGCTGTTGTCGGTGCCGATCGTCGGGACGTATCTGTCGTTCTTCACGTTCGGCGGTGAGTTCCCCGGGGACGATGTCATCGCCCGCTTCTACTCGCTGCACATCCTGGTGATCCCCGGCATCATGGCGGCCCTGGTGGTGGCCCATCTGATCCTGGTCTTCTACCACAAGCACACCCAGTTCCCGGGGCCCGGAAAGACCGAACGGAACGTCGTGGGCGCGCCGTTCATGCCCGTGTACATGGCGAAGGCGGGCGGGTTCTTCTTCCTGGTGTTCGGGGTGATCACGCTGATCGCGGCGATCGCGACGATCAACCCGGTCTGGTCGTACGGCCCTTACCGCGCCGACCAGGTGTCCACGGGAGCCCAGCCGGACTGGTACCTGGGCTTCGCGGAGGGTCTGGTGCGCATCATGCCGGGCTGGGAGATCAATGTGGCGGGCCATACGCTGGTCATGGGCGTGCTGATCCCGATCGTCGCCTTCCCGCTCCTGCTGGTCTTCATCGGCGTGTATCCGTTTCTGGAGTCCTGGATCACCGGCGACAAGCGCGAGCACCACCTGCTGGACCGTCCGCGCAACCGGCCCATCCGTACCTCCATCGGCACGGCCTGGATCAGCCTCTATCTGATCCTGTTCGCGGCCGGCGGCAACGACATCGTGGCCACCCGCTTCCATCTGTCGATCAACACGGTCACCTGGGCGGCCCGGATCGCGGTGCTCGTCGTCCCCGTCCTGGTCTTCATCGTCACCCGGCGCATCTGTCTGGGGCTGCAACGCCGGGACCGCGACCTGGTGTTGCACGGTCGCGAGACCGGCGTCATCAAACGACTGCCGCACGGCGAGTTCGTCGAGGTGCACCAGCCGCTCTCCCCCGCCGAACTGCATGTCCTGACCCAGCACGAGCAGCCCCGGCCGCTCGAGGCGGGCCCGGCACGCGACGCGAACGGCGTCCCGAACCCGAACGGCTCGAAGGGGCGGCTGCGGGCTCTCCTCTCCCGCGGTCTGTACGGCGCCGGAACGCAGGTGGCGAAGCCGACGGCCGAGGAGTACCGCGAGGCCCATCCCGATGAGGAGGTCGAGGAGCGTCAGGAAGCCCGCGCGGTCAGCGAGGCGGGGCCTCCAGACGGCTGATCCGCTGGGCGCCCCGGGCCTCGCCCGGGTGACGGCTCGTCATGGTGAGCCGGATCCGGCTGCCGCGTATCGCGTCGAAGGTGATCACCGTCGGTGCATCGGACGCGGTGGCCCAGTCGATCTCGGCTCCCTTGACGGGCTGGTAGCGGCGGCCGTCCCAGTACGCGACCTCGACCGTGGCGGGCAGGGTGTGCGTGGCGTCGACGGTGAAGGAGACCTCGATACGGTCCAGGGTGCGGGCACGTCCCCAGTCGACGGAGACCCAGCCCTCCTCGCGAGCGCCGCTGAAGGTGTGCTCCAGGCGGTGTACGGCCCCCTCCACGGACTACCCTGGGACCCAAGTGACGCATCTGATCACTGTCAGTGTCCGCAAGGGACGCAATGGAGTGTGGCGACGATGAGGAGCCACGACGACACACCGCCCGACGGTCCGGACTACCCCTTCGACGAGACCGCCACGGCACGGGCCGTCCTCGACGCGGACGGCATCATCGTCGAGTGGAGCGAGGGCGCCCGGCGCCTGCTCGGCCATGCCCCGGCCGATGTCCTCGGCCGGCCCGCCGCGGATCTGCTGGCCCCGGGCGGCGAGGCCGCGGGGCCCGAGTCGACGAGCACTCGCTGGAGCGGAGAGCTCGCGCTGCGCCATCAGGACGGCCGCCCCCGGAACGTATGGCTGCTCGCGCACCGGCGACGGCCCGAGCGCGGCGACCGCAGCGACTGGCTCCTCGTCTCGCCCCTGGGCGGCAGGGACCCGCTGCCCGACGGCGATCCCCTGACGACCGCGCTTCTGGAACAGTCCCCCTGCGCCACGGCGATCTACGACGAGCGGCTGCGGCTGCGCCGGATCAACGAGGCGATGGCCATCGCGATCGGCCTCCCGGAGGAACGGATCCGCGGGCTGCGGTTCCCCGAGATCGGCGGCAAGCCGCAGAGCGAGGACCTCGAACGGCATCTGATCCGGGTGCTGCTGTCCGGGCAGCCCGAGGATGTGCAGACGTACATGCGGGTGGGCGACGTCCGGGAGCCGCACGCCTGGCTGGCCCGCATCGCGCCGCTCACGGATCCCGAGGGCAGGGTGCGCGGCGTCTGTCTGACCGCCCACGACTTCACCGAGCAGCGCCTTGCCCGGGAACGCCTGCAGCTCGTCAACGAGGCGAGCATCCGCATCGGCTCCACCCTCGACGTCAGACGCACGGCCCAGGAACTGGCCGACGTGTGCGTGCCCGCGCTCGCCGACTTCGTCAGCGTCGACCTGATCGATCCGGAGGACCAGAGCGGCGAACTGAACTCCGGACGGCTGTCCGCCCCTGTCAGCCTGCGCCGCGCCGCCCACCGGTCGGTGAACCCGGGCAACCCCGAGGCGATGGTCAAGCCGGGCCAGGTCGACGTCTACCCGGCGTCCTCGCCGCAGGCCGACTCCCTGCTGGCGGGCCGGCCCATCGTGGCCTCGGACCTCGCGTCCACGCTGTCGGAGTGGCTCGCCTGGGACCGGCCGCGCTTCGAGCGCGTCAAGGAGTACGGCATCCACTCGACGATGTCGGTCCCGATGCAGGCCCGCGGCGCGCCCCTGGGCGTCGTCGTCTTCACCCGGTTCCGGCGGGCCGAGCCCTTCACGCCCGACGACGTCCTGCTGGCCGAGGAGGTCGCGGCCAGGGCGGCCGTCTGCATCGACAACGCCCGCCGCTACTCCCGCGAACGCGCGACCGCGCTCGCCCTGCAGCGCAGCCTGCTGCCCCGGACGCTGCCGCGCACGGCCGCCCTCGAAGCGGCCTCCCGCTATCTGCCCGCGGCCCAGGCCGGGGTCGGCGGCGACTGGTTCGACGTGATCCCGCTGTCGGGCATGCGGGCCGCCATGGTCGTCGGGGACGTCGTCGGCCACGGCGTCCAGGCGTCGGCCACGATGGGGCGCCTACGGACCGCCGTCCGCACGCTCGCCGACATCGACCTGGCTCCGGACGAGCTGCTGACCCACCTCGACGACCTGGTCCTCAGGCTGTCCACCGAGGCGGGCACCGACGGCACGACGGGCGAGGTCGGCGCCACCTGCCTGTACGCGGTGTACGACCCGATCAGTCGCCGCTGCACCCTCGCGCGGGCCGGGCATCCGCCTCCGGTGATGCTGCCGCCGGACGGCCCGCCCCAGGAGATCCACGTACCGCCCGGGCCGCCTCTGGGTCTCGGCGGGCTGCCGTTCGAGTCCACCGAGCTCACGCTCACCGAAGGGACCGTGCTCGCCCTCTACACCGACGGCCTGGTAGAGAGCCGCGACCGGGACATCGACATCAGCCACCGAATGCTGTGCCAGGCGCTGGCCCGCCCCTCGAGCTCCCTGGACGACACCTGCCACCACGTCCTCCAGTCTCTGCTCCCGCCGACCGGCGTTGCCGACGACGTGGCCCTGCTCCTCGCGCGTACCCGTGGACTTCCGGCCTCTCAGGTGGCGACCTGGGACATCCCGGCCGACCCCGCCCTCGTCGCCCCGGTCCGCAAGCAGGTCGTCCGGCAGCTGGGGACCTGGGACCTGGACGAGGCGGCGTTCACGACGGAGCTCGTGGTGAGTGAACTCGTCACCAACGCCATCCGGTACGGCGAGCGTCCCATCCGGCTGCGCCTCATCCACGATGCCGACACGCTGATCTGCGAGGTGTCGGACGCCAACCACACGGCTCCGCATCTGCGTCGCGCCAAGACCTTCGACGAGGGCGGTCGCGGACTGCTCCTGGTCGCCCAGCTCACCCAGCGGTGGGGCAGCCGGTACACGCCCGAGGGGAAGACGATCTGGGCGGAGCTGACGCTGGACGAGGGCTGACGTCCTCCAGCGCCCTTCGGGTCATCGTCGGCCGCCCCCGCCTCCGTCGCCTCCGAAGTCGTATCCGCCGCCGCCTCCGAAGCCGTACCCGCCGTCGCGTCCGCCGTCGTACCTGTCGTCGGAACCGTCGTTCGAGCAGAAGTAGCCGTAGCAGGGCTGGTCGGGGTCGGGCGTGGGGGTCGACTCGGACGGCGTGGGCGTCGGCGTGGGAGACGGTGTGCGGCCGGGAGTGGGCCGGGCGCTGCGCGTCGGTTCTGGCGAGTCGCCGTCCGTGTACGCGTTGATCCACTCCATCTGGAGCGAGTCCACCGAGGTGTCGAACTGCCAGCGCTGGGTTTCGCTGTCGTCCCGGGTTTTGAGGACGAGGTCCGTCTTGCCTTCTGGCGCGGCGGGTGTCAGGGCCAGTTCCGCGCGTGCGAGCGGCACCAGGCTGTCGTCGAGGGTGAGGTCGTACCGCATGTTCTTGGTGTCCTGCTTGGTCCGGCCCTCGCACTTGCCCAGCCGGACCGAGGAGGCGAGGCGGGAGTCGAGGCACAGCTCGGGGGCGTCGAGGCTGCGGAGGAGGCCGTCGCTCTCGTACGACCACTGCTGCCGGGCGGAGGAGGTGCAGGTGGTGAGCACGGCTTCCGCGTCCTTGACCGTCTTGCTGCCGGCGATGCCGACGCACAGATCGTTCCCGGCATTGCGCAGCCGGCCGCGCACGGTGCCGGACGGCGAGTCGTCCGAGCCGGCTCTGGACGGATCGGCATCGGGCGCCTGGGAGCCGGGTGTCCTGGACGCCGTCCCCGTTCCCGCGTCGGAGGGGGGCTGAGAGTCGTCCCTGTCGCCGGCCCACAGGACGAGCGATACGACGACGCCCGCGCTCACGGCGAGCGCGGCCAGGGCGAGGGTTCTCCGGCCGCGCGAGCGCCTTCCGGGCTCGAGGAGGTGAGGCTCCGCGGGAGGAAGGTCGAAGTGCTGCTCGGTGAGGTCGTCGGGGTACGTGGGGGCTTGCGCCTCGTGGTGGTGAGCGCCCGCGGGGGCGGTGGTCCAGGATTCGCCCGAGGTGAGGGGCACGACCGGGCCCGGCGGCGGCTCCTCCATGAGCGGGCCCGTGGGTGCCTGGGCCACGAGGGGGCCCGCCTGTGCTTCCTCGAAACGGGCACGGCGGCCGGGCCGGGAGTCGAGATAGGGCCGTGCTCCCCAGCCGAGCACCGCCTCGGCCAGCAGCACCGGCAGCCGGCCGCCGGACTGGTCCAGTTGGTCGGCCGCGTACCGGCAGTACCCGCATTTGTTCAGGTGCCGTAGCAGGTCGCGACAGGTATTGCTGCCGCGCCGGAGCGAGGCGTCCAGCAGTCGGTTGTAGCGACGGCACTCCTCCCGGGGGGCGAGTTCGCTGTGCGCCTCGAGAGTGCCCACACGTAAGAGGTCACGCGCCCGCTCCAGCTGTGCGGGAGCGTCGGCGGCGGTCAGGCCGAGCAGTTCGGCCGGTATCGCGAGGTCCTCCGCCTCGACTTCCACGTGCCACAGAATGCAGCGGGCGGGCTCCGGCAGCTCCTGAAATGCGCGGGACACCAGGCGCCGGTTCTCCGGCGGAAGAAGCCGTGCCGTGGCGCGGTCGCCGTCCTCGGGGCCGGAGTGGAGATCGGGGTGGAGCTGGGAGCGCCGGTGGTCCGCGTCCCATTCGGCCGCGATACCGCGCACGGTGACCAGCAGCCGCGGCAGCCATGCCACGGTCGATCCCGTCCGCCGCTCGTATTCACCGAACGCCCGTGTGAATGCGGCGGTGGTGAGCATTCCGGCGTACTGCGTACTGCTGGTGCACAGTCGCGCGTACGAGTGGACCGCTGCCCAGTGTCGTGCCAGCAGTTGCTCGTCCGTCGCGCCGTTCACGTGCACTTTCCTCCAAGGACCTTGCCGAAATCAGTGCATACCAGTCGGTATGGAATTGCCACACCACCAAACGCACCCTTGCACAGCGCACCATCCCGGTACAAGCGAAACCTCTCAACGCCCGTTTCTACCCGAGTAGTTGTAGCCGACAAGGCGTCAACAAGAGTTCGCTCCGAGGTGATTCGAATTTCATTTCTCGAAGTTACCTGGAGTATGTGCCGATTTGCCGTCCAGGAAGGGCAGACGTCGGATGTTCTACGGGGCGCGGAGTCCGGCCCGATACGCGCCGGGAGGCGTCCCGTAACGCCGTCTGAAGACGCGGTTGAAGTGGAACGGGCTGGTGAAGCCGGAGGCCGCCGCCACCCGTTCCACCGGCAGGTCGGTGGCCTCCAGAAGCCGGGCGGCGTGCAGCAGTCGTGCGGCGAGCAGGGCCCGCATCGGGGACTGACCGAGCTGCTGGCTGAACAGGTGCGCGAACCGAGAGGGCGACAGCGACACGCCCGCGGCCAGCGACTCCACGGTGTGCGGCGCGCCCGGATCCGCCGCGATCAGCGCCTCGGCCCGGCGGATCCGTACGTCGATGCCGGACCGCTGCGGCTCCGAGCGCGCGGTGGCGGCCGCGAGCAGCACGATCGACTCCAGGGAGCAGAGGGCCAGTTCGCGGGCCGCGGCTCCATGGGCGATGGCGACCTGACCGGGCTCGGCGGAGCCCGGCGTGGCGATCCGGCCGGGCGGTGCGCCCTCCCCCGTCCACCGCGCGTCGGCCAGCATCCGCCGGAACGCCGACTCCACGCGCTCGTGCACGTCGCCCGGGACCACCGTCACCACGTACAGCCGGTCCCCGCGTGCGTACGGCCGCAGCCAGCCCGCCCACGACGGCCTGGCCTGGCAGTGCACCCACCAGAACGCCCAGTGCCGCGCGCCCGGCGCGACCGCGTACCGATGGGGTACGTCCGGTCCGAGGACCACCAGATCTCCCGAGCCCGCCCGCGTTTCGACGGCGCCCTGGCTCAGCCGTCCGTGCCCGCCCGTGGTCCAGGTGAACAGCCAACTGTCCGCGCCGCGCGGCCGGTTGACGCTGTAGCCGGGCCGCTCGTCGAAGCGGCCGACGGTGACGAGACCCGGCGGCGGGGCCGGGACAGCAGGCTCGGGCAATCCCTCAGCGTTCACGGGCATCCTCCCGAAAGACGCGGCGGCCTAGCGTGGAATGGACGAAGCCCCCGCCGGAAAGGGTGAACGCATGACAGTCACGGACATCGGCGCCTTCCATGAGCCCATCCTGCCCGAGGCCGGCCACCGGCAGTTCGAGGAGGACGGCTTCACGGTGCTGCGCGGACTGTTCGGCCGGGACGAGATCGCCGAGCTGAACGCGGAGTTCATGGCCCTGCACGCCGCCGGTCCGGTGCCCGGCCACTTCGAGCCGCGCGTGTCGGAAACGCTGGGGCCCGCCGATCCGCTGCACCGCTACCCCCGCGTGATGCATCCGCACCGCATCAACGACCTGGCGCTGCGCTTCCTTCTCGAACCGCGACTGCGCGACGTCCTGGAGACCCTCTTCGGCGAGGAGGTCCTCGCCGCCCAGAGCATGTTCTACTTCAAGCCGCCGGGCGCCCGAGGCCAGGCCCTGCACCAGGACAACTTCTATCTCCGTGTCGAGCCGGGCACCTGTGTGGCCGCGTGGATCGCCTGCGATGTGATCGACCGGGAGAACGGCGGCCTGGAGGTCGTTCCCGGCACGCACAAGATGGACCTGTTCTGCCCGGAGGAGGCCGACGAGGGGCTGTCGTTCGCGCGGGAGTACGTACCGCCGCCGCCCGGCCTCGCCGCCGTGCCGGTCGACATGTCGCCGGGTGACGTTCTGTTCTTCAACGGCACCCTGGTGCACGGCTCGCAGCCGAACGGTAGCGCCGACCGGTTCCGCCGGTCGTTCATCGCCCACTACGTGGGGCGGTCGGCCGAGTGCATCGGGAGCCACTACCGCACGCTGACGATGAGCGGTGATCCCGTTCCGCTGCGGGAGAGCGAGGGGGCGGGGCCTTGCGGGACGGAGTTCGCTCCGGCGGGCCCACACTGAGCGCTCCGCGGGAAGCTGCGGGTTGGTGGGTGGTTGCTCGCGCCGTTCCCCGCGCCCCTTTGGGTCCGGTGGGCGGGTCGGGGCCGTGGGCCGGTGCGTCAGCCCGTCGCAGGCCGGGCGTACGACCCGGTGTTGGTACACGGTCCTGGTTCTCCGAGACCGAACCTACGCGACGGGCATTTGACGCACCGGCCCACGTCCCCTCCCGCCGGTGGGAGGCTGCGGGCACGTGGGGGCTGGTGAGCATGGTGGCTGGCGGCTCCGGGAGCGCCCCTTCAGGGGCGCGGGGAACGGCGCGACCAGCCACGACGCACCCGCAGCCGCGACACGGCGTGTCACCCACCCCCTGATGGGGTCTGGGGCGCAGCCCCAGTTTCGGGAAGGGGCGGGGCTGGGGAAAGAAACCTCCCCCCACCCCAGTAGGCGTCAGGACCGCAACAGCCGCGCCCCGGTGAGGTCCAGGACGCCGTCCTGCCAGGTCAGCCCCCGCAGATCCGACACGACGACGGAGGCGTCCGTGGCCAGGCCCCGTTCGCCGACTCCGATGACGTACGCCCCTGCCGCGGCCCCCGCGGTCGCGCCCGCGACGCTGTCCTCGAAGACGACGGTCGTCGCCGGGGCGAGTCCGAGCTTCTCGGCCGCCGCGCGGTAGCCGTCCGGGGCCGGTTTGCCGTGGGTGACGTCGTCCGCGGTGATGAGCACGGGTGGCAGCGGCAGGCCGGCGGCAGTGAGGCGGGCTCGGGCGAGGGCGGTGACGCCGGAGGTCACGATGGCCCAACTCCCTTGCGGCAGGCTGGTGAGCAGGTCGTGCGCGCCGGGCAGCGCGGTCGTGAGGGCCGTGGCTTTCAGCTCCAGGCGGTCGATCTCGGCGAGCGCTGCGGGCCGCTCGTCCGGGTCGGCGACGAGCAGCGCGACGGTGTCGGCGGAGCGCCGCCCGTGCACCATCGCGGTGACCTCCTCGGCCGGCAGGCCGCGCTCCCGGGCCCACCGGCTCCATGCCTGGTCGACGCCCGCGTCGGAGTCGACCAGGACGCCGTCGTTGTCGAAGAGGAGGCCTTGGCAGGGGATCTTCATGCGGGGTCCTTCAGCTGACGGGACGGTTGCGGTATCGGCCGACGAGTTCGCGCGCGGCGACCTGCATACGGGCGGGCGGCAGGCCCCGGGCGATCAGTGTCAGGTCGTCGACCACCATGTCACCGATGGTCCAGAACGCCTCCGGGATGCCGCCCGCGCGGTGGGCGGAGAGCACCAGCCCGTCCAGGCCGCGAGCGGGGTCGTCGGCGGCGACGGGTTCCTCGGGCCAGACGTCGATACCCGCCAGCAGCCGGCCCTCGGCGACCCGCGTGAGCAGAGCCGGGAAGTCGACGACGGGTGCCCGGCTGATGAGCACGAGCCGGGCACCGTCCGGCAGCAGGTCCAGTTCGCGCTCGCCGAGCAGATGGCGGCTCTCGTCGGTGACGGTGGCCAGCACGAACACGAACCGGCTGCGGCTCAGGGTCTCGTCCAGCGTGGCGGGCACAAGGCCCTGCTCGCGCAGGACGGCGGGCGGCAGCCAGGGGTCGTACACCCGGAGGGTCGGGCGGAAGGCCGCCAGCAGCGGGTGGAGGGCACGGCCGAGCTGGCCGAAGCCGATCAGGCCGATGTCCGAGCCCCGCAGCAGTACGGCATCGGCGTTACCCTCGGACACATACCGCTCCCGCCCGGCGCGGAAGGCCCGGTCCTCGCGGCTGATGCCGCGCGCCAGGTCGAGCGCGAGCCCGAGTGCGTACTCGGCGACGGCCTGGGCGTACGCGGGGCCGCAGTTGAGGAGGTGGATGCCGCGCTCGAAGCAGGATTCGTAGTCGACGTGCGGATAGAAGTTGCCCTCGACGTTGAGCACGGCCCTCAACTTGCCTGCCCGAGCGAGCCGTTCGGCCGGCAGTTCGGGCTGTCCGACGACGGCGAAAGCGTCGGGCAGGGCCTCGTCGAGGGCCGCTTCGGAGTCCGGTTCGATGACGGTGAAGCGGTCGTGCAGCCGGGTGAGCGCGTCCGGCGTGAAGATGCGGTCGGTGGGGTGGGGGGCGGCGCGCAGGATCACGAGCGGCTTGTCGGGGGTGCTCACGGCTCTCCTTGCATCCGTACGGGAACAGGCGGCGTCCTCACGAAACGGTAACCGCCTCCGCGATGGGCCCCGCTGTGCGAACTTGACGTGCGCGTCGCCCCCCAGCTTTGATCCTGGCGTGCCGAGGCGTGCAGGACTCGCGATGGACCGAACGGGCAGGCCCGTCAAGCGGGTTGCCGTTGCCCTGGCCGCCCTCGTGGCGCTGGCCGCCTGTACGTCCGGGTCCGGCGAGGACACCACCGCACCGCCGAAGCCCGGGACCGTTCGCCTGCCGCCCCGGAACGCCGGCTTCGACTACCAGATCGGCGGCGCCTATCCCCCGCCGGCCGGCGTCCGTATCGTCGCCCGCGACCACGGGGATGACCCCGCCCCGGGCCTCTACAACATCTGTTACGTCAACGCCTTCCAGGCCCAGCCGGACGCACGGGACGACTGGCCCGCCGACCTGCTGCTGCGCGACAAGAACGGTGAGGTCGTGATGGACGGCGACTGGGACGAGGCGCTGCTCGACATCGGCACGCCGGCGAAACGGGGGCGCATCGCCGCCCGGATCAACCAGTGGGTCGACGACTGTGCGGCCAAGGGGTACGACGCCGTCGAACCGGACAACTACGACAGCTACACCCGTTCACGCGGCCTGCTGACCGCCAACGACGCCATGTCCTTCATCAAGCTGCTCTCCGTGCATGCGCACGCCCGTGGCCTGGCCATCGCGCAGAAGAACACCGTGGAGCTGGCCGGCCTCAAGTCCCGTACGGGGCTGGACTTCGCGGTGGCGGAGGAGTGCGGCGCGTACAACGAGTGCGGTGCGTACGCGGAGGCCTTCGACGACCGGGTCGTGGTGATCGAGTACACCGGCCGCGGTCTGGAGAAGGCCCGTTCGGGCTTCGGGGACCGGCTGAGCATCGTGCGCCGGGATGTGCAGGTGTCGACGCCGGGCGATGACGGCTACGTCCGCGAGTGAGCCAGCAGCTCCAGGCCCCGCTCCCAGCGGAACCCGTCGTCCGGGCCGCCGAAGGCGCGCTCGCCGAACCGGACACCCATCGCGCGCAGCCGCTTCAGGCTCTCCTGGTAGGCGGGGTGCGCGGTCAACGCCTCGCCCACGCAGGGCAGTACGGCGATCGGCACGCCGAGGCCGTACGCCTCGCAGAGGGTGCCGAGGGCAAGGGTGTCGGCGATTCCGGCCGCCCATTTGTTGAGGGTGTTGAACGTCGCGGGCGCCACGACGACGGCGTCCGGGTCCGGGAACGGGCGCGGGTCGCCCGGCGACCGCCAGGCGGACCGGATGATCCGCCCGGTCTGTTCCTCGACCGCCGCGGTGTCGAAGAAGCCCATGGCGGGCGGGGTCGCGATGACTCCGACATCCCAGCCCCGCCCCTGCGCCAGGCTGATCAACTCGCCGACGTCCTCGGCGACTCCGGCAGCGCAGACGACGACGTAGAGGAAGGGTTTCCGGGCTGGATCAGTCACCCTGGAAACCGTACTCAACGGATCTAGGATCCAACGCGCGGTCGATCAACGTCGCTGATTGACTGGGACCGTGGCACGTTGCAGACTCAATCCAACATTCAACGAAGAAACGTTCACCAGGCGGACAAGCGGCTGAGCCTCGGGGGCCTGGTCGTCTTGCCCCGCACGACGGGAAGAGCCCCCCATGACCCTCCATCGTGACCTGCTGATCGGCGGCAAGGACCTGCCCGCCGCCTCCGGCCGCACCGCTGAGGACGTGAATCCGTACAGCTCCCAGGTGTACGCCACGGTCGCCGCGGCCGGCGTCGAGGATGTCACGCGCGCCGTGGACGCCGCGGATGCCGCGTTCGCCGGCTGGGCCGCGACCAGCCCGGTGGTCCGGCGCAAGATCTTCCTCGACGCGGCCGACCTGCTGGAGTCCCGCGTCGAGGACGCCGTACGGACGATGGCTGGCGAGGTGGGCGGGACGCGGCCCTGGGCCATGTTCAATGTCGGCCTCGCCGCGAACATGCTCCGCGAGGCCGCCGCCGCGGTCACCGCCCCGCGCGGCGAGGTGCTGAGCGCCCAGACGGAGGGTGCGCTCGGCCTCGCGGTCCGGGAGCCCGTCGGCGTCGTGGCGGCGTTCTCGCCGTGGAACGCCCCGGTCATCCTCGGCGTCCGTGCCGTCGCCGCCCCGCTCGCCGCGGGCAACACCGTCGTGATGAAGCCGAGCGAGGACGCCCCGCTGGCCTGCGGTCTCTTCGTCGCGGACATCCTGCGGGACGCGGGCCTGCCCGACGGCGTACTGAACGTGATCACCAACGCCCCCGAGGACGCGGCCACCGTCGCCGAGGCGCTGATCGCCGACCCTCGTGTACGGTCCGTCAACTTCACCGGTTCCACCGGCGTCGGCCGCGTCATAGGCGTCCACGCGGCCCGGCACCTCAAGCCCGCGCTCCTCGAACTCGGCGGCAAGAACTCCGTGATCGTGCTGGCGGACGCCGATGTCGACTACGCGGTCGACGCCGCCGTCTTCTCCGTGTTCATGAACGCCGGCCAGATCTGTATGTCGGCCGACCGGCTCCTCGTCCACGAGAGCCTCGCCGAGGAGTTCACAGCCAAGTTCGTCGCGAAGACCGAGTCGCTCGTGTCCGGCGACCCGGCCAACCCGCACACGGTGGTCGGCCCGCTGGTCACCCCGGACGCCGCCCGCCGGGTCGCGGCGCTGGTCGAGGACGCCGTCGCCAAGGGCGCCACCGTGCTGACCGGCGGTACGGCTCCCGAGGGTGCCGTACACCCGGCGACCGTGCTCACCGATCTGCCGGAGAACGCCGAGCTGTACCACGGCGAGGCCTTCGGCCCGCTCGCCGTGATCAGTACGTTCGGCACGGACGACGAGGCGATCGACTTCGCCAACTCCACCGAGCACGGGCTGACGTGCGGCATCATCACCGAGAACGGCACCCACGGGCTGACCGTCGCCCGCCGGATCCGTACCGGCATCGTGCACGTCAACGACCAGTCCGTCGCCGATGAGCCGAACGCTCCCTTCGGCGGCTTCAAGGCCAGCGGATACGGCCGGTTCGGCGGGCGCTGGGGCATCGAGGCGTTCAGCAACACCCGCTGGGTGACACTGGCTACGCAGCACGCGCACTATCCGTTCTGAGCCGTTCGTTTCACCGGGTGCTGTGGGGTAGTAGGTGGTGAGTGCGCCTCTGTGGTGGTTCACCACGTATACGACGATGGGAACGATGGCATGCCTCTTGAAGGTGAGTACGAGCCCAGCCCTGCCGGGTGGGTACGTGAGCAGGTGGAGTTGATCGAGAGCTCCGGCGGGACGCAGGGGACGACGTTGATGGACACGGGAATGCCCGTGATCCTGATGACCACCCGAGGCGCCAAGAGCGGCAAGATACGCAAGACGCCCCTCATGCGCGTGGAGCACGAGGGCACGTACGCCGCCGTCGCCTCTCTGGGCGGTGCCCCCAAGCACCCGGTCTGGTACTTCAACGTCAAGGCCGATCCCCACGTGGAACTCCGGGATGGCACGGTCATCCAGGACATGACGGCACGCGAGGTGACCGGTGAGGAAAAGGCGGTGTGGTGGGAACGCGCCGTCGCGGCATACCCGCCCTACGCCGACTACCAGAAGAAGACGGACCGCGAGATCCCGGTCTTCGTACTGGAACCGGTCGACGAGCGCTGATCCGCCGCACCCGGCGTGTGCTGATGTTCCTCCGATCCGGCAGGTCCGGCAGGATTGAAGCGCCGTGCGCCGGGCACACGACCCTCAGGCCCCGCCGCGCTCCCCCGTCGCGGCGGGGTCGCCCGCTGTCAGGGACGGGGGAGAACTCGCAGGTCAGCCGCCGCGTGGCTCGCGGCGGGCGGCTCGCTTCGCGGTC
The DNA here is from genome assembly GCF_054783935.1 of Streptomyces pseudoechinosporeus. NCBI lineage: Bacteria > Bacillati > Actinomycetota > Actinomycetes > Kitasatosporales > Streptomycetaceae > Streptomyces > Streptomyces pseudoechinosporeus. Next base: position 129,070 of record NZ_BAAGPS010000024.1, read on the forward strand.
AGTGCGTCCGTGATGTCGAGGAAGATCTGGTCGGCTTCCGGGATCGCGTAGGACACGGTGCGCTTGATGCGTTCTGCGACCAGTTCGACCTCTTCGCTGTCCAGGCCGGGAGTCAGGTCGATCCGGGCCGCCACAAGGGTCGAGTCCAGGCCCAGCTCCATCGTCAGCAGGGACTCCACGGAGTCGATCTCCGGCTGCGCCTCCAGCAGGGCCCGGATACGGCGGCTCTGCTCGGGGTCCGCGGCCCGGCCGATCAACTGGTCGCGGGCGTCGCGGCCCAGGCGGTACGCCACGTACACGAGCAGCGCCCCGATGGCGAGCGAGGCCATAGCCTCCCAGACGACCTGGCCTGTGGCCATGTGGAGCGCCATCCCGGCGATCGCGAGGGTCACGCCGAGCACGGCGGTGACGTCCTCGGCGACGACCGTCCGCAGCGCCGGATCACGAGCCCCGGAGGCGCCGCCCTGGACGCGCACCTGGTGCAGGGCCCGCAGCAAGGAGATCCCCTCGGAGACGAGGGCGACCCCGAGGACGACGAGCCCCGCCACATAGCCGTCGTACGACTCGGCTGCTCCCCTGCGCAAGGCCTCGAAGGCCTGCAAGAAGGAGAAGCAGCCGCCCATCACGAAGATGCCGACGGCTGCCAGGAGCGACCAGAAGAAGCGTTCCATGCCGTAGCCGAAGGGATGGCGGCTGTCGGCGGGACGCCGGCTGCGGCTCAGGGCAGCGAGGAGGAACACCTCGTTCATGCTGTCGGCCACGGAGTGCGCCGCCTCCGAGAGCAGCGCGGGCGAGCCCGCGACCAGGCCGCCCACCGTCTTGGCCACGGCGATCACGACGTTCGCGGCCAGCGCCACCAGCACGGTGACACGGGTTCTGCGGTCCGAGGTGGTCAACGGCTTACGGCTCACTTCGGCCGATTGCCCCAGTCGCGCGCCCTCACACGGAGGTGAGCGCCGAATTCGGGGAACTCCTGTCATCAGGGCAGGTCGGGGCACACCTCAGGAAGGACAGGCCAGGAAGGACAGGAGGGACGGGAGCCATGAGTGACACCGACGGCAACGACATGAGCGCCATCGACGGCAACGAGGCGTACGGCAGGAAGTCGTTCAAGCGGTCCAAGAGCCACTTCACGGACCGCATCACGGCGGACGCCCGGGACGGCTGGCCGGTCGAGGCCGGCCGCTACCGGCTGGTCGTCAGCCGGGCCTGCCCCTGGGCGAGCCGCGCGGTGATCTCCCGGCGGCTGCTGGGTCTTGAGGACGCCCTGTCGCTGGCCATCGCCGACCCCATCCAGGACGACCGCAGCTGGCGCTTCACGCTGGACCCGGACGGCCGTGACCCCGTACTCGGCATCCGGTTCCTCAGCGAGGCGTACGACGCACGCGAGAGGGACTATCCGGGCGGCGTCAGCGTCCCCGCGATCGTGGACGTCCCCAGTGGCCGCCTGGTCACCAACGACTTCCAGCAGATCACCCTGGACCTGGCCACCGAGTGGACGGCCCTGCACCGGGACGGAGCGCCGGACCTGTATCCGGCCCGGCTGCGCGACGAGATCGACGAGGTCATGGAGGAGGCGTACGAGGACGTCAACAACGGGGTGTACCGGGCCGGCTTCGCCACCGGCCAGGAGGAGTACGAGGCGGCCTGTGAGCAACTCTTCCGGCGGCTGGAGCTGCTGTCGGCGCGGCTCGCCCGCCGGCGTTATCTGGTCGGCGACACGATCACGGAGGCAGACATCCGGCTGTTCACCACGCTGGTCCGTTTCGACGCCGTCTATCACGGCCACTTCAAGTGCAACCGCTGGAAGTTGACGGAGGATCAGGTGATGTGGGCGTACGTCCGCGATCTCTACCAGACGCCCGGCTTCGGCGACACCGTCGACTTCGACCACATCAAGCGGCACTACTACCAGGTGCACACGGGCATCAACCCGACCCGCATCGTGCCGCTCGGCCCCGACCTGTCCGGCTGGCTGACGCCGCATCGCCGTGAGGAGCTCGGTGGCCGCCCGTTCGGCGACGGGACCCCGCCGGGGCCCGTGCCCGAGGGCGAGCGGGTCCCGGCAGCCGGGCGGCCCTGACCCGCGCGTACAAGAACACGGTCAACGACATATGGACAAAGACATAAGGAGTCAGCGATGCCGAAGAAGCAGAAGAAGAAGATGAAGCTGCCTCTCGCCTACAAACCCCTCGGTTTCCTGCTCGGCTGGACGAGCGGAACGCTCGCCACCAAGGCCTTCCAGAAGACGTGGAAGGCGATCCGGCACGAGGACGACGCGCCCGACGCACTGGACAAGGAGCGGAATTGGGGCGAGATCCTGCTGGCCGCAGCCGTCCAGGGGGCCATCTTCGCCGTCGTCCGCAGCGCCGTGGACCGTACGGGTGCCGCGTTCATCGAGCGCAGGACCGGAGTGTGGCCGTCCGGCGAAAAGGGAGGCCGGGACTGAACTCCCTTACCGTCCCGTAAGGTTGGCTTCCGGATCGACGGCCGGAAGGCAGGAGAGCGAGCTGTGAGCAACCAGCCAGAGGTGGGCGACACCGTCGAGGACTTCGCGTTGCCCGACGAGACCGGCACGCCCCGGAAGCTCTCCGAGCTTCTGGCCGAGGGTCCCGTCGTCCTGTTCTTCTATCCGGCCGCCCTCACGCCGGGCTGTACCGCCGAGGCGTGCCACTTCCGCGATCTGGCCGCCGAGTTCGCCGCCGCCGGGGCGCGGCCGGTGGGGATCAGCGGCGATCCGGTCGACCGGCAGCAGGAGTTCGCCGGGAAGCACACGCTGGGGTTTCCGCTGCTGTCCGACCCGGACGGGGCGATCCGGGAGCGGTTCGGCGTGAAGCGCGGTTTCACGATGGCGCCCACGAAGCGGGTCACGTTCGTCATCTCCAAGGACCGGAAGGTACTCGAGGTGGTGCGCAGCGAGTTCAGGATGAGCGCGCACGCGGACCGCGCCCTGGCGGCCCTGCGCTCAGCCTGACTGCCACTCTGCGCTCAGCCCGACCTGGCGGCGGTGTTCCCACCCGCCGCCCATCCAACGCGGGCTTTTGGCCAAGATCGTCTGAAGAGTAACCAAGGTCACGGCGAAGTCACGAAGGTCACGGCATAGATCATTTACGATCGGGGCAGCCTCGTAGCGCAATCGAGTCAACTTTCGTCTCGGGAAGCGCAGTTCGAGTCAGCGGTCGATCGGTTCCGATCGCTCGCGCGCAGGGTGGGGGGCCCTGTGAATCGTCTCCAAGAGAGGATGCGAATGCCGCAGGACGTCAAATTCGACCTCCCCTTCACCACCCCCATCAGCGAGCATCTCGAGTACGCCCGGGCGCGTCATCTGCGCTGGGTCTGGGACCGTCGCCTGGTCCGCAGCAAGGAAGGTTTCGAGGAGTACCAGTCCTGGGATCTGCCGCAGGCCGCCGCCCGTACGTATCCGCACGCTTCGGCCGAGGACATGGTCGTCCTCATGAACTGGTTCTCGCTGGCCTTCCTTTTCGACGACCAGTTCGACGCCGGCAGGCCGGACCGCGCCGACCGCATAGCGGAGGTGGCGCGCGAGCTCATCGTCACACCACTGCGTCCGGCGGGGAGCACGCCACGGGTGGACTGCCCGATCACGGTGGCCTGGGCGGAGGTCTGGGCGCACCTTTCGGAGGACATGTCGCTGACGTGGCGTACGCGGTTCGCGGCCTCCTGGGGCCGGTTCCTCGTGGCGCACACCGAGGAGGTCGACCTGGCGGCCCGCGGCCTGGAAGGCACGCTCGGTCTTGAGGAGTACGCCGAGTTCCGCCGCCGTACGGTCGGCATTCACCACAGCATCGACGCCGGTGAGCGCAGCCGTGGCTTCGAGGTTCCGGCGCAGGTGCAGGCCCATCCGCTGATGATCAGGATGCGGGATCTGGCCGCGGACACCATCGGGTTCATGAACGACATCCACTCCTTCGAGCGCGAGAAGCGCAGAGGAGACGGACACAACCTGATAGCCGTGCTGCACCGGGAGCGCCGGTGCACCTGGGAGGAGGCGGCCGACGAGGCGTTCCGGATGACCACGGACTGCCTCGAGAGGTACCTCGAACTGGAGGCCCAGGTACCGAAGATGTGCGACGGGCTCGGCCTGGACGAGGAACAGCGGGACCAAGTTCGGATGGGTGTCGAGGCCATCCAGCACTGGATCAACGGCAACTACGAGTGGGCCCTGACCTCGGGCCGGTACGCCGCCGACAAGGAAAGCCCGGCGGCTGCCGCCGAGTTGGCGGGCCGGGGGTCGCTGGACGACTTGCTCGCGGTCTGAGGCGTACGGCACTTACAGACACGTATGGAACGGTTCGGCCGGCCACCCTCGTTGGTGACCGGCCGAACGAACTCCCAAGCCGCCGTACGGACTTCTACGCCGCGAACTCCACCGGCAGCCGATCCAGCCGCGCCTCCCACGTGGAAGCCGTCGACGTGAGTTCCTCGGCTGCCACCGCGAGGCGCAGGCCCGGCAGGCGGTGCAGCAGGACGTCGACGGCCGTCTCGATGATGGCCTGGCCGATGTTCTGCCCCGGGCACTCGTGCGGGCCGCCGCTGAAGGCGAGATGCGACTGGTTGCCGTGCACGGAGATACCGACGTCGGGCCGTACCTCCGGGTCGACGTTGCCCGCGGTCAGGCCGAGCACCAGCAGGTCGCCCTCCTGGAGCCGGTGTCCGCCGAGTTCGAGGTCGGTGGCGGCGAACCGGCCCGGCAGGACGGCCAGCGGCGGGGTGTTCCACATCACCTCCTCGACGACCGCGGAGATGTTCAGCTGCCCGCTGACAAGACCGGCGAGCCGGGTGGTGTCGGTGAGGAGCAGTTGCAGCACCCTGGCGAGGAGGTTGCTGGTGGTGGTGTGCGCGGTGATCAGCACCAGTCGCAGGTGGCTGAGGACCTCGTCGTCGTCGAGGTCGGCGTGGTGCTCGAGCAGCCCGGTGGTGAAGTCGGAGCCGGGCTCCAGGCGCTTGCGCTCGGTGAGTTCGCCGAGGATCTGCATGATGCGGTCGTTGTGCAGGACGGCGTCCTCGCCGCCCTTGAGCACCTGCGCGGAGGATTCGGCCAGCCGCCGCCCCTCCCCCTCCGCGAGTCCGTAGATCCTGGTGAGTACGAGCATCGGCAGGTACTCGGCGTACTCGGCCACGAGGTCGGCGCTGCCCGCGCCCGCGAAGGCGTCGATCTGCTTGTTCGCGAAGTGCGTGACGTGGCGACGTATACCGCGGCCCGTCACGGCCTGCAGGTTGTCGGTGACGGCGCCGCGCAGCCTGCGGTGCGGTTCGCCGTCCTGGGACACGCAGTCCGGTCGCCAGCCCAGCATCGGGATCAGCGGTGAGGTGCTCTCGACGCGGCCCTCCTTCCAGTCCCGCCAGATCCGCGCGTCGCGGCTGAACTGACGGGGGTTGTCGAGCACCCGTCTGTTCTCCCGGTAGCCGAGCACCAGCCAGGCGGGGATGTCGCCTTCGAGGAGTACCGGCGCGACCGGCCCGTGTTCCTTGCGCAGCCTGGCGTAGATGCCGTGCGGGTCGCTCGCCGCCTCGGGCCCGTAGAGGCGGGTGAAGTCGTCTCCCCCGCCGTGCGCGACGGGGCAGCCGTTCGGGGCATCGGGGCCGTTCAAGGGCTGGTCGGTCATCGGGACTCCAGAGCGACGGCGGAGCGTTCCTTGAGGTGACGTATCAGGGCGATGAGTACGTCACGGCTGGAGGCCCGGTCGCGGGCGTCGCAGGCCACGACCGGGGTGTGCGGGGAGATGTCCAGGGCGTCCCGGATCTCTTCGATCGGGTGCTCCTTGGAGTCGGGGAAGACATTGAGGGCGATGACGAAGGGGACGTTCTGCCGCTCCATCTCCTCGATGGCCCGGAAGCTGGAGGCCAGCCGACGGGTGTCGACCAGAACGACCGCGCCGAGCGCGCCCTTGAACAGTCCGTTCCACAGGAACCAGAACCGCTCCTGGCCGGGCGTCCCGAACAGGTACAGCACCAGCTGTTCATTGATGCCGATCTTGCCGAAGTCGAGGCTGACGGTGGTCTCCTGCTTGTCCGCCACCCCGATGAGGTTGTCGACGTCGGCGCTGGCCTGGGTCAGGGTCTCCTCGGTGGTGAGCGGCTTGATGTCGCTGACCGAGCGGACCATGGTGGTCTTTCCGGTGCCGAATCCGCCGGCGATCATCACCTTCACCGAGCGGGCGCCGGCCGGCAGCGTGCCGTCCGCCGACTGCCGGTCGGGATGGTCAAAGCCTTTCAAGTCCACTGAGTACCTCCTCAAGGAGCGCGAGGTCGGGCCCGCGACCGGCGCCGGACGCCGGGATGGGATCACGGGCTTCGATACGGCCTGCGTCCAGCAGATCGGCCAGGAGCACCGCGAGAATGTTGAACGGCAATCCGAGGTGGGCGCCGAGTTCGGCGACCGACAGCGGATCGCGGCAGCGCCGGAGGATCTCCTCGTGCTCGTGCTGCATGCCGGGGACGGCGGCGGCGCGGGAGATGATGAGGGTCGCCACATCGAGGCTCGACGCCGAACCGCCCGGTCCGCTGCGGCCGCCTGTGAGGACGTAGTAGCGCTCCAGACCGGACGGGTTCAAGGGTCGGCTGGGACCACTCATCCAGAGTGCTCCTCCAGGCGCGGAGTGGTACCGAGGAGCTCACCCATTCTGCGGGCCAGATCCCTCATCTGATGGCCGAGCAGGCCCTGGTCGAGGCCTTCCCTAGCGAGGACTCCGAGGTATGTCTCCACGCCGGCCCGCACCACGAAGAGGTGGCCGCCGTCGACCTCGATCATCGCGAGGCGCAGCTGCCCGGCGTAGGCAGGGAACTGCCCGGCGACCGGCTGGGCCAGCGCCTGCAGTCCCGCCACCACGGCGGCGAACCGGTCCACGTCGTCGGGGTCGTCGGCGCCGTAGGAGGTGATGGCCTTTCCGTCGCTGGAGGCCACCAGGGCGAAGCGGATCTCCTTGATGCTCTCGACCAGGTCGCGGAGCGCCCAGCTCACGTCGGTTCCCTGTTGCGTCATGTGGACTAGTCGCTCTCTTCAGTGCGGTGCTCGGTGGACTCGGGTCCCGCGGCGGACTCATGTCCCGCGGTGGACCCGCCTCCGTCGGTCGGCTCGCGTCCAGCCGTGGCGAAGGCGGCCAGGCCGGCGAAGGACGCGTCCGGCGGCACGGCGTGCGAGGCCGTGTTCATAGATGTCGCGGCCGTCTCGTCGCGTACGACCGGCTTCGGCCGTCCCGGCTCCGTTCCCGACTCCGTGCGCCTGCGGCGCCTGGGCAGACCGCCGGGTGTGGTGTCCACGGCTGCCCCAGCAGCCCAGCCGTCCCCGGCCTCCTCGGCCGAGGCATGAGCGGGCTCGGCCTCGGCGGCCTCGGTGCTCGGCGCCGCGGGCGTGGCAGAGACCTGTGCGGCGGGAGCCGGAGCCGCGACGGCGGCGGGCAGCGGACTGAAGTACTTGTGCGGTACGACCACGACGACCGAGGTGCCGAGCCAGGGCGAGTCCGCGAACGTGACCCTGATGCCGTAGCGGCGGGCCAGGGCGCCCACCACGCGCAGCCCTAGGTGGGCGTCCTCGGACACACCGCCGAGACCGGGGCCCGCTGCTTCGCCCGCGAGCGCCGCGAGCGCCTCCTGCTTCTTCTCCTCGTTCAGGCCCTTGCCGGAGTCCTGGATCTCGATACCGACGCCGTTCGGCACCTCCTTGCCGGAGACAACCACGGGCTCGGTGGGCGGCGAGTAGCGCGCGCCGTTGTCGAGAAGGTGGGCGAAGATCAGCGTGAGGTGGTCCACCAGGCCGCCGTCGACGCCGAGTTCGGGCAGATGGCGGACCTGGACCCGGTCGAAGTCCTTGATCCGGCCGATGCCGCCGCGGACCACGCTGAGCAGCCGCTGCGGTTCCTGCCACTGCCGGCCGGGCCGGTCCGAGCCGCCGAGTACGCCGATGCTCGCGGCCAGACAGTCGGCGGGGCCGATCTCCTGGTCGAGTTCCATCAGGCCCTGGGCCACGGCGGGCAGCCTGCCGTGCTCGCCCTGCATCTCGTGCAGGCGTCCGCGCAGCTTGCTGGTCAGCACGTGGATACGGCTGCCCATGCTGATGACGGCCTGTTCGGCCGAGGTGGAGCGGTTGAACTCCTCCTCCACGCCGATCAGCGAGGTCCTGAGCACCTTGCGCAACTCGGCCCGCAGGTCGGCGCTGACCTCCGCGCATTGGTTGACGGTGGGCAGCACATCGTCGATGGCCTCACCGCTGCGCAGCCGTTTCAGCGCGTCCGGCAGCTGGGTGTCGGCGAGCAGCGCCACGGCGGCCTGCTGGCGGTCCAGCTGCACCTGCCAGGCCTGGGCCTGCTCGGCGATCCGCGCCTCGTACGCCTGGGCCTGCTCGCCCAGTTGGGCGTCGCGGGCCGCGCGCTCGGCGGCGTACTTCCGCTCAAGACCGGCCACATGCTGCTGCCACTGCTGGGCATGCTCGGCCTGCGCGTTCCTGAACTCGCCCGCGCTACGTCGCAGTTGATGCTGGGAGCGAACCAGTAAACGTACGCAGAAGGCACTTGCCGTCGTCGTCAGAGCCCCGGCGACGATCGCGGCTATTCGGGTCTGATCGGATTCCGCGAAAGCGGCGACCACGGTCCCGGCGCCCAGGCTCAGAGGCAGCAGCCACCAGCCGTACCAGGAGACCGGAGCCCGCGCCGCCGGTGGCGGAGTGGCAAGTTCCATCTGCATCCTTCGAAGCAACACGGTCGAACAGGGGGGTGGGAGAAGCTCGTGGACGCACTCGACGCGCGGCGGTCAACCGCGCGGCGGGCATGCGTGGACAGCGAGCTAACAACGGAGTGCTACCGCGCCAACTCGCCGCGCCACAAGGAACCTTATCGGGTTTGATCTCCTGACTATCAACCTCCCGGCCCACATCCATACGGCTTTCGCCACGCTCCGACCTGGGACATTCGAGTCGACAAATCCCTTTACCCGTCTCCCCGACCCTTCATGACGGTGTGACACAAGCACGCGGATACGCCATGGGACACACGGGCATGCATTCCATGATCGCCCCCCTACCCCGGGTTGACCTTGAGGAGATGTACCAATGAGCGGCATATCAGGTACTTCTGCGGCGGCTCCCACCGCGCCCGGTCGCCTGCCCCTGATCGGGCACGGGCACCAACTGGCCAGACGTCCCCTGGAGTTCATGGACTCGCTGCGCAGTCAGGGCAGCGTCGTCAAAATCCTGATAGGACCTACCGCCGCCTATGTGGTCACCGATCCGGCCGTCACCCGCCGGGTGCTGGTGACGGAGGTCGACGCGTTCGCCAAGGGCGGCAAGATCATCGATGCGCTGCGGGTGTTCTTCGGCGACGGGCTCGCCACAATCGCCGACGGCGACCTGCACCTGAAGCACCGACGGCTGATGCAGCCCATGTTCAACAAGGCACACATCGCCACCCGGGGCGACGTCATGATCAGACACGTACGGGCCGCGACCGAGGCGTGGGCGGAGGGGGTCGCGCGGGACACGTACGAGGACATGAACGACCTGACACTGTCGACCTTCCTCGTCGCGCTCTTCGGTTCGGGACTGCCGGGGCACGTCGAGGAGGAGTTCCAGAGCCTGATGCCGGCGATCATGCGCGGCACGATCCGGCAGACCATCCTGCCGGGCTGGGTGACGAAGCTGCCGCTGCCCGCGAACCGCGCGCACGAACGGCGGGTCGCGCGCCTGCGGACGCTCATCGACCAGGCCATCGACCATCACCGCGCCCAACTGGCCGCGGCACCGGACACGTCGGCCGGGCCACCCGCCGGCTGCCCCGCGCACACGGGCAGCCCGACGGACAGGCCCACGGGTAACTCGACGGGCAACTCGTCCGAAGGCGGCCTCTTCTCCACCCTCCTCACTGCCGACGACCCCGAGACGGGCCCCCTCTCACGCCAGCAGCTCCAGGACGAGGCGATCACGCTCCTCACCGGCGCCATCGAGACCACGGGGACGACACTCGCCTGGACCCTGTACGAGATCAGCCGGAACGCGGAGATCGAGCGGCGGCTGCACGACGAACTCGACGCCGTGTGCGGCGACCGGCCGCTGCGCCAGGAGGACCTGAGCTCGCTGCCGTACATGCGCAGTGTCCTCAAGGAAGCCATGCGCATGTACGGCCCCGCCTGGCTCGTCACGCGCAGCACCACGCGCCCGGTCGTCCTCGACGGACACCCGATCCCCGAGGGCGCGGACGTCGTCTACAGCCCGTACGTCCACCAGCACGACCCCGACGTCTACGCCGACCCCAAGGCCTTCGACCCGGACCGCTGGGAGCCGGAGCGCGCCAAGAGCATCAACCGCACCTCGTTCCTCGCCTTCGGCGACGGCCGCCGCAAGTGCATCGGCGAGGAGTTCGCCTGGACCGAGCTCCTCATCGTCCTGGCCACCGTCGTCCAGCGCTGGCGCCTGACCCTGACATCGGCTCCCCCACGCCCACAGGCCATCGTCACGGTCAAGCCGGACAAGCTCTCGATGACACCGCAGCTGAGGGTGCCGAAGACGACGGAGGAGAAGGCGGAACAGCCCGTCTGATGGCGCGCATATCGCATGTATAACGCGCTCACGCCCCCGCCATGAAGCGTTCCCGGCGCTCGGGGTCACTGACTCCGAGGCCGGGGGCGGGCGCCAGGGAGAGGACGCCGACCTTGCCGAGGTGCTCGTTGTTCTGGACCAGACGGGCGGCCTCCGCCGTGGCGGTGAGGGGATAGGTCTCGGTGAGCGCGGGGGTGACGTGTCCGAGGTCCAGGAGGCGGCCGACGGCGGCCTGTTCCTGCAGGTTGGAGCCATGGCTGCCGATGACGCGCTTGAGCCGCATCCACAGGTAGCGGTTGTCGAACTCGTGCTGATAGCCGGTGCTGGAGCCACAGGTCACGACCGCGCCACCACGCCGCACGACGAACACGGAGACACCGAAGGTGGCCCGGCCCACGTGCTCGAAGACGATGTGCGGATCCTCGCCCGTCGCGGCCCGGATCAGCTTCCCGAGCCGCTTGCCGATCACCGTGGGATCGGCGGGCGCCGCACTGCTGGTGAGACCGATCTCCTCCCGGTTGATGACCACGTGACAGCCCAGGCTGCGGGCGTACTCCGCCTTCCGCTCATTGCTGACGACGCCGACGGCGATCCCGCCGCCGTTACGGACGAGTTGGACGGCGTACGCACCGAGCCCGCCGGCCGCTCCCCAGATCAGGACGACGTCGCCCTGTGTCATCCGGGCGCCCCGGTCGCTGACGAGCATGCGGTACGCCGTGCCCGCGCACAGGGGGTTCGAGGCCGCCTCCTCCCACGTCAAGTGGGCTGGTTTCGGCAGGAGTTGGCTGGTGCGCGCGATGCAGTAATGGGCCAGCCCGCCGTAGTTGGTCTCGAAGCCCCAGGCCAGCATGCCTGAGCCGAGCATGCCGTCGGCGTGGGTCGCCGGGTCCTCCTCGTCGACGTACACCGGGCTCACGACGACCTGGTCGCCGACCCGCCACCTGCGCACGCCGGAGCCGGTGCGGACGACGACGCCGGACGCGTCGGAGCCGATGACGTGGAAGGGCTGGTCGTGCCGGGCCGCCCAGCGGTCCTGGCGGCCGAAGTGCTTCAGGAAGGTGAAGGTTGGGATGGGCTCGAACATCGCCGACCAGACGGTGTTGTAGTTGATGCCGCTCGCCATGACGGCCACCAGCACCTCGTTCGGGGCGAGTTCGGGCATCGGTACGGAGCCGAGGTGGATGGACTTGCGGACGTCCTTGTCCGCGACTCCGGTGAAGCTGTCGATGTCCTCCGCCCGCAGATGGGCGGCGGTGTAGTGACCGGGCAGGGGAAGCTGTTCCAGTTCGGCACGGGTGGCTCCCGCCACCACGGCTTGGGCCAGCGCGTCCATGTTTTCCTCCTTGGTGGGGCCTTGAGAGGTCAGCTCAGGCCGAGGCCCGCTGCGAGCGTCGGCCACGAGGCCTTGAACTCCTGCCGCCAGTTCGGCCAGTTGTGTACTCCCCCGCTGTAGAAGTGCGTCTCGGCCGGGATGTTCAGAGCCTCCAACTGCCTTGCGAATCGGTGCGCTTGGGACCACAGGACGCCTTCGAGCACCGCACCTTCGATGTTGCCGAGGTCATCGCTGGGCAGTCCGCTGCCCTGCGAGATGTACAGCTTGGTGCCCTTGAGGTGACGTGCCTGGGCGTAGGGGTTGTGCCGGGTCCAGTTGTCACGCTGGAACAGCGGGCTGCCCCACAGCGTCAGGGGCGGCAACTGTTCACGGGCGACGATCGCGTTGAGGACGGTGGGCATGCCGAAGGCGGTGGTGTCGAGGATCCCGCTGTACGAGGCCGCCGCCCCGAAGGTGCCTGGGTGCCGCGCGGCGAAGGCGAGGGCTCCGTAGCCGCCGGTGGAGACTCCTGCGACGGCACGCTTCGTACCGGCCCTGAATCTCTGTGCCAACAGGCCCATCAGTTCGTCGACTTGGAACGTCTCGTAGTCCGGTGCGTCGGCGCTGCCGTTGTTCCACCAGTCGGTGGGGATGCCGGTGGGACCCGATGCCGGCATCACGGTGAGGACGTCCTTGTCCGCCATGAAGTCGGCGACGTCCGTCTCGCGGGTCCAGGAGGTGTAGTCGTCGTGGGCGCCCTGGAGGAGGTAGAGGACGGGCCAGGTGCGGTTCGGCTGCGCGGTGTAACGCGTCGGCAGGATCACGCGTACGGGCAGGGTGGCGCCGACCGCCGGGGAGTCGACCATGAGGTCCACGGTGCGGGCGTCCAGCCAGTTCTCCCCCACGATGGCGGCGCCGTCCACGTCTGCCACGGTCGCCGCCGTGGGTGCCGCGGACGACTGCGGGGCGAGCACAACTCCAGTACCGAACAGGGAGGTTGTGAGCGCGAGGGCGAGAGCGCAGCGGCGCTGCAGACGCGGTATCGGACGCGGCATAGGTGTAGTCCCTTCAGGATTCCTTCAGGAGTCCCGCAGATCGCGTGTCAGCAGTCCGGCGAGTACGTCGACGACCGGTGGGTCGAGCAGTGACAGGTGGTGGCCGGGCAGCGGGACGACGGTGAGGTCGGTGCAGTGGGCGTCCCAGCCGAGCGCCCGGTCTTCGCGCTCGTAGCGGGGGTCGCGGACCGTGTGCGGGGCGGACTCGCTCGCGCGGTAGAGGAGGGTGCGGCCGGTGTAGGGCCCGGGTGTGTGGCGTTCGCCGCTGCGGAGGTCCAGATACGAGGTGCGCTGGTGCTCCAGTACGGAGTCGGGCAGCTCGACGGTCTCGCTCAGCACCTTGAGGACGAGGTCGATGCGGCCCATGTCGTCGAGTCCGGCGAGTTCGTCGTACGGCAGATCGAGGCGGGTGCCGTAGTCGCGCTCCACGTACGCGGCGAAATCCTGGAAGTGGCGCAGGGCCAGCTCGGTGGCGGTGAGCCCGGTCGACAGCGGCAGGACCGAGTCGAGCAGGACCAGGGCGGAGACGGTGCCGTGTGGAGAGAGGAGCCGGGCCGTCTCCTGGGCGACGACACCGCCGTACGACCAACCGCCCACCGCCCAGGGCCCGTTGGGGCTGACCTCCCGGATACGCCGGGCGAACTCCGCGGCCCGGCCCGGCACATCGTCGGGATCCGGCTGTCGGTCGAAGCCGTGGACCGGGCGGTCACCGTCGAGTCGTGCGGCCAACCGGGCGTAGACGTCGGCGGATCCGCCTGCGGCGTGGGCCAGGAAGAGGGGGGCGTGCGGGCCGGTGGCGGGGAAGGCGCGGAGGCGCTCCGGTGCGGTGGGCCACTCGCGTGCGGGAAGGGCCTCGGGTACGGGGAGGGCCGGGTGCCCCAAGTCAGCGTCAGCGCCCAGCAGTTGGGCCATCCTCCGCAACGTCCCCTGCTTCAGCAGCACTCCGGGCTCGACCTCGACATCGAACTCCCGCTCCACGACGGCCCGTATGCGCACGGCCGTGAGCGAGTCCAGGCCGAGGTCGGTCAACGGCGTGTCGGGATCGATGTGTTCGGGGCTGTATCCCATCACTCCGGCCACGCACAGCCGCAGCCGTTCGACGGGACTCATGTCGCGGTC
>NZ_BAAGPS010000024.1:143120-164968 GCF_054783935.1 Streptomyces pseudoechinosporeus
CACCGCCGTCTCCTCCCCCACCCAGAACCGTCGGTGCCGCCAGCGCGGCGACGGTACGTCCACGATGCGGCCCTCGGGGTGCAGGACTTCTCGCGGCCGGGCTGTCCGTACGCCGTGCACGAGGAGGGTGGCGAGCGAGGTGCGGAAGGTGAGCGCGTCGTCGGTGTCGCGGCGCAAGGTGGGAACGACCAGCGAGTCCTCGGCGCCGGCCTCGCGCAGGGTCTCCGTCAGGGGGTGCAACTGCGTTGCGTGTGGGGCCACTTCGACGAAGACGCGGTGTCCGTCCTCGGCCGCCGCGCGCACGGCCTGGGTGAAGCGGACGGGGTTGCGGAGATTGGCCGCCCAGTACGCCGTGTCGGCGGGCGCGGCCTCGCGGGGGTCGTCGAGCACGGTGGAGTAGCGGCGGCAACGGGGGGCTTGTGCGGAGTGCCGGATCTCGCCCAGCTCGCGGGTGAACTCCCCCAGCAGCGGCTCGACTTCGCGCGAGTGACCTGCTCCGGACACGCCCAGCGCACGGGCGAACCCACCGTGGCCGTTCACCCGGGCGACCAGTTCGGCGACGTCCTCGGCCGAGCCGGTGACCACACACTGCATGGGCGAGGCGTGTACGGCGACGTCGAGTGTGCGCAACTCTCTTGCCAGTACGGGGATTTCGGCGGCCGGTAGGTCCACGACGGCCATGGATCCGCCGGTGAGCCGGTCCAGCAGCCGGGAGCGTACGGCGATGACGCGGGCACCGGTGGCCTCGTCGAGGGCTCCGGAGACGACCGCCGCGGCGATCTCGCCCAGGGAGTGGCCGATGACGGCGGCGGGTTCGAGGCCGTACGAGCGCCACAGTTCGGCGAGGGCGACCTGGATGCCGTACAGGACGGGCATGACGGTGGCGGGGCTCGACAGGACGGTGTCGGGGTGGAGCCCGGCGCGCAGGGAGACGCCCGCGTGTTCAAGGAGCAGTGGTTCCAGTCGGTCGACGGTGGCGGCGAACTCCCCTTCCATGGCGAGGAGTTGGCTGCCCATGCCGGGCCACTGGGAGCCGTAGCCGGAGAACACCCAGACCGGGCCGGGGCCGCCCGGCGTCCCCTCCCCCGTGATCAGGTGCGGGGACGGGGCGCCGGTGGCAAGGCGGGTGAGCGCGGTGACGGTCTCCGCGCGGTCGCGGGTGACGAGGGCCGCGCGGTGCCGGCCGCGTCCGATGCGGCCTGCGAGGGTGCGGGCGAGGTCGGCGTCGCGTACGCGTCGGCTGCCGGGGGTGTTCAGCCAGGCGGCGAGCTCACCCGCGTACGACCGCACCCTTTCCTTGGTGGACCCGTCGAGCAGCAGCAGCCGGGGACGCTCCGGCGCACTGCTCGCCCGACGGGCCGGTCTGTGTTCGGGTTCGGCGAGGACGACGTGGGCGTTCGTCCCGCCGAAGCCGAAGGCCGAGACGCCTGCGGTCGCCGTGCCCGAGTAGCGGGGCCAGGGTTCCGGGGCGGTGACCACGCGCAGGCCGAGTGCGTCGAGGTCGGCGTGCGGGCCCTGGCGGGTGAAGTGGAGTTGGCCGGGGATCTCGCCGTGGTGCAGCGCCAGCACGGTCTTGATCAGACCCGCGATACCGGCCGCGGCTTCCAGGTGTCCGAGGTTCGTCTTGGCGGAGCCGATCAGCAGGGGCTGGTCCGCGGGGCGGCCCCGGCCGAGTACGGCGCCGAGGGCGCCCGCCTCGATGGGGTCGCCGAGGGCGGTGCCGGTGCCGTGCGCCTCGACGTAGTCGACGGTCGCGGGGGCGGGATGCGCTTGGTGCGCTTCGGCGAGGAGGGCGCGTTGGGCTTCGGCGTTGGGGGCGGTCAGCCCGTTGGAGCGGCCGTCGGAGTTGACGGCTGTCGCGTGGATGACCGCCAGGACGCGGTCGCCGTCGCGTTCGGCGTCGGCGAGGCGTTTCAGTACGACCACGCCGCAGCCCTCGCCGCGTACGATCCCGTCGGCGTCCGCGTCGAACGCCTTGCACCGGCCGTCCGGGGCGAGGGCGCCCGCGCGCTGGAGGCCGAGGGTCACGGCGGGGCTCAGCAGCAGGTTCACCCCGGCGGCGAGCGCCGTGTCGCTCTCGCCGCTCACCAGGCTCCGTACCGCATGGTGCACCGCGACCAGCGACGACGAGCACGCCGTGTCGACGGACATGCTGGGCCCGCGCAGGTCGAGGGCGTACGACAGACGGCCCGCGGCGATGCTCAGGGATGCGCCGGTGGCGGTCCAGGCGTCCACGGCGCCGGGGTCGGCGGTGGTGAGATGGGCGTATTCGTTGCCGCTGATGCCGACGAAGACACCGGTACGGGTGCCGGCGAGCGCGGGCGCCGGCAGGGCCGCGTGGTCGAGGGCCTCTCGGGCGACTTCGAGGAGCATGCGGTGCTGGGGGTCCATGGCGACGGCCTCGTGCCCCGCGATACCGAAGAACTCGGCGTCGAACCCGGCGATCTCGTCGAGGCCGCCGAGGAAGGCGCCGTGCCGACTCACGTCGTCCGGCAGCCGAGCGGGGTGACGCACGAAGGGCTCCCATCGCCCCGGCGGGAGCGTGCCGACCGCGTCGTAACCCTCGGTGAGGAGCCGCCAGTACGCCTCAGACGAGCGGACTCCGCCGGGGAAGCGACAGCCGAGGCCGATGATGGCGACGGGGGTCGGGGCTGCGCCGAAGCCGCCGTCCGGGGCTCGGGAAACCTCGGCGGCCGCTACCAGTGGGGCCGCTGCCTGTGACGGTTCGCCCAGTCGCGTCACCACCGCGTCGATCGTCGGCGCGTCCCACAGGAACGTGTTCGGGAGGCGGCGGCCGGAGAGTTCGCTCAGGGCGGCTGTCAGCGCCACCGCGTCCCGCGAGGTGAGCCCGGTCTCCGCGAGAGGCAGGTCGTCGGGGACCTGGTCCGGGGCGAGGCCGTACCAGGTGTGGAGCCGTTCCGTCACCAGTGCTCGGACTTCCGTGCGTGACGTATGCGACGGGCTCATCGGGCGCCGAACCCTCCCTCCAGGAACCGTGCGTGGGTCGCCGTGCGCGAGACCTTGCCGCTGCTGGTGCGGGGCACGAAGCCGGGCGGTACGAGGAGGAGGGTGCCGAGGCGCAGGCCGTGGCGGGTGGAGACGGTGGCGCGTGCGGTGCGTTCGGCCGCCCGGGCGTCCTCGGCCGTCGGTTCGGTGTCCCGACGGTGTTCCGCGATCACGACGAGTTCCTCCCCCGTACGGTCCGGCCGGGTGACGCCGAACGCGGCGAGCCGGTCGCGGCGAACCAGGGGGACGGCCGTCTGTACGGTCTGCTCGATGTCCTGGGGGTAGTGGTTGCGCCCGTCCACGATGATCACGTCCTTGAGCCGCCCGGTGACGAGGAGCCGCCCCTCGTGCAGGGCGCCGAGATCGCCGGTGCGCAGCCAGTCGCCCGTCGCGCCGAAGCCGAAGGTCTCGGCGGAGAGTTCGGCGCGCTTCCAGTAGCCGAGGCCGACGTTCGGCCCGCGCAACTGGATCTCGCCGACCCGCCCTTCCGGGAGTACCGCACCGTCCGCGCCGACGATCCGCACCTCCTGCCCGACGGGCGTCCCGCACGAGACAAGCACAGCCGCCGTCGCCGCGTCCGGCGCCTCCTCCACGCGCCCCTGCGCGAGCGCGTCGGCATCGCAGGCCACGGTCGAGGGCGGTACGTCGGAAGCGTCCGCGGTCGCGAACACCGTGGCCTCCGCCAGTCCGTACGCGGGACAGTGCGCGGCCGGGTCGAGTCCGGCGGGCGCGAACCTGGTGCGGAAGCGGTCCACCGTCCCCGCGCGCACCGGCTCACTGCCGTTGATGAGCACGCGTACGCGGAACAGGTCCAGTTCGTCGACCAGCGCCGGATCCGTACGCGCCACGCAGTAGTCGTAGGCGAAGTTCGGGGCGGCGCTGACAGTCCCCTCGTACGAGCCGAGGAGGCGCAGCCAGCGGGAGGGGTCCTGGAGGAAGGCGACGGGGTCCATGAGGACGGACGGAAAGCCGCCGATCACGGGGGCGGCGATGCTGAGGACCAGGCCCATGTCGTGGAAGAGCGGCAGCCAGCCGACCGTCGTGGTGGTCCGCGGATCGGCGATGAACGCGTCGATGGCCTGGCGGGCGTTGGCGACGACATTGGCGTGGCTGATCATCACGCCGGACGGGCTGCGGGTGGAGCCGGAGGTGTACTGGAGGTAGGCGATGTCGCCGGGCTCGGGCCTCGCTTCCGGCTCGTCCTCAGGGTCAAATCCGGTGTGCCTGCTGGGCAGTTGATCGACGGGGACGACCGGTACGTCCGGCAGTTCGCGGTCCCGTACGAAGGCGCGTACGGAGGATGCCGTGGCGGAGTCGGTGAGCAGACAGGCGGGTTCGCAGTCGGCGAGGACTCCCGCCAGTCTTCCTTCGTGGCCCGGGAGTCCGGGGCCGAAGAGGGGTACGGCGATCACGCGGGCGTACAGGCAGCCGAGGAACGCGGCCGCGTAGTCGAGCCCTTGCGGCAGGACGAGGGCGGCGCGTTCGCCGGGCGAGGCGACCGTGACGAGGTGGTCGGCGACGGCTCTGGCGCGGGCGTCGAGGGCGCGCCAGCCGAGGGTGCGGTGGCGTCCCGTGGGAGCGGTGTCGGGGAAGTCGACGTGGCTGAGGACGCGTTGCTGCGGCCGGTGCCTGGCCCAGTGCCGCAGATGGTCCGTCATGAGGGTGGCTTCGGTTGCTTCGACAGTTGGCTGGGCGGGCGGCATGGCGACTCCAACTGTGAGGGGGACGGCGCGAGTTGAGGCTGCGCGAGTTGAGGCGGTGCACCAGGTTCCGCCTCCGCGGGCTGAGGGGTTAGGGGACGTACTGACAGTTCGTCTGCCGCGTTCTGTCAGTTCGCTGACAAAGTCGGCCACCGATTCCATGCCATGGGCCAAAGCCAGTGCGACGCCGCGCCGCCGACAATCCGGGGGACGGCGGAAGGAGCCGATTCGTGGGACGTACACGGCTGTTCGCGCTGCTTTCCCTGCTCACGCTGACCGGGTTCATCACGACCCTCGACAACACGGTCATCAACGTGGCCCTGCCGACCGTGCAGCGCGAACTGGGGCTGAGCGTCACGGACTTGGAGTGGGTGGCCAGCAGTTACGTACTCAGTTTCGGCGCTCTGCTGCTGCCCGGCGGGCGGCTGACCGATCTCTTCGGGCGCCGGTCCGTACTGACGGTGGGAGTCGTGGTCTTCACGGCGGCGTCGGCTGCTGCGGCCGTCGCGGACAGCGGTGGCACGCTGATCGCGGCCCGTACGGTGCAAGGGGTCGGGGCCGCGCTGATCATCCCGGCCTCGCTGGCCCTGATCGCCGCCGATCTGCCCGCGCGACGGCAGTCGATGGCCATCGGCCTGTGGACGGCGGCGCTCGCGGTCGCGCTGGCAATGGGGCCCGTGGTCGGCGGCTTCGTCACCCAACAGTGGAGCTGGGGCTGGGTGTTCGCGCTGAACGTACCCTTCGGGATCGTCGCTCTGCTGCTGATGCCCGCGGTGCCCGCCAGACCGAAAGGGTCTGGGTCTGCGTCCCGGCGCGGCGGGCTCGATCTGCCGGGGGTGCTGTTCTCCGTCCTCGCGCTCTATCTGCTGACGTACGGGCTGGTGCGGGGCACAGAGCACGGGTTCGGCGCCGCGCCCGTACCACTGTGCCTGGGTGTTTCCGCCGTCGCCGCGTGTGTGTTCCTCGTCGTGGAGGCCCGGACCGACCGGCCGCTCGTCGAACTCGGGCTGCTGCGCGACCGGTTCCTCACGGGCGGGGTGATCGCGCAGGTGTTGTGGGGCATCGGCGTGAACGGCGTCTTCTTCTTCACAGCCCTCTACCTCCAGCGGGTACTCGGCTTCTCACCGACCAAGGCGGGGCTGGCCTTCCTGCCGCTGGCGGGAGCGCTGCTGCTCTGCACACCGCTGGCCGAGCGGGCCGCTCGCGTACTGGGCGCCCATGTGTCGATCGCGGCGGGGCTCGGCGTGGTGGCGGCCGGTCTGCTGTACGTCTCGGGGACGGGCGCGCACGCCGGCTACTGGGACCTTCAGCCGGGGCTGCTGCTGATCGGCGCGGGTTCGGCGCTCACCACTCCGCTGACGGTGCGCTGTCTGGCCCAGGTCCCGGACGCCCGGACGGGGATGGCGACGGGTCTGGTGAGTGCGGCGCGCGAAGTCTCGGGGGTGTTCGGGGTGGTGCTGGTCGGTGTCGTCCTCACCCGGCGCGAGCGCTCCGAGCTGCGGGCGGGCACGGATCCGCGCAGCGCGTTTCTGGAGGGGTACGACATCGGGCTGCGGCTGGCGGCGTGCTCTGTGCTGGCGGGCGCGTTCGTCACGCTGGTGACGCTGCGCCGCCGAGGACGCCATCGGCGGGTACGGCAGCGGTGGGTACGGCAGCGGTGGGTACGGTCGCGTCGGGAGCCGGCGCGGACCGGAACTCCCCTTGTCCTGAAGTGACAAGCCCCTCCCCCACCCCTTTCAGTAGCGGGCGAGTCTGACGACGGGTCGCGAGGAGCCCTGCGGCAGTTCCTGGGCAGCTGTCCATGTATGGTGGACATCTGTCCAGGAAATCCCCAGGGCAACAGGCGACACCCACCCCCTCAGAGGAGCCCCTCGTCATGGCAGTGCTCGCGAACGTATTGGTCGGGCTGGTGGCTGCCCTGCACGCCTACATCCTGGTTCTGGAGATGTTTCTGTGGGAGCGGAAGCCGGGGCGGGGGCTGCACGGGTTCGAGCCGGAGATGGCGCGGGCCACCGCGGCGATGGCTGCGAACCAGGGGCTCTACAACGGGTTTCTCGCCGCGGGCCTCGTGTGGGGACTGGTCGCCGGGGATCCGACCGGGTTCCGTGCGCAGGTCTTCTTCCTGGTGTGCGTGATCGTCGCGGGCGTCTATGGAGCCGTGACCGCGAACCGCCGCATCCTGTTCGCCCAGGCACTGCCCGGCACGCTCGCCCTGATCGCCGTCCTCGTCTCCCAGTGACCCCAGCCTCAGCCCCCGACCCCCGAGCCGAACGCACCCGGGCCAAGCTGCGCCGCGCCCTCCTCGACGAGTGCGCGCGGCGCCCGCTGTCGGAGGTCAGCGTCGCGGCGCTGGTGCGCGGAGCCGGAGTCGGCCGGGCCACGTTCTATCTGCACTACGCCGACCTGGAGGCGCTCGCGGTCGACGCCTGCGCCGATGTCGTACGCGATGCCGTGGACGCCCTGCACGCCTGGCGCGGCCGGCCCGACCCCAGGTCCGCGCCACCCGCGCTGCTGGCGTTCTTCGAGGGGCTGCCCCCGCACGCCCCGCTCTACCGCGCCCTGTTGAGCCCGGGCGGCCAGGGCCCGCTGGGCCGCGTACTGCATCACGACCTGCGCGCCCGCAGCCAGGCCGAGCGCGAACTCGTCGGCGCCCCTGAGGCACCGCTCATCGCTTCCGCCGTGGCCGCGACCTTCGCCGGTGTCCTCGCCGACTGGCTGCACGGACTCATCGAGGCCACCCCGGAGGAGATCGCACACCGGGTGTGGCGCCTGCTCGTCACCCTGAACCTCAGCCAGTAGGGAGCCGGTAGGGCCTGCCATCACCGCTGCCACCCGGCCCGGCTGAAGGGGCGCCCCATCGCAGGGCATCGCGGGGCGCCCCTTGCTCACCCGTCAGCCAAAGGTCAGTACCGGCTTGATCGCCTTGCCCGCGCCCATGTCCTGTACGGCCTGCCCGATGTCCTCGAAGGCGTACTTGCTGATCAGCCGCTCCAGCGGCAGTCGGCCCTCGCGAACCAGCTTGACCAGGGCGGGTATCGCGGTCTGGGTCTCGTTGTCGCCGAGGGTGAGGCCCACCACGCGCTTGCCGCCGAGCATTCCGTTGACGTCCAGGGCGACCTCCGAGCCGAACGGCGGGGCGCCGACGATGACCACCGTGCCGCGCGCGGCGAGCGCGTCCACGCCCGTGCGCAGGACGGCGACACTGCCGGTGGTCTCCACGACCCCGTCGGCTCCGGCGCCGTCCGTGATCAGCTGGATCGCCTCCAGGATGTCCCCGTCACCGGCGTTCACGGTGTGCGTGGCGCCCAACTCGCGGGCCAGCTCCAGCCGTTCGGCCACCTTGTCGACGGCGATCACCGTGGTCGCGGGCGTCATGGCGGCGGCCATCACCGCGGACAGACCGACCGCGCCGGCCCCGAGGATCACCAGCGTGTCGCCCGTCCTGGGCTCCAGTACGTTCCACACGGCGCCCACCCCGGTCTGCACGCCGCAGCCCAGCGGGGCGATGGACTCCAGCGGTACGTCCCGGTCGACCTTGACGAGGCTCCGCTGGTCCACCAACGCCCGCTCGGCGAACGAGGACTGGCCGAAGAAGTGGCCGCCGAGGGGTTCGCCGTCGCGGCTGATGGGGCTGGTGCCGTCGGGCCTGCGCCCGCCGATCAGGTTCAGCGGCAGCCAGGTGGCGCAGTAGGCCGGGTGGCCGTCGCGGCAGTTCTTGCAGCTGCCGCAGGAGGTGAAGGACATCAGGACGTGGTCGCCGGGCTCGATGCCGGTGACGTCCGAGCCGACGGCCTCGACGACGCCCGCGCCCTCGTGCCCGAGGATTCCGGGCAGCGGGAACGGCAGACCGCCGCCGGCCACACCGAGGTCGGTGTGGCACAGCCCGGCGGCGACCATCCGGACGAGCGCCTCGTTGGGGCGCGGTTCGTCGAGCTCGACGGTGGACAGCGTGAACGGCGCTCCCCCGGACTCGACCACGGCTGCACGAGTGGTGGACATACTCAACTCCTTACGAGAGTGACGAGAGACGGGAGCGGTCAGTCGAGCGATATGACGACGGACTTGACCTTGGTGTACGCGGCGAGCGCCTCGGGCCCGTACTCACGGCCGAAGCCGGAGGCCTTGACCCCGCCGAAGGGGACGTTGGGGTCGAGCATCGCCCAGTCGTTGACCCAGACGATGCCGGCCTCGATACGGTCGGCGACGCGGTGCGCGCGGGCGAGGTTGGTGGTCTGGATGCCCGAAGCCAGGCCGTACGGCGTGGAGTTGGCCATCTCGACGGCCTCGTCCTCGGAGTCGAAGGGCTGCACGGTCAGGACCGGGCCGAAGATCTCCTCCTGGACGAGACGGGAGTCGTTGCTCACGTCCGCGATCACCGTGGGCTTGTAGTAGAAGCCGCCGTTCAGGTCGAGGCGCTCACCGCCGCAGACGATGCGGGCGCCCTCCTTGCGGGCCAGTTCGACGTACTCCTCGACCTTCTTCAGGTGCTTCTCCCCCGCCATCGGGCCGATGACGGTCTCGGGCTGCCGGGGGTCGCCGATGGGCACGCCGGGCACGGCGTCGGCGAGGATGCCGACCACGGTGTCGTACAGCGGGCGGGCGACCAGCAGGCGCGGGCCGCCCATGCAGAACTGACCCGTGTTGAAAACGAAGCCCTTGATGACGGCGCCGATGGCCTTCTCGATGTCGGCGTCCTCGAAGACGATGTGGGCCGCGTTGCCGCCGAGCTCCATCGTGACCGGCTTGAGGGCCTCGCCCGCGATGCTCGCCGCGTGCCGGCCGACCGCGGTCGAGCCGGTGAAGGCCACCTTGTCGATGCCGGGGTTGCGCAGCAGCGCCTCACCGGCGACCGGGCCGGTGCCGGTGACGACGTTGTAGACGCCGTCCGGGACGCCTGCCTTCTTGAGCAGGCCGGCCATGTAGAGGGCGCTGAGCGGGGTCTCGTCGGCGGGCTTGTGCACCACTGTGTTGCCGGCCGCGAGCGCCGGGGCGATCTTCGAACCGGCCAGGATCAGCGGGAAGTTGAAGGGCGTGATCGCGGCGACCACCCCGAGCGGGCCGCGCCGGGTGTAGGCGTGGGCGTTGAGCGGGGTGTCACGGGTCGCGCCGTCCAGGGTCCAGGCGAGGGAGGCGTAGTACTCGTAGTCGTTGGCCGCGTTCGTCACATCGACGGCGTGGCACAGCGAGATCGGCTTGCCTACGTCGAGGCTCTCCAGGTTCGCGATCTCGTCCGCGTTCTCCCGGATCAGCTCGGCGACCCGGTGCAGCACACGGCCGCGCTCACGGCCGCTCAGCGTGGCCCAGCCGCTGTTGTCGAAGGCGTCGCGGGCGGCCCGTACGGCCGCGTCGACGTCGGAGGCATCGGCCTCCGCGACCGTCGTGACCACCTGCCCGGTGGACGGGTCGATCACGTCCGTGCGCGCCCCACTGGACCCGTCCCGCCACTGCCCGCCGATGAACAGCTGTCCGGGCTCGCTCTCGAAGGTGGTCATGCCCACTCCCCAGCCTTGTTCGCCAAGATTCAATCAACAGGATTCCTGTTGGTTCGCAGTCTCATTACAGACAGGTTTCCTGTCAATGCCCTAGGCTGACCTCATGGTCGGCACCAAGGCATCCACCAAGGCACCTCCGTCGCTCCTCTACATGATCAAGCAGGTGGAACTCGTGGTGCGTTCCCATCTGGACGAGTTGCTCAAACCGTCGGGGATCACGGCGCTGCAGTACACCTCACTCACCGTTCTGGAGCGGCACGACGGTCTGTCCGCGGCGCAGCTCGCGCGCGACTCGTTCGTCACCGCGCAGTCCGTGGCCGATGTGGTCCGGGCCCTGGAGAGCCGTGGCCTGGTACGTCGCGAGCGCAACCCCCGTAACCGACGGGAGCTCCTCATCCTCCTCACCGAGTCTGGCCGCGATCTGCTCGCACGGCACGCCGAACCCGTGAGGGAGCTCGAGGAACGCATGGTCCGGGATCTCACCGCGCACCAGGCCGACCAGTTCCGCCTTGCGCTGTCGAAGGCGTGGCACGCGCTGTCGTAGCGGCACAGCCATCCCGTCGCGACGACCGGTCGTACGGATCCAGGCCCATAACCGTTGGGCGTCGAACCCCCGCAAACCCAAGACATATGTCAATCGAACATGCTGGAATTCACCCCATCGGGGATAGATTCCAGGGTGTTCCAGCGCGGGGAACGGTGAGGTGATGTCGGCGTGCGCAACGGAACCGAGACCCTCACTCCGCATCTGCACGTCCACCGGGACCGCGGGTACACCGTGCTGGAGTTCCACGGCGACATCGACATCATCGCGGCGCTGGAGATCGTCCCGTTCCTGGACGCGGCGACGGCGCGTCCCGGCGCACAGGTCGTGCTCGACCTGCGGCACATCGAGTTCCTCGACTGCTCGGGACTGCGCCTGCTCTACCGTGCCCGGCGCCGCACCCTCGCCCAGGGCGGGCGGCTGCGGTTGGTCTGCACCCACCCGCTGACCCTACGCATCTTCCAGGTGACCGGGCTCGACGCGCTTCTGCCCCCGCTGCCGACTCTGGACGAGGCCCTTGGACAGTCCGAAGCCACCTCCGGCTCCGTATGACCACCTGCCTGTGACCCGCCCCGGAGGTGCCCCGGAAGTCCCCTGGGACTACTTCTCGATCTTGGTCACCTGACCGGCGCCGACCGTCCGGCCGCCCTCACGGATGGCGAACTTCAGCCCCTCCTCCATGGCGACGGGCTGGATGAGCTCGACGTGCATGGTGGTGTTGTCGCCCGGCATGACCATCTCGGTGCCCTGCGGCAGGGTCACCACGCCGGTCACGTCCGTCGTACGGAAGTAGAACTGTGGACGGTAGTTGTTGAAGAACGGCGTGTGGCGGCCACCCTCGTCCTTGGACAGGATGTACGACCGCGCCTCGAACTCGGTGTGCGGGGTCACCGAGCCCGGCTTGATGATGACCTGGCCGCGCTCCACGTCCTCACGCTTCACGCCGCGCAGCAGCAGACCGCAGTTCTCACCGGCCCGGCCCTCGTCGAGGAGCTTGCGGAACATCTCGATGCCGGTGACCGTGGTGGTGGTCTTCTCCGGCTTGATGCCGATGATGTCGACGGTCTCGTTGACCTTGAGTACGCCACGCTCGATACGGCCGGTGACGACCGTACCGCGGCCCGTGATGGTGAAGACGTCCTCGATCGGCATCAGGAACGGCTGGTCGATGTCGCGTACCGGCTCGGGGATGAACTCGTCGACGGCCCTGAGGAGTTCGAGAACCGACTGGCCCCACCGCTCGTCGCCCTCGAGGGCCTTGAGCGCGGAGACGCGGACGACCGGGACGTCGTCGCCCGGGAACTCGTACTCGGTGAGGAGCTCACGCACCTCCAGTTCGACGAGCTCGAGGATCTCCTCGTCGTCCACCATGTCGGCCTTGTTCAGAGCGACGACGATGTACGGCACGCCGACCTGACGCGCGAGCAGGACGTGCTCCTTGGTCTGCGGCATCGGGCCGTCCGTGGCGGCGACCACGAGGATCGCCCCGTCCATCTGCGCCGCGCCCGTGATCATGTTCTTGATGTAGTCCGCGTGACCGGGGCAGTCGACGTGCGCGTAGTGCCGGTTCTCCGTCTGGTACTCGACATGCGCGATCGAGATCGTGATGCCGCGCTGACGTTCCTCCGGCGCCTTGTCGATCTGCTCGAACGGCGTGTACGGGTTCAGGTCGGGGAACCTGTCGTGCAGCACCTTCGTCATGGCTGCCGTGAGGGTCGTCTTACCGTGGTCGATATGACCGATGGTCCCAATGTTCACATGCGGTTTGGTCCGCTCGAACTTCGCCTTGGACACTGCAGGCCCTCCTGATCACCTGGGTGACGCCGAGCGCGCTTCGCTTGGTCCTGTCGCCGCGTTCTCTCACTGTTTGCGGCCTTTTCTTCAGAATACGCGGGTAGGACGAGCCGCACCGATCGGCGGCTGCGGACCTCGCGCCAAAGCCCCCGGTCACTGGCTCACCCGCTCACCGGCAGTCGCAGCGGGCGCCCCTTCAGGGGCGCGGGGCTGTATCAATGTGCGGCTCCGCCATCAATGTGCGGCTCCGCCGCGATGGGGTCCCCCCGCTCATGGGGGTCCCCCCGCTCGAGCGAAGCCGAGAGTGGGGGAGGAGCCGAGAGTGGGGGAGCGACCAGCCACGACCCACCCGCAGCTTCGAACCGCAATCGCAGCGGAGCGCTCAGTGCGCCGTCAGTGCCCCCGTCATCGGTCGTATTCGGTCAAGGGAGCGGTCTCCCAAGGGATTTGAGGGGTATTCATCAGACGGGAAGGAGGTCGTTCACATGACGACGTCCCTGAAGCGCCTGCCCGGATGGGCGAAGCTCCTGAGCGCGGTGCTCCTGGTACTGGTGGTGCTCTTCGCCGGACTGCGGCTCAGTCTGCTGCCCGGCCTGGGCGATGTGTTCCGCGAGGACACCCACGACCGTTCGGGGCCCACGCTCCTCAAGTCGATCCAGGACATCAGCCGTTACGACGCCGCCTCCGGCAACTTCCAGGTGGTGGTGGATCTGGAGAAGGACGCCCGGTTCCTGCCCGACGCACTCCGCGGCACCCGCACCCTGTACGTGGGTGCCGGCACCGTGGACGCCTATGTGGACCTCGGAAAGGTCGGCGAGAAGGACGTGACGGTCAACGAGGACCGCACGTCCGCCACGCTCAAACTCCCGCACGCCGCACTGGGCAAGCCCGCCCTCGACCCCGACCAGTCGTACGCCGTGTCCAAGCAGCGAGGTCTCCTGGACCGGCTCGGCGACATCTTCTCGGACAACCCGAACGACGAACGCGCCGTGCAGCGGCTCGCCGCCCGGCACATCGGCGACGCGGCGAAGGACAGTCGGCTCACCGCCCGCGCCGAGGAGAACACCACCGGCATGCTCAAGGGACTGCTGGGCTCCTTGGGCTTCAAGGAGGTGAATGTGACCTACGGGGCATGAGCCCCACGCCGTCCTCACACGGTGACCCATGCCGTCCCCGGCCGGTGACATGCCGTCCTCAGCCGGTATGGATGCCGGGCAGGGCCAGGCCGCCCAGCAGCGCCGCGCCCGCGAGCAGCCAGGCCACGTAGTCCCCGATGTGGCCGGACTGCAGGCGGCGCAGCGGTCCGGCCCAGGCCTCGCCCGGCAGCCAGGTCCGCCGGGTGACGGCGAGCCCGGCGAGGCCCACGGCCAGGAGGGTCGAGGTCAGGCCCAGAAGTACTCCGGCCGGGGTCCAGTGGGGTGAGGCGAACGCTGCCCCGGCGCCCGCCTCGTTCACGGCGTGGTCCACGACGGTGGCGAAGCCCGGCGCCACGCCGACGGTGAGCGAGGCGGCGAGCAGCACCGCGGGGACGGTCGTCATGGTGTCCGGTACGCGCTTGAGCCGCCGCCGGGTCTCGGGCGGCTCACCGGCGCCGGTCGTCTCGTACGCGGGGTGTTCCTCGGGTTTCGGACCGAGCCCGAGGAACACGCGCGCGGTGACCCGCAGTACGGCACCCGCGGTAACCGTCGACACGGCCACGTAGAGCACGGTCAGCGCGGGCCCGGCCGCCTCCTCGGTGAGCGCCTTGCCCAGTGCGGTGCCGAACGGCGGCAGTCCGGCCAGGCCCAGCGCCCCGACGACGAACAGTGCCGCGACCCCGCGCAGCTCCCGGGCGCGCCCGTGCAGCGCGTACTCGTCGACGCTGCCGTACCGGTCGAGGACGATGCCCGCGCAGGCGAAGAGGGCGGCCTTCACTCCGGCGTGGCCGAGGATGTACAGCCCGACTCCGCCGTCCGACGCCGGGGTGAGTACGCCGATGCCGGTGAGGAACAGCCCTATGTGGGCGACCGTCGAGTACGCCAGCAGGCGTTTGATGTGCCGCTGGTACCAGCACATCACCGCGCCGACCACCCCCGTCAGCACACCCAGCACCAGCAGCACACGCTGAAGGTCCGCCGCCGGGATGCCGCCCGGGCCCGCGAAGACGTCTCCGTACACGCGCCACACTCCGTACACGCCGAGCTCGACCATCACGCCGGACAGCAGCATGCACACCGGTGTCGGCGCGACCGCGTGCGCGTCCGGCAGCCAGAAGTGGAAGGGAACGGCCGCGGCCTTGACGAGCAGCCCGGTCAGGACGAGGACGAAGGCGGCGAGGACCAGCGCGTCGGGTGGCCCTTCCGTGTCCAGCCGCCGTCCGATCTGTGCCATGGCGAGCTCGCCGGTACGCGCGTACAGCAGCCCGATGCCCATCAACATGGCATACGTGCCAGGGGAGTTGATCACTCCGAAGGTCAACGCGCCCTGCACGGCCCTGGCCTCCTCGACCCGATGGCCCGTCAGGGCGTAGGCCACGACGCTCATCAACTCGAAGAAGACGAAGGCGTTGAACAGGTCGCCCGCGATCGCGAAGCCGCACATGCCGCCCTGGAAGAGCAGCATGAGCGCAGGGAAGGAGCCCGCGTGACGGCGTGGCGGTTCGTCGAAGTAGTGCCAGGAGTACGCCAGTGCCGCCAGGGTCAGCAGAGAGGCGAGCGCCGCCATGCCGAGCCCCGGCCCGTCCCCGACGAGCATGATGCCCACGCTCGCGCCGTCGCGGGGCGCCCAGTCGCCCACCCATTCCACCAGGGCCGGCGAGGACTGGAGGGCCAGGAAGATCGCGAGGCCCGCCGTGGCCGCCGAGACGGCGCAGCCCGCCGACTCGGCCCAGGCGCGCGGCAGTCGGCGGCCACCGGCGACGAGCAGGGCGGCGCCGAGGAGGGGGACGGCGACGAGCAGCGGCAGCAGATGGTTCGGGTGGTTCATCAGCCGCGCAGCTCGGAGAGTTCGTCCGGGGCGAGGGTGCCGTGGCGTTTGGCGATCTGCAGGACGAGGGCGAGCAGCAGGGCGGTGACAGTGGCGCCCACGACCACGTCGGTGAGGGCCAGGGCCTGCACGACCGGGTCCACCACGGGCCGGGAGCCGGGCTCGAGGTCCGAGTGGACCGGGGCGGTGGCGTCGTCGCGGTAGCCCACGGCGAGCAGCAGGACGTAGGTGGCCGCCTGGCAGACCGACAGGCAGCCGACGGCGTGGATGAGATTGCGGCTGGTGGCAAGGCCGTAGCAGCCGACGAGGAAGATCCACACGGCGATCAGGTACGGCAGGACGGACATCATGGTCGGCTCACTCCCCGTTCTCCTCGTTCTCGTCCGGCTTCTCGGGCTCCTCGCTCGTCGATTCGGCGGCTGTGCTGTTCTCCTCGGTCTCCTCGATCTCGACGGCCTGGTCCAGGAAGCGGGCGAGCAGGACGACCACCGCGCAGGCGACCTCCATACTGATGGCCGCGTTCAGCAGCGGGACGGCGCCACCGGAGGACAGCGTGTTGAAAGTGCCGTACGGGAGGAGCGTGTTGGCGAGGAAGGCCGTGCCGGCCAGCACCCCCGCGAACCCCAGGACCAGATACGCGGACGCCCCGAGCGCGTCGCCCACCTCGTACAGGCCGACCGGCCGGATCCGTTCCAGGGCGCGGTAGTCGGCGCCGAGGTACAGCAGGTGCAGGGCGGTCGCGGCGACCACGCCGCCCTGGAAGCCGCCGCCGGGGCTGAGCTGTCCGTGGGCGATGACGTGCAGGCCGGTGAGGAGGGCCACCGGGAGTGTGAGGAGCGCGTAGCGGCGTACGGGGACGGCCACTTGTGCGGGTGCCGGGTGGGCGCGGTGTTCCTCGCGGGTCTGGCGGAGCAGGACGACGGTGCCCAGGATCGCCGCGAAGAGGATGGTCATCTCGCCCATCGTGTCGAAGGCGCGCTGGTCGAAGATGACGGACGACACCGTGTTGGCGGTGTGCCGGGCCAGCGACTCGCGCACCGCCCGGTCCCCGTAGGGGTGTTGGTCGCCGCCGAAACCGGGCAGTTCCAGGCAGGCAGCGACGAGGAGCACCGCGAGGCCGGCGCCGCCGACGGCGAGGATCCACAGCCGTACACGCCTGGTCATTCCGTACGCCCCTTCCGTTGCCGCCGCACCTTGCGCACCGAGAGGAGCAGTAGCAGCGGGGTGAGGGCCGATCCGACGGCGAGTTGGGAGAGGGCCACGTCGGGGGCCTGGAGCACGGTGAACAGCAGGGCGAGCGCGACGCCGAGCACGGCGAGGACCAGGGCCTGGCGTACGGGATCGCGGACCGCGACGGCGGCGGTCGCGGTGGCGGCGACCAGCAGCAGGGCGACGGCGATCAGCAGGTCATCCATGGCGGTCCTCGTCCTTGGGCATGCCGTGGGCCAGCGCCCGGGACGCGACGAGGGTGCCGCCGGTCAACAGCACGCCCGTCACCAGGAGTTTCACCATGGCCCGGCCCGGTCCGGTGGCCACGCACACCGCGAGGACGACCGCCGCGACGAAGCCCGCGGCCACCCAGGTGAGCGCACGGGCTCGCGGCGGATCCTCATCGAGGTCCTCGGCGAGCAGCCGGGCGAAGACGAGGGTTCCGACGGGGCCCAGGAGGGCGAGGACCAGGGCGATATCGACGTACGACGGTCTGCCGTAGCCCTGGGCGAGCAGCAGCAGGGCGGGACAGAACAGCGTGGTGGACAGGTTCTGCGCGACGACCCGGCGCCGCAGCGGGCCCGTGGCCACGCCCCACACCACCGCCGCGCCACCCCCGGCGAGCGCGGCCGTCGCCGTGGCGGTCCAGCCGTTCATCCCGCACCCACCGCCCGGCGCGCGGCACGCGCCGCGACGGCCCCGAGGAGGGCGGCGCCCGCGCCCACCACCAACTCCAGGGCATCCACGGTGGTGATGAACACCAGCCAGAGGACGCCCAGGGCGACCCACCAGGCGAGGACTTCGGCCAGGGCGCGGAGCAGGGTCGTACGTCGCGTCATGCGCACACCACCTCCGAACCTTTGACCCTTTTCACCCGGCATGTCCGACACGTCATCCAAACACCGTCCGGGGGTTGTCCGGCGGCGGCGCGCGACGCGTTTGCGCCCGGAGTCCCCCGGTATCGCGGGGAAAAACTCGGAGTGGCTGGTTCGGACCCGGTCGTCGGCATCGTCGACCGTTTCGCGGGTAACTGTCTTTGTTGAAGCGTCACTTGAACGCTGGAGGGTTGCATGGCCCGTGCCCCGAAGTCCCGGTCTGGCACGCCGAAGTCCCGTTCCGGCACCCCGAAATCAGGCTCAGGCACCCCGAAATCAGGCTCAGGCGCCTCGAAATCAGGTTCAGGCGCCTCGAAATCAGGTTCAGGCGCCTCGAAATCAGGCTCTAGTGCCCCGAAGTCCCGCTCAAGCGCCTCAAAGTCCCGCTCCCGTACGGCTCGTACGACGAAGTCTGGCCGTAAGCCGACGCCCGCACCGAGCGGCCGACGTCCCCTGCCCCTCGTCGTACGCCTGCTGGTGCTGGTGGTAGCCGTCGCCGCCATGGTGGCGTTCGCCGCCGCGCTGGCCCGGATCACGCTCCAGCCCTCGCCCGCCTCCGAGGCGCTGACGCACAGCAATCTGCACCCCGGCCGCTCCCTGCGGGCCTACCTGGACCAGCCCGAACTCCGCGACGCGGCCAGGCAGATCGGCGGCAACCTCCTCCTCGGCGTCCCCTTCGGGATCCTGCTGCCCGTGGTACTCCCCCGGGCGCGCGGAATCCTGCGGGTGCTCGCGCTGACCGCGGCGGTGATGCTGCTCGTCGAGCTGGTGCAGGGGGCGCTGGTCACCGGGCGCGCCTTCGACATCGATGACGTGCTGCTCAACACCACCGGGGCGATGGTCGGTTATCTGCTCCTCGGCAGGCGCATGGGGCGGGCCGTGCATCCCCGTGAACGCTGAGCGCTCCGCTGGTTGTGCGGTTTTTGGGTGCGGGTGCGTTGTGGCTGGTCGCGCGGGGTGCCTCCGGCGGTTGGGCGGGTGCGGGTGCGTTGTGGCTGGTCGCGCCGTTCCCCGCGCCCCTGGGGTGCGTGGGTGGGTCGGGGCCGTGGGCCGGTGCGTCAGCCCGTCGCAGGCCGGGCGTACGGCCCTTTGCTGGTACAGGGTCCTGGTTTCCTGAGACAGAACCTACGCGACGGGCATACGACGCACCGGCCCACGACCCCTCCCGCCGGGGGGAGGGTGCTGGTGCGTTGGGGTGTGGGCTTTTTCTGGGCGCTTTAGGTGAGTGCCTTTGCCAGGAGGTTGGCGGTCTTGGCTACGAGTGGTTCGTCCATCGGGGTGTCGGGGTCGGCGTTGGGCTTCGTGGACAGGACGGCCAGCACGATCGGGGTGCCGTCCGGTGTCCAGGCGATGCCCACGTCGTTGGTGGTGCCGTACTTGCCGGTGCCCGTCTTGTCGCCGAGGGTCCAGTCCTGGGGCAGGCCTGCGCGGAAGCGGTTGGTGCTGGTGGTGTTGGCGAGGAGCCATGCGGTCAACTGCCGCCGGTCCCGGGGCGTGAGGGCGTCGCCGAGGGCGAGCTTCGCATACGTCCACCCGATGGCGGCCGGGCTCGAGGTGTCCGTCACGCGCCCTGGTTCGGCCGAGTTGAGGTCGGGCTCCCAGCGGTCGAGCCGGGTCGTCCTGTCCCCGATCGAGCGGCAGAAGCGGGTGATGGCCGTGGGGCCGCCGAGTTCGCGGAGCAGGAGGTTCGCGGCGGCGTTGTCGCTGTAGGCGATGGCGGCCTCGCACAGTTCGGCCACGGTCATGCCGTTCGCGAGGTTCTCCTCCGTACCGGTGACCGGGGCGCCGCCCGATTCTTCGACGTCCTGCTCGGTGTACCTGATGCGCAGGGCGAGGAACTCGCCATGCCGGTCGAGGTCCCTCAGGACGGCGGCGGCAGCGAGCGTCTTGAACACCGAGCACATCGGAAAGGCCTCGTCCGCGCGATACAACACGCTTCGGCCGGTCACGGTGTTGCGTCCGAACACCCCGAGCCGGGCGGAATGCTCCCGCTCGAGATCGTTCAGCGACCGCGAGATGTCGTCCACCGCACCCGACGAGGCCGCATGGGCCGGCCCATGCGCGAACACGGCGGAGGCGAGGGCCGTACCGGCGCCGAGGGCGAGCACCGCGCGGCGGCTGGGGCGTAGTGCTAAGAACTCCACGTTCACTGTCTCCTTGTACCGATGATCAGTGTTCGCAGAGGTAAGACTCCCCGCCGACTCCTCGCGGTTCCCTTACTCAAGGGGTGTCGTGGGCCACAGCGGACGCTAGTGGATCGTCCAGGTGTGCTTGTCGCCGCCCACCCAGCGGACAGTCTCGGGGTCGTCGGCGTCGTGTACCGGGATGCCGTACGCCGCGGCGGCGACCAAGACGTCGGTGAAGGACTTGGCCTCGCCGATGACGGCACCGTCGATCTCCACGATGCGGAAGGGCGGATTACCGGGCTGTACGCCCAGCACCATGATCCGCGGGTGCGAAATGTAGGGGCTTGCGATTTCAGTCATGATCCCACCAGTTCCACACGCGTGCCGCCGCTGAGCCTGCCGGGGCGGCGATGCCGGTCGTGGCACTGGGCTGCGCCGACAGGGCCGGCGTCCGAACGAGGCTCGCACTTCATGGTGGCACAGCAGGGCTGAGGTGGCCGCCGTACGGAGCCGCCCGAATGGCGCGACGCTGGTGGCATGGACCGGCCGAGGCCCTGGACCGGATCGCCTTCCTGCTGGAACGGTCCCAGGCCCTCACCTATCGCGTACGGGCGTTCCGCACGGCGGCGGACGCGGTCGCGGCGCTGCCCGCCGAGCGCATGATCGGCGGACGAGCTGCTGGCGTGGGCGCGGCATCGGGAAGTGCCGGCCGGTGTGACCTCGTAGCGCCGAGGGGCCGGGATGTGTACGCGTCCCGTCTCTCCGGTTACCCGGGCCGGATGATCCGTGTGACCGAGGCCAAGGACCGGGTGCGGAACGAGATGCTGACCGTGGCCGATGCCGCGCGGCGGGCCGGGCGGGAGCCGGGCAGGGAACGCGACCTCCTCGTGCAGTCGCTCAAGGCCGCCGCGGCGGCGCTGCTCGCCTGGATCGTGGCGGATGTATGGCTTGCCGACCCGATGGCGCTGATGGCGCCCTGGGTGGCCGTGGTCCTGGTGCAGGCCACGGTCTACAGCTCGCTGCGGCAGGGGGCCCAGCAGTTCGCGGCGATCTGCGTCGGCACACTGCTGGCCTCGGCGGCACAGGTCCTCACGGGCAACACCCTGGCCGCCCTCGCGCTGTCCGTTCCGGTGCTGATGCTGCTCGCCAACTGGCCCCGCTTCGGCGAC
The DNA here is from genome assembly GCF_054783935.1 of Streptomyces pseudoechinosporeus. Lineage (NCBI taxonomy): Bacteria > Bacillati > Actinomycetota > Actinomycetes > Kitasatosporales > Streptomycetaceae > Streptomyces > Streptomyces pseudoechinosporeus. The sequence continues at coordinate 164,000 of NZ_BAAGPS010000024.1, forward strand.
CAGGGCATCTACGCCACGACCACCGCCCTGTTCACGCTCTCCTCGGACACCGTGACAACCTCCGCGATCAGCCACCGCCTCGCTCAGGCCGCCCTCGGGGCCGCCATCGGGATCGCCGTCAACGCCCTGGTTCTGCCTCCGGTCCACCTGCGCGACGTACGCGAGAACCTGGCGGCTCTCGCGCAGGAGACGGGTGACGTGCTGGCCGATATCGCCGAGGACCTGAGGCAGGGCGACTGGGACGCGTCGACCACCGCACACTGGTCGCGCGCCTCCGCCCGGCTGGCGCGCCGGCTCGACGGTCTGCGGGCGGCCAGGGGCTGGAGTCAGGAGAGCCTGCGGCTCACGAGGGACTGGCTGAGGGCGTTCCACCAGGTGCCGCTGGACGTTCCGGCAGCGGACGAGGACGAGCGGTGGAGCAGGATCACCGGGCATGTGGCGGCGCTGATCCGGGCGCTTGCGGTCGCGGCCGACAGCGAGCGGACCGCCGACCTGCCGGACGGCACGGCGCTGCGCAGCTACGCCCGGCTGCTCGCCCTGCTCGGGGAGGCCTGCCACCGCGAGGGCCGGTGGCTGCTGGAGCCGGGCGGACGCCAGGACGGTTCGTACGCGTACGGCCCTGACCGCCGGGCGGAGGCGACGATGCGGGAGCTGCACGAGGCGCTGCAGACGAGCCTGCGCGACCATGCCGGTCTGGGCGCGCCCCGCGCCGCCGTCCTGGGCACCCTGCTGCTCCAGGCCGAGAACATCTGGGCCGAGACCGAGCGGCCGGGCCGGGCGCACCGCACATGAGGCATCGCTCGTGACGCATATCACGGTTGACCTGCACGGACCTGGGAACGCCCGCCAGTAGTTTCCCGTTGAATAAGTCGTGGGACCCCGACCGTGATTCCCCCGTCCGGTCGGGGTCCCTTTCCGTTCCGGGGGACCCACCGTCGGAGCGCTGAGCGGACTCGCCGAAGTCCGGTG
>NZ_BAAGPS010000024.1:165053-201730 GCF_054783935.1 Streptomyces pseudoechinosporeus
GGTACGCGACGCCCCCCAGCTTCGTTACCGGAAGGCGCAGTCTTTCAGGGGCGCGGGGAACTGCGCGACCAGCCACAACGAACCCACGGTTTCGAAACCGCCTTACCCAGCGGAGCGCTCACACGTCGAGTTCGTCCAGGGCAGCGGTCAGTTCCGGCGAGACGACGTCGCGGACCCAGGACTGGCGCTCGTCGACCTGGGCTCGGGGGACGATCTCGATGAGCATGATCAGGTAGAGGTAGCTGCGGTAGAGGGCGAGACGTCGACGGGCAGCGAGGGTGAACTCGGCGTGGCCGCCCGCCTCTTGATAGCCCGCCAGGAACGCCTCGTCCTGCTTGATGTCGCCGAGCAGCGCCAGAGAGACGAAGTCCGCCAGCGGATCGCCCCAGAACATGCGCTCGCCGTCGATCAGTCCACCGATCACGGGTGACGCGCTGCCCTCCGGGCGCTCGACCAGAATGTTCCCCTGCCACAGATCGAAGTGCACGAGGCACGGCTCCGAGACCTCGTCGAGCGCGTCGTACGCGGCCTTGGCCGCCCGGGCGATCTCGTCCACCGGCCGGGGCAGCCACGCACGATAGCGGCGGGCGTCATCCAGAACGGCGTCGTACATCGCGGCGAAGGCCGTACGCCAGTCACCGGCCAACGGCCCGAGGGCACCGGACGGGTACCCGAAGCCGGGCCCGGTCACCCGATGCAGCCGGGCCACCTGCCGCCCCAACTCCCCACGCAGGCTGGCCTGTTCGCCGTCCGTGAGGGAGGAGTCCCACGGTTCCCCCGGGCATGCCGTCATCAGCAGATAGCGCCCGGTGGACGCGGACTCGTCCAGGCAGACGCCCACCACACGCGGTGCGGACACGTCGACTGTGGCGGCGGCGCGGTAGAACTCCGCCTCGGAGGCGAGCAGTTCACGCTCGTGACTCATACCGGGGGCGGCAGACGGGGGCGGGACCTTCAGTACGTAACGACTGCCGTCGTCGAGCAGCAGCTCCTCGACGGCGTTGTACGTCCCCCCGTCCAACGACCGGCAGCGGGCAAGCCGTTCCCCCGACACCCCGACCGCCTCAAGGATCCGCTGAGCCCGCTCCTTCGACATCCTGCCCCTTCCCCGTTCATGGTCCGGCCTCTGGTTCGGGTACAGCGTACGGGTCCCCGAAATCCATTAGCGCACCTCGATACGACTATGTAGCGTAGGCCAAAACCTAGGGCTCCTAGGTTTTGCCACCGGCCCGACCGGCTGACAGCCCCGACTCCCCACAAGGACCCGCACGATGAGACCACTCACTGAGCAGGACATCCGCAACTCATTTATCAACTGCTCCAAGGGCGAGGCCAAACGCCTGGCGATACCGCGCGACCTGGCCGAACGCCCGTGGCACGACCTGGACTTCCTCGGCTGGCGAGATCCGGGAGCGCCCGACCGCAGCTATCTCGTCACCGAGCGCGAGGACCGGCTCGTCGGCGTGACCCTGCGCTTTCCGTCCTCGCAGCGCGGCTTCCTGCATCGCAGCATGTGCTCCCTGTGTATGACGACCCACCCGGGCAGCGGGGTCTGTCTGATGACGGCGCGCAAAGCGGGCGCGGCAGGCCGCGAGGGCAACTCCGTCGGCGTCTATATGTGCGCCGACCTGGCCTGCTCGTTGTACGTACGCGGCAAGAAGATCCCGGAGTCCGGACTCCGCATCGAGGAGAGCCTCACGGTGGAGGAGCAGATCGCCCGGACGACGGGCCATCTCTCCGCCTTCCTGGACAAGCTGTACGCCTGACCCCGGCCCGCCACCCGGGCCGCGACCCGGCCCGTGTCAGACTGACCGCTCGGCCGGCGTGTCCCCGCCGTCCCTCCGGGTGAGCCGCACCGTCCGGACACGTTCGGTGCGGCTGCGGAACGGGAAGTGGCCAAAGATGCGGGATGTACGTGAGGCATGGGCCGCCGCCGCGGCCCATGCCGCGAAGTGGCGCCAGGAGCCGGTGATCGTCCAGACGGTACGGTCGGCCGCGGCCGCGACGATCGCGTACGTGGTCGCGCTGCAGTTCAGCCCGGAGGTGGCACCGCTCACCGCTCCGCTGACCGCTCTCCTCGTCGTCCAGGTGACCCTCTACTCCACGCTCACCACGGGCGTACGCCGAGTGAACTCCGTGGTGGCCGGCGTGCTCCTCGCCATCGCTTTCAGCGCCATCGTCGGACTCACCTGGTGGAGCCTCGGTCTGCTGATCCTCGCCTCGCTGGCCGTCGGCCACCTAGTGCGGGTCAGCGAGTTCGTGCCCGAGGTGGCGATCAGCGCGATGCTGGTCCTCGGCGTCACCAGAGTCGGCGACACGGCCTGGGCGCGGGTCCTGGAGACCTTTATCGGAGCCGTGGTCGGGCTTGGCTTCAATCTGCTCTTCGCTCCCCCGGTGTGGGTGGGCGCGGCCGGAGAGTCCATCGAGGACCTGGCGCGCCGTATGCGGCAGTTGATGCTGCTGGTCGGCGAGGAGGCGGGCGGGCGCACCCCCGTGGCGTACGCGGCGGAACGCCTGTACGAGGCCCGCCGTCTCGACCACGACATCGTCGAGGTGGACGCGGCCCTCAAGCAGGCCGAGGACAGCCTGAAGCTCAATCCCCGGGTGCGCGAAGGGCTGCTGCACCGGGTCGTCCTGCGCACCGGCCTCGACACGCTGGAGATCTGCACGGTGGTCCTGCGGGTGCTCGCCCGTAGCCTCACCGATCTCGCCAGGATGCGTGCTCCCGACGAGCGGTTGTTCGAGCGGGAGACCGGCGCGGCGGCGGAGCAGCTGCTGGCCGAGGTCGGCGACGCCGTGGTCAGCTTCGCCGTCCTGGTCACCACCGACGTCAGCCGCAGCGCGGAGTCCGCGGAGGCCCGGCTCGCCACCGAACTCGCCTCGGCGACCGCCACCCGCGACAAGCTGGCCCAGCTGCTGCTCGACGAGGTTCAGCGGGACGCGCGCCAGTGGCAGCTGTACGGCGCGGTGCTCACCGAGGTCACCCGGATCCTCGACGAACTCGACATGGAGCACCGCTCCGATCGGCTGCTGGAGGAACTGGACCGCTGCACACGTGAGCAGCGCGAACGCATGCCCAGCCTGACCCGCATACGCCGCCGTCTGCGCGACCTCCGGCGGAAGCGTCGTACCGCCTCGGACCGAGCTGCGTGAGCGGCATTGCATCCTGCGCAACCCCTGCTGCCGCATTTGCCCCGCACCGCCGCCGGCAGCCAAGGTGGCTGTCACGGCCGAGGCGATCGAGACCAGGGGTGCAGGCATGAGCAAGGGTGCGGAACCGGTGCGAGGCGCGCTCAGCAGGCGCCGTTTCGTCGAGGTCGGGGCGCTCGCGGCAGCCGCGGCGACCGCCCCGGCCGGCTGCGGCACCCAGCCGGACACCCCGGACCGCCCCGAGGGCGCCACTTCGACCCCCACGACCCCCGCGCCCGCCGCGTCCCCCTCCGCGAAGCCCCGCCCCACCGGCCCCCGCCCCCTGTTCCTCGGCACGTACACCTCGGCCGAGGGCGGCGGCACCGGCATCGGACTCGCGACGTACGACATCACGACGGGCCGTATCACCGGCACGGGAACCCTCACCGGCATCGGCGACCCGTCTTATCTCGCGGCGCACCCGGACGGCCGTACGCTCTACGCGGTCAACGAGCGTGAGGACGGCGGCGTGACGGCGGTCCGGCTGTCAACGAGCGGGCGGCACAAGGTGCTTGGCACGCGCGTCACGGGAGGCGCCGCCCCCTGTCATCTGTCCGTGCACCCCGGCGGGCGCTGGCTGCTGAGCGCCAACTACGGGTCCGGCAGCGTGGCGGTGCACCCCATCGAGGCCTCGGGCGCGCTCGGCGAGCGTACGGATCTGGTGACGCACTCCAGCCCGCCGCCCGGCCCCGGCCAAGAGGGGCCGCACGCGCACCAGTTCATCACCAGTCCGGACGGCGGCCATGTGCTGGCGGTCGATCTGGGCACGGACACGGTCTACACATACCGCCTGGACGAATCCGCGGGCACACTCCGCCCCGTCTCCCAGGCACGCACACGCCCGGGCGCGGGCCCGCGCCATCTCACCTTCCACCCCGGGGGCCGCTTCGCCTATCTGGCGAACGAGGTCGACAACACGGTCACGGTGTGCGCCTACGACCCGGCGACGGGACGGCTGACGCCAGGGGATCCGCAGTCCACGGGCACGGGCGAGGGCACGAGTTACCCGGCGCAGTTGCTCGTCACACCGAAGGGCTCGTACGCGTATCTCGCCAACCGCGGGCACAACAGCCTGACCCGGTACGCCGTCGAGGCGGACGGAGCCCGGCTGCGGCTGCTGGACACCGTGCCGGTGCGCGGCGACTTCCCGCGTCACATCGCCTTCTCGCCGGGCGGGAATCTGCTGTTCGCCGCGAACCAGAAGTCGAGCACGGTCAGCGTCTTCCACGTCGACGGGAAGTCCGGCGAACTACGGCTCACGGGCGAGCCGTTCGCGTCACCCGTCGCCGTCTGTGCGCTGCCGCTCTAGGGTCTGTCTCTCGGATCACTCCGGGGACGCGGGCCCCGGCACGCCCTCCCCCACTGCCTTAAGGGCTTGGGGGGACCCCCAGCCGCGTTGTCGTCAATCGCCGACTCCCCCACGCTCGAATCGAGCTCGCGCGGGGGGACCCCCATCGCGTCGACTCAATCCTCCGCCTTGCAGCTGCACGCACCAGACCCCGCTCACCCACGCTTGGTCAGGCACCGTCTTCCGGAGTCGGACTGATCCGAGAGACAGACCCAAGCGCGCGGGGGCAGTTTCCGGCGCTGGCCTGGGCGAGGAGAATGTGCATGCGTTCCGTCAGCTGTCCGAGGTCGTCGGCGGGCCGGTGGAAGGGCAGTCGTACGTCGCCGTGGCCGCGTGAGCGCTCGATGCGCAGGGTCAGCGCGTGCCGGTCGACGGCGAGCGGCTGGACGCGTACCGCGCCGTGCAGGCTGTCCGGCTCGACGAGGCGGGTGAGCCGCTCGACGGCGTCCGGGTGGCAGTCGGCGAGGTGGGTCAGCAGCCGGGCCTCGGCGGTGGCCAGCGGGTCGGGTTCGGCGCGGGCGTACTCGTCGCGGTCGACCACGACCGCCCCGCCGCCGTCGCGCAGCACGATGCGGGTCGGGCTGAACGTCAGGTGTCCCTCCTCGGGCGCGAACCAGCCGGCCATCCAGAGCCGGGCGCGGATGCGGTTGCGTACGGGGACGGGCGCCACATCGGCGAACTCGAGGACGGCGGACGGCTCGCCGCGTGGCGCGCAGATCGCGGCAGCGGTGAGCATGCTGTCGTCCGGCAGGTGCAGCAGCACGCGGCCGTCCTCGGCGACGGTGTGGACGCCGATGAACTCCTCGCGGCCGCCCTCGGCGGTCACCGCGCAGGACCAGGCCGTGGCGAGCACGGAGCGGGCACGCTGAGCCGTTGCCGGCACGGCGGTCCACGTGTGACGGTCACCCATCCCAAACCTCCCTTAGGTAAGCCTTGCCTAAGCTACCCAAGATCTAAGCTCACGCCAACCACGTCAGGCCCTTTTCACAGGTAATACAGGAGACGGCCGATCGCCCTCAGAGCTGTGCTGTCCAGTGCACGGGTCGGCTGACTGACCCCGGCAGCCTCGTGTCCGCGCTGCCCCGGGCCGAGTTGAGCTGGGGCTGGGTCAGGAAGAAGGCGCCGGTCAGGTCCGCGTCCGTGAGGTCAGCATCGCGGAGATCCGCGCCGATGAGGTCCGCGCCCCGTAGATCGGCGCCGGTCAGGTCGGCGGCGATGAGGTAGGCGCCGCGCAGGTTGGCGCCCCTGAGATCGGCTCCCTTGAGGCGGGCGCCCATGAGGTCGGCACCGCGGCGGTCCTTCTTGCGACCACGGGTCCCCGCCCGCACCAGCTCGCTCGTCCGCAGCAGGAATTCGTTGACCTGCTGCCGGTGCGCACCCACGTCCAACTCGCCCAGTCCCTCCGGGGTTTGGCGCGTGAGCCGCTCGGTCTCGCGGAGCAGTCGGCTCAGGTCGGCGTGCACCGGGCGGGCGGCGGGCAGGGTCAGCGCCTCCGTCAGGTACCAGAGCAGTTCATGCAGTTGCCGTACGACCGGAAAGACGTCGAACATCCGCCGGGCGCGCTCCGGCGTCCCCGTCCGCCAGTCCTCCCCGCCGAAGGTGACCTGCGAGACCTGCTGCCCGGCGCCGAAGCAGTCGTAGACGGTGCAGCCGGTGAAGCCGCGCTGCCGCAGCTCGGTGTGGATACCGCAGCGGGAGTCGGTGCGCAGGTGGGAGCAGGGCTTCCCCGCCTCCTTGTCGACCGCGAAGTCCGCCGAGGCCGAGAAGGGCAGCGCGACACAGCACAGGCCGAAGCAGCGGGTGCAGTCCGCGCGCAGATCGTGGAGGTCAAGGGGGTGGTCCGGCATGCCGGTCAGCCTACGTCGGGCTCGGCCGGACCCATCCGACTCCCCTCCACCGAACGAATCCTCACCGATGAATTTCCGGTCCTGTGGGGGTCTCCACATACAGAGGAAAACAAGCTCCGCTACTACAGAGATACGAGCCCATAGGTACGAGCCACACGAACCCGAGGAGAGAGCGTCATGTGCACCCACCAGCCCCCGTGCCCGAGCGCCGAGAGTCCCGACCACCACGCCGCCGTGATCGTGTCCGCACATCCCGAGCAGGGCTGGTACCGGCTGTGCAACGGCACCATCGTCTTCGACGACACCGGCGAGCTCCTCCCGGACGGCCGCATCGTCAACCCGCACCGCGACCTCGGCCCGCTGACCGTGGCCGCCTGATCGTGGCCGTCTGACCTACCGGCCGAACAGCTCGAAGGCCACGGCCGGCTTCCCGCCGAAGCGTTCGCCCATCGTCTGCGCGTAGCCGGTCAGGAAGCCACGGACGTACGTCTCAGGGTCCTCGTCCGTCAACACCTCGATGTACGTGCGGTGCTCGAGCAGAGACCGCACCGCCCGCTCCAGCCCCGGCGTCGCGTCCACCGCGTGCGTGGGGCTCGCCGAACCAGCGACGGCGACCCAGCGGACCCCGTTCCAGGGCTCGAGGCCCTGGTCGGCCAGTTCGGGGAAGATCCACCGGTTCCCCGCGTCGGCGGCGGCGTCGAGCGTGGCCCGCCCCACAGCGACATGGTCCGGGGTGTTCCAGCCGACCCCGCCCCAGGTGTCCCGGTGGTTGAGGGTGATGACCAGTTCGGGCCGGTACTTGCGGATCGCGGCCGCGATGTCCCGCCGCAGCGCGATCCCGTACTCGACGACCCCGTCCTTGTGGTCGAGGAACTCCACCTCACTCACCCCGACGACAGCCGCACTGGCCCGCTGCTCCCGCTCCCGCAGGGGCCCGCACTCGGCCGGCTCCAGCGTGTCGATGCCCGCCTCACCACGGGTCGCCAGCACATACGCGACCTCCCGGCCCGCGTCCGTCCACGCGGCGATCGCGGCCGAGCAGCCGTACTCGAGATCGTCCGGATGGGCCACCACGGCGAGAGCACGCTGCCAGTCGTCGGGCATGGGCTTGAGCTGGTCGTCCGTCGGCTCCGTCATGGTGCGCAGATTAGTGCGGCCCGGTCGTGTGCGCAGAGCGATATCCGGGCAGAGCGGTAACCGTTCAGACCGCGTCCCGCGACAGGGCGATCAGCCGGTCCAGTCCGCGCGAGCCGTCGGCCCGTACCCCGTCGTACTCGAACTCGTTCGTCACCCAGGCACGCAGCCCCCGGATGCTGCGCGCCGTCCGCAGCGAGTGCACATGCTCCTCAGCGCGGGGGCAGGCTGGAGCGGCGTACGACGAGTTCCGGCTGGAGTACGACTCTTCGGTGCTCGTGCGGGACCGGTGCCGTCTCGGACTCGGTCTCCTCCAGGAGGAGTTCCGCGGCGAGGGCGCCCATGGTCACGGCGGGCTGGCGTACGGAGGTGAGGGGGACGGCGGCGGCGGCCGCGAACTCGATGTCGTCGTAGCCGACGATCGCGAGGTCGTCGGGGACCGAGACCCCGGCCGCGAACATGGCCTGCAGGACGCCGAGCGCGAGCAGGTCGTTGGCGCAGAAGACGGCGGTCGGGCGCTCGGCAAGGCCGAGGAGCCGGGCGCCGGCGTCGCGGCCCGCCGCCACGTCGAGCCGCTCGGTGGGCAGTTCACGCAGGCGGTCGGCGCCGAGCCCCGCCTCGGCCAGCGCGTTCAGCGCGCCCGTGCGGCGGTCGCGGACCTGGTTGAGGCCGGGCGGCCCGCTCACATACGCGATGGAGCGGTGCCCGGCGTCGATCAGATGCCGTACGGCGAGCGCGCCGCCCGCCACGTCGTCGACCGAGACCGAGCACTCGGTGGTGCCCTCGGCGACCCGGTCGACGAGCACGAACGGAATGCCGTGGCGGCGGAACGCCGCGATGTTCCGCCCGGTCGCGTCGGCGGGCGTGAACAGCACGCCCCGTACCCGCTGTTCGGCGAACAGTGACAGATACTCGGCCTCCTCGCCCGGGCTCTGCGCGCTGTTGCAGACCATCACGCCGAGCCCGGCCTCGCGGGCGGCGCGCTCGGCGCCGCGCGCCACGTCCACGAAGAAGGGGTTGCCCATGTCCAGGACGAGCAGGCCCATGATCCGGCTGCGTCCGGCCCGCAGCTGCCGCGCCGACTCGCTGCGGACATAGCCGAGCCGGTCTATGGCGGACTGCACGCGGGCTCGCGTCTCGGAGGCGACCGTGTCCGGCCGGTTGATCACGTTCGAGACGGTCCCCACGGAGACTCCTGCGACGCGGGCGACGTCCTTGATACCCACCGACTGAGCCATCAGGCAGGAACCTCCAGGGTGACGAGGGGCGGCGGGCAGGCCCTCACATTACCGGCGCGCCCACCGCCACGAGCAGCGCTCACGCGGGCAGCCGGAAGTCGACGACATGGAGTGCCGAGGGTGTCGTACCGCTGGACTTCTCCTGGTACATGACCGACAGGACCCCGTCCTGCGCGATGCGCATCTCGTCGATCACGACCTCGCCGAAGGCGTTGAGCCCGGCGCCGTCGAACAGGATCCTCCAGTCGGTGTGTCCGGAGGCCACCGAGGCACCGGCGATCCGGCCGAACGGGAAGATCGCGTACGCGTTGTTGTACTTGTCGAGGACGAGCTTCGTGCGCTGGCTGGAGTTCAGCGGCACCGGTATCTCGGTCTTCTGCCAGGCGCCGGAGGAGCTCTTGCGGACGAGGAAGGCCCGGCCGTTGGCCGTCCGGTTCGCGACGTAGTTCGTGGTGCACTGGCCGAAACGGCCCGGTACGTAGCTGATGATGGCGTGCGGGCGGCCGGCCGAGTCGGTGAACTGGCTTTCCTGGTTCATCAGCGAGTGGTCGGGGTTGAGCGGGTCCACGACCAGTCCGGCGTCGTTGACGGAGACCCGGTCGGAGCTTCCGGTGGTGCCGACCACGGTGCCCGCGTTGTTGCGCCAGGTGCGTCCGCGGTCGTCCGAGTAGACGTAGCCGGTGTCGTGGTTGGTGATGCCGCCGCTGTTGCACATCACGGCGTTGTTCTGCTCGCGCCACGTGAACATGGCGTGCAGGCGCCCGTTGCGGTCGTAGTCGATGCCATGCAGGTACATGTTGCGGGCCGTGCTCGAGCCGTGCTCGCTGGAGTAGGTGCCGGTGGAGCTGGTCCACTCACCGAGGTTGGTCCACCGGGTGCCGTCGTACTCGGCGAGCGCGTTGCGGCCGTTGCCGGAGACCGCCACGCGGTAGCTGAGCTGGAGCCTGCCCTCGGGGGTGGAGATGAACTGCGGGTAGGTGAACTGCGAGGTGAGCGCCAGTCCGTCGAGGGTGGACTGCGGTGCGCCGAAGCGGCTCGCGGTCCAGCTCAGCCCGGCGGGGTTGTCGAGGAGCCCGGCCACCGACTTGACGTAGGTGAAGCCGTCGCTGTGCGAGTCCATGTTGAGGTGCAGCCGGCCGTCGACCTTCGAGACGCCCATGGAGATCACGTTGTGGGAGTCGTTGTACCGCAGGGTGTGGCCGACCTTGACGGTGGACCAGGTGCTCGCGCCGAGGGCGCGGCGGCCGACGACGGCGTTACGGTCGGCGGTGTACCAGGTGGCGTACTGGTAGCCCTTGTACGTGAACAGGCCGTTCTTCTGGAACGAGTTGTTGTTGACCAGGCCGTCGTACGACACGAAGAAGATGGCCTGCGCGTCGAGGCGGCTGCTGCCGATGCGGGTGACCGAGGGGCCGGGGTCGGCGGCCCGTGCGGCGCCGGCGCCGAGGGCCGGGCCGGCCACGGCACTGAGGATGGTGCCGGCCAGCAGCGTACGTCTTCTCATCTCGGGGGACTCCTTTGTCGGGCGAGATCGAGCACTTCTGTGGGGCGGGTTGTGTCAGGCGAGGTGGAACACCTCGGTGAGCGGTTTCATGGCCTCGTCGGGCCGGGCGCCGTCCAACGACTCGAAGAACGGCGCCATCTCCGCCTGCCAGCGGGCGTTGACCTCGGCGGCCTCCATGCCTGCCACGGCGGCCTCGAAGTCCTCGGTCTCCAGATAGCCGACGAGCAGGCCGTCCTCGCGCAGGAAGAGCGAGTAGTTGTGCCAGCCGGTGGCCGAGAGAGCTTCGAGCATCTCCGGCCACACGGCGGCGTGCCGCTCGCGGTACTCGGCGATCCGGTCCTCGCGGACCTTCAGCAGAAAGCACACGCGCTGCATCAAGGACCCTCCGGGGCCTAGAAGTTGAAGTCGTCGATGTTCTTCGCGTCGAACACGGTCGGCTTGCCGAGGTTGATCACGCCGTCCTTGCCGATGGTGTACTCGCCCATGTCACCGGCGGTGAACTTCTCGCCCTCCTTGCCGGTGATCTGGCCCGAGGCCAGCGCCACGGACGTACGCGCGGCCAGCTCGCCGAGCTCCGCCGGGTTCCACAGCTCGAACGCCTCGACGGTGCCGTTCTTGACGTACTTGCGCATGTCGTTCGGGGTGCCGAGGCCGGTCAGCTTGACCTTGCCCTTGTACTTGGAGCCGGACAGGTACTGGGCGGCCGCCTTGATGCCGACGGTGGTCGGGGAGATGATCCCCTTCAGGTTCGGGTACTCCTGGAGCAGGCCCTGGGTCTGCTGGAAGGACTTCTGGGCGTCGTCGTCACCGTAGGCGACCTTGACGAGCTTCATGTCCTTGTACTTGGGATCCTTGAGCTCGTCCTCCATGAAGTCGATCCAGACGTTCTGGTTCGTCGCCGTCTGCGCGGCGGACAGGACCGCGATCTCGCCCTTGTAGCCGATCTGTTCGGCGAGCAGCTGCACCTCGGTACGGCCCAGGTCCTCGGCGCTGGCCTGAGAGACGAAGGCGTTGCGGCAGTCGGGCTTGGTGTCGGAGTCGTAGGTGACGACCTTGATGTCGTTGCTCATGGCCTGCTTGAGCGCGGTGCACAGGGCGCCCGGGTCCTGCGCGGACACGGCCATCGCGTCGACCTGCTGCTGGGTGAGCGTGTTGACGTAGGAGACCTGGCCGGCGGTGTCGGTGGCGCTGGACGGGCCGACCTCCTTGTAGCTGGAGCCCAGCTCCTTGAGGGCCGCCTCGCCGCCCTTGTCGGCGGTGGTGAAGTACGGGTTGTTGACCTGCTTGGGCAGGAAGCCGACGGTCAGGCCCTTCTTGAGTTCGGCGTTCGGGTCGGCCTTGCCGGCGCTGGCGGCGGCGCCGCCCTCATTGCTGACGTCCTCCTTGGTAGTGCCACCGCAGGCGGTGGCGGCGAGGGCGAGCGAGGTGACGGCGGCGAGCGCGACGGCGCTGCGGCGGATCGATGACTTGCGCATGACGGTGGTCCTTTTACGAGGGTGAGCGGAGAAAGGGTTACGAGGTCGGGGTGGGGGCCTTGGAAACAGGCGCCGAGGCGGCTCTTCGGCCCGCCCTCGCAGTGGAGATCTGCCGTGCGACCCGGGGGCCGAGCACGGAGACGACGAGCAGTACGCCGGTGACGACGATCTGCGACTGGGCGGAGACGTCCTGGATGCTCATCACGTTCTGCAGCGCGCCGAGCAGGAAGACTCCCGCGATCGCGCCGCCGAGCGTGCCCTTGCCTCCGTCGAAGTCGATGCCGCCGAGCAACACGGCGGCCACGACGGAGAGTTCGAGGCCCGTGGCGTTGTCGTAGCGGGCGCTGGCGTAGTGCAGCGCCCAGAAGATGCCGGTGAGCGAGGCCATCAGGCCGGTCAGGGTGAACAGGATCAGCTTCTGCCGCCTCACACGGAGGCCTGCGAACCGTGCGGCCTCCTCGTTCGCGCCGATCGCGAAGAGCGAGCGCCCGAACGGGGTGGCGTGCAGCGCGACCACGGCGATCGCGAGCAGCACGAGGAAGGGGAAGAAGGCGTACGGGATGAAGGTGTCCCCGATGCGTCCGGACGCGAAGTCCAGGTACTGGGTGGGGAAGTCGGTCACCGCGTCCGAGCCGAGCACGATCTGTGCGATGCCCCGGTAGGCGGCGAGGGTGCCGATGGTGACGGCGAGGGAGGGCAGCCCGAGACGGGTCACCAGCAGGCCGTTGATCAGCCCGCAGACCACTCCGAGCAGCAGGCAGATCGGGATGATCGTCTCGATGGTCATGCCCTGGTTCCACAGCGCGCCCATCACGGCACCGGACAGTCCGGCCGTGGAGGCGACCGAGAGGTCGATCTCGCCGGACACCACGAGCAGTGTCATCGGCAGGGCGATCAGCGCGATCGGCAGGGTGTTGCCGATCAGGAACGACAGGTTGAGGGCGTTGCCGAAGCCGTCGACGGTGGTGAAGGACAGCAGCAGGACGACGATGAGGAGGGCGCCGACGACCGTGTCCCAGCGGACGGCGCGCGCGAGGGGCGAGTCAGCCATGGCGGGCGTTCCTCTTCTTCAGGGCGGACGCCACGCGCAGGGCAACGATGCGGTCGACCGCGATGGCGAGGATGAGCAGGATGCCGTTGATGGCGAGCACCCACACGGAGCTGACGCCGAGGGCGGGCAGCACGCTGTTGATGGAGGTCAGCAGCAGGGCGCCGAGTGCGGCGCCGTAGACGCTGCCGGAGCCGCCGGTGAAGACGACGCCACCGACCACCACCGCGCTGACGACGGTGAGTTCGTAGCCGTTGCCGGTGCCGGAGTCGACGTTGCCGAACCGGGCCAGGTACAGCGCGCCGGCGAGACCCGTGAGGGCTCCGCAGAAGGTGTACGCGACCAGGATCCGCTTGCGTACCTGGATGCCGGCGAGCCGGGCGGCCTCGGGGTTGGAGCCGAGCGCGTACAGCTCGCGTCCGCTGCCGAAGTGCTTGAGGTAGTAGGCGGTGGCGATCAGTACGGCCAGCGCGATCAGGGCGAGATAGGGCACCGCCCAGATGCCGCCGGAGCCGAAGTCCGCGAATCCGTCGGGGAGGTCGGCCGCCGTGATCTGCCGTGAGCCGACCCAGATCGAGTCGACTCCGCGGATGATGTAGAGCGTGCCGAGGGTGACGACGAGGGCGGGCACCTGGCCGAGGCTGACGAGCAGTCCGTTCAGCAGCCCGATGCCGACACCGAGCAGGACGGCCAGGGCGATGGCCACGACGGAGTTGCCGCCGCCCTGGAGGTACGTACCGGCGGCGAAGGCGCTGATGCCGAGGGTCGAGCCGACCGACAGGTCGACGTTCCGGGTGATCACGACCAGCGACTGGCCGGTGGCGACCAGCATCAGGATGGTCGCGTTCAGCAGCAGGTCCTTGATGCCCTGCTCGGACAGGAACTCGCTGTTGCCCGCCTGGGTAACGGCGATCATCACCAGGAAGACGACCAGGATGGCGAGTTCGCGCATCTTGAAGACACGGTCGACAAGTCGCGTACCGCTCGACTTCGCCACCTCGGCGGCGGGCGCGGGATTGGGAGCGGTCACCGTCATGCGGCGGCCCTCCCCGTGGCTGCGGCCATCACGGTTTCCTCGGTGGCTTCGGTGCGGGGGATCTCGGCGGTGATCCGGCCCTCGTGCATCACGAGCACGCGGTCGGCCATGCCGAGAATTTCGGGCAGGTCGGAGGAGATCATCAGGACGGCGACCCCGTCGGCGGCCAACTCGCTGAGCAGCCGGTGCACTTCGGCCTTCGTGCCGACGTCGATGCCCCGCGTCGGCTCATCGACGATCAGCACCTTCGGGCCGGTGGCGAGCCACTTGGCGAGGACGACCTTCTGCTGGTTGCCGCCGGACAGTGTGTTCACGGTGTCGGCGATGCGGGCGTACTTGACCTGGAGCTTGACCGCCCAGTCGAGGGACCGGCTGCGCTCGGCGCCGCGGTCCATGAGGCCCGCCTTCACGGTCGTACGCAGGCCGGTGAGGCCGATGTTGCGCTCGATCGACATGTCCATCACCAGGCCCTGGGCCCGCCGGTCCTCGGGGACGAGGGCGAGCCCGGCGGCCATGGCGGTGGAGGGCGCCCCGTTGGTCAGCGCCTTGCCGTCGATCTCGACCTCGCCGGCGTCCCAGCGGTCGACGCCGAAGACGGCTCGCGCCACCTCCGTACGACCGGCTCCGACGAGCCCGGCGAGTCCGACGATCTCGCCGCGGCGGACGTCGAAGGAGATGTCGGTGAAGACGCCCTCGCGGGTCAGCCGGCGCACGCTCAGCGCCACCTCGCCCGCCCGCACTTCCTGCTTGGGGTACAGCTCTTCGAGATCGCGGCCGACCATGCGGCGTACGAGATCGTCCTCGGTCATGCCGTCCAGCAGCTCGCTCGAGATCAGGGCGCCGTCGCGCAGGGTCGTGACCCGTCGGCAGATCTGGAAGATCTCCTCCAGTCGGTGCGAGATGAACAGCACCGCGGCGCCCTGCTCGCGCAGGGTGCGGACGACTCCGAAGAGACGGGCCACTTCGCTGCCGGTGAGGGCGGCGGTCGGCTCGTCCATGATCAGGACGCGGGCGTCGAAGGAGAGCGCCTTGGCGATCTCGACGATCTGCTGGTCGGCGATGGACAGTCCGCGCGCCGGGCGGTCGGGGTCGAGTTCGACACCGAGGCGCTGCATCAGGGCCAGCGTCGCGTTGTGCGTGGCCTTGTGGTCGATACGGCCGAGGGCGCGGCGGGGCTGGCGTCCCATGAAGATGTTCTCGGCGATCGACAGATCGGGGAAGAGCGTGGGCTCCTGGTAGATCACGGCGATGCCCGCGTCCCGGGCGTCGGCGGGGCCATGGAAGACGGTGGGCTCACCGTCCAGCAGCACCTGGCCGGCGTCCGGTCGGTGCACCCCGGCGAGCGCCTTGATGAGGGTCGACTTGCCCGCGCCGTTCTCTCCGGCGAGGGCGTGCACCTCGCCGGGGAACAACTCCAGGGACACGTCCCGCAGGGCGCGTACGGCGCCGAAGGACTTCGAGATGTCCTTCAGCGCCAGCACGGGGGCCGGACCCGTGTCGGACGGGTGGGTCATGAGGGGCTCCTCAGCGACGCGGGGCGGGGGCCTCACGACGTCGTGAAAGGTTTCAACTGGGTTGCCGGGACGTTAGGCAGGTCACCCAGGTCACGTCAATGGGTCCCGGACGAAAATTTCGATAGCCAGAGGTCACAACCGAGTCACGGAACGAAGTCCTTGCAGGAGGACTTGACAGCCCTTCGGACGGCTCATAGCTTCGCGTTCTGAATCGTTTCAGACCGATGCCCTTCAGAAGACGTCTTCCAGACCCGAAGTCACAGGAGTCCCGAAGTGACCGAGCTCGCCGCGGTGAAGGCCGCCCTCAAGACCCAGGCCGTAGAGACGCCGTCATGGGCGTACGGGAATTCGGGGACCCGCTTCAAGGTGTTCGCGCAGGCCGGAGTGCCGCGCGATCCTTTCGAAAAGCTGGACGACGCGGCGCAGGTGCACGCTTATACGGGCGTCGCCCCGACCGTGGCGCTGCACATCCCCTGGGACAAGGTCGACGACTACGCCGCGCTGGCCAAGTACGCCCAGGACCGCGGCGTGAAGCTCGGCACCATCAACTCCAACACCTTCCAGGACGACGACTACAAGCTCGGCAGCGTCTGCCACGCCGACCCGGCGGTGCGGCGCAAGGCCCTTGATCACCTGCTCGAGTGCGTCGACATCATGGACGCCACAGGGTCCAAGGACCTGAAGCTGTGGTTCGCGGACGGCACGAACTATCCCGGCCAGGACGACATTCGCGAGCGCCAGGACCGGCTCGCGGAGGCGCTGGCCGCCGTGTACGAGCGGCTCGGCGACGACCAGCGGATGCTCCTTGAGTACAAATTCTTCGAGCCCGCCTTCTACACGACGGATGTTCCGGACTGGGGCACCGCGTACGCGCACTGCCTCAAGCTCGGGCCGAAGGCGCAGGTCGTGGTGGACACCGGGCACCATGCGCCCGGCACCAACATCGAGTTCATCGTCGCGACGCTGCTGCGTGAGGGGAAGCTCGGGGGGTTCGACTTCAACTCGCGCTTCTATGCCGATGACGACCTGATGGTCGGGGCTGCGGATCCGTTCCAGTTGTTCCGGATCATGTACGAGGTGATTCGGGGGGGTGGGTTCACGCCTGACGTCGCGTTCATGCTCGATCAGTGTCACAACATCGAGGCGAAGATTCCGGCGATCATTCGGTCGGTGATGAATGTGCAGGAAGCCACCGCGAAGGCCCTCCGGGTTGATCGTGAGGCTTTGGGTGCCGCCCAGCGGGCCGGTGACGTTCTTGAGGCGAACGCTGTGCTCATGGATGCGTACAACACTGACGTGCGGCCGTTGCTGCGCGAGGTGCGCGAGGAGATGGGGCTGGACCCCGACCCTATGGGGGCGTACCGCCGGTCTGGGTGGGCTTCGAAGATTGCTGAGGAGCGGGTTGGTGGGGAGCAGGCGGGTTGGGGGGCCTGATCGCTGCGTCTCGTCTGCCGGGTAAGTCCGGTTGCAGGCTGCGGGCCGTACGTGGCTGGTCGCGCAGTTCCCCGCGCCCCTTAAGGGGCGCTCCAATCACCCTCCGCTAACAACATCACGTAAGGACTGATCAAACCCATGGCACCCCACCCCGAAGCCGATGCCCTCCTCTCCCGTTCTCACCGGCTCGGCGCCGACCCCCGTAACACCAACTACGCCGGCGGCAACGCGTCCGCCAAAGGCACTGACACCGATCCCGTGACCGGCGGCGACGTCGAACTGATGTGGGTCAAGGGATCTGGTGGCGATCTTGGCACCCTGAAGGAGTCAGGGCTGGCCGTTCTCCGCCTCGACCGGCTGCGGGCGCTCACCGACGTCTATCCGGGCGTTGAGCGCGAGGACGAGATGGTTGCCGCGTTCGACTACTGCCTGCATGGGAAAGGTGGTGCGGCTCCCTCCATCGACACGGCCATGCACGGGCTCGTGGACGCGGCCCATGTCGACCACCTCCACCCCGACTCCGGCATCGCGCTCGCGTGTGCCGCCGACGGGGAGAAGCTGACCGCCGAGTGCTTCGGTGACACGGTGGTGTGGGTGCCGTGGCGTCGGCCCGGGTTCCAGCTCGGCCTTGACATCGCGGCCGTCAAGGAGGCCAATCCTCAGGCCATCGGGTGCGTTCTCGGTGGGCACGGGATCACGGCGTGGGGCGCGACCTCGGAGGAGTGCGAGCGGAACTCGCTGCACATCATCCGTACCGCCGAGGCGTTCCTGGCCGAGCGCGGGAAGGATGAGCCGTTCGGGCCGGTGATCGAGGGATACGCGGCTCTCGGCTCCGTCGAGCGGAAGGAGCGGGCCGCTGCGCTGGCGCCGGTCATCCGTGGCATCGCCTCGCAGGACCGTCCGCAGGTCGGACACTTCACCGACTCCGAAGTGGTCCTGGACTTCCTCGCGAGTGCGGAGCACCCGCGCCTCGCGGCCCTAGGCACCTCCTGCCCCGACCACTTCCTCCGTACAAAGGTCAGGCCGCTCGTCCTCGACCTGCCGCCGACCGCTTCCGTCGACGAGTCGATCGCCCGCCTCAAGGAACTGCACGCCGAGTACCGCGAGGAGTACGCCGCCTACTACGAGCGCCACGCCCAGCCCGACTCCCCCGCGATGCGCGGCGCCGACCCGGCGATCGTGCTCGTGCCCGGTGTCGGCATGTTCAGCTTCGGCAAGGACAAGCAGACCGCGCGGGTGGCCGGCGAGTTCTATGTCAACGCGATCAACGTGATGCGCGGGGCCGAGGCGGTCTCCACGTACGCGCCGATCGAGGAGTCGGAGAAGTTCCGCATCGAGTACTGGGCCCTTGAGGAGGCCAAGCTCCAGCGGATGCCGAAGCCCAAGCCGCTCGCGACGCGGGTCGCGCTGGTGACGGGTGCGGGCAGCGGAATCGGCAAGGCGATCGCGCAGCGGCTCGCGGCCGAGGGCGCGTGTGTCGTGGTCGCGGACCTGAACGCGGAGGGTGCCGCCCAGGTCGCCGAGGAGCTGGGCGGCCCCGACAAGGCCGTTTCCGTCACCGTCGACGTGACCTCCGAGGAGCAGATCGCCCAGGCCTTCAAAGCGGCGGTGCTCGCCTTCGGCGGAGTCGACCTCGTGGTCAACAACGCCGGAATCTCCATCTCCAAGCCCCTCCTGGAGACGACGGCGAAGGACTGGGATCTCCAGCACGACATCATGGCCCGCGGTTCGTTCCTCGTCTCGCGCGAGGCGGCCCGGGTGATGACCCAGCAGGGCCTGGGCGGCGACATCGTCTACATCGCCTCGAAGAACGCCGTCTTCGCGGGTCCCAACAACATCGCGTATTCGGCGACCAAGGCCGATCAGGCGCATCAAGTCCGGCTGCTGGCCGCCGAGTTGGGCGAGCACGGGATCCGCGTCAACGGCGTCAACCCGGACGGTGTGGTGCGCGGCTCGGGCATCTTCGCGGGCGGCTGGGGCGCACAGCGCGCGGCCACCTACGGGATCGAGGAGGAGAAGCTCGGCGAGTTCTACGCCCAGCGGACCATCCTCAAGCGCGAGGTGCTCCCCGAGCATGTGGCGGGCGCCGTATTCGCCCTGACCGGTGGGGACTTGACCCACACCACGGGCCTGCACATTCCCGTCGACGCCGGCGTCGCCGCCGCCTTCCTGCGATGACGGCTCCGATGTCGGCTCCGGTGAAGTCGTACGCGGCGGTCGACCTCGGCGCGTCCAGCGGGCGCGTCATGGTCGGCCGCGTCGGGCCGGACTCGCTCGGCCTCACCGAGGCGCACCGCTTCCCGAACCGGCCGGTGCGCACCCCCGAGGGGCTGCGGTGGGACATCCTCTCGCTGTACGCCGGTGTTCTCGACGGGCTGCGTACGGCAGGGCAGGTCGACTCGATCGGCATCGACAGCTGGGCCGTGGACTACGGGCTGCTGGACGCGGACGGGGCGCTGCTCGGCAACCCGGTGCACTACCGCGACACGCGCACCGAAGGTGTCGCGGAGAAGGTGTGGGCGACGGTTCCGGCGGACGAGCTGTATGCGCGTACGGGCCTTCAGTACGCGCCCTTCAACACGTTGTACCAGTTGGCGGCGGCTCGCGAGTCGGCTCAACTGGCGTACGCCGAGCGGCTGTTGCTCATCCCGGACCTGCTGACGTACTGGCTCACGGGCGAGCCGGGCACGGAGCTCACCAACGCCTCGACGACCCAGCTGATCGACCCGCGCACCCGCGACTGGGCACACGATGTCGCCTCGCGCCTGGGCATTGACCTGGGGCTGTTCGCACCACTGCGGCGGCCCGGGGATCCGGCGGGCCTGCTGCGCCCCGAGGTCCTGGAAGAGACGGGGCTGACCGGTCCGGTTCCGGTGATCACGGTCGGTTCGCACGACACGGCGTCCGCGGTGGCCGCCGTCCCGGCCACCGGCGGAGAGCGCTTCGCGTACATCTGCACGGGCACCTGGTCGCTCGCAGGCCTGGAGCTGGACGCGCCGGTCCTGACTGAGGCGAGCCGGGCGGCCAACTTCACCAATGAGCTGGGGCTTGACGGCACTGTCCGTTATCTCCGGAACATCATGGGGCTGTGGCTGCTCCAGGAGTGTCTACGGGCCTGGGGAGAACCGGAGTTGACCGAGTTGCTGCACGCGGCGGCCGAGGTGCCGGCGTTGCGGTCCGTCGTGGATGCCGGGGACGCGGCATTCCTGGCCCCCGGCCGCATGCCCGCGCGTATCGCCGACGCGTGCCGGGACTCGGGCCAGCCCGTGCCCGAGTCCCCCGCCGAGGTCACCCGCTGCATCCTCGACTCACTCGCCCTGGCCCACCGGCGGGCGATCGCCGAAGCCCAGGCGCTCGCCGACCACCCGGTCGATGTCGTCCACATTGTCGGCGGCGGCACTCGCAACGCCCTGCTGTGCCAACTGACGGCTGACGCCTGCGGGCTCCCGGTCGTGGCGGGCCCGGCGGAGGCCGCCGCCCTGGGCAACGTCCTGGTCCAGGCGCGGGCCAACGGCCTGGTCGGCGACCGTACAGCGATGCGGCAACTCCTCGCCCGTACGCAGCCGTTGGAGCGGTACGAACCGCGGGGTGACACGGTGGCGTGGCGCTCGGCGGAGGCCCGGCTCACCGCCCGGTGAGCCAGAACCGCTGAACGGGGCCCGGTGGGCCCGGGCCCCCTCCCCGTCGGCGCGTCCGCGTCGTAACCTGCATCCATCCGATGATCGACCCCAAGGAGCCGCGATGCGTGTCGCCCTGTTCCTGACCTGTGTCAACGACACGCTGTATCCGGAAACCGGCCGTGCCGTGGTGAAACTGCTGACCAGGCTGGGCGTCGACGTCGACTTCCCGATGGGCCAGACCTGTTGTGGGCAGGCGCACTACAACACCGGCTATCGCCATGAGGCCGAGCCGCTGGCCCAGCATTTCTCCGATGTCTTCGGGGAGTACGAGGCGATCGTGACGCCCTCCGGCTCCTGCGGGGCCATGGTCCGGGAGCTGTATCCGCGCATGGGCGAGCGGGCCCGGGCGGAGGGCCGCGGAGACACCCTCGCGCGGACGCTCGCTCCGGTCGTGCCCAAGACGTACGAGCTCACGGAGTTCCTGGTGGACGTGCTGGGCGTGACCGACGTCGGCGCGTACTACCCGCACACAGTCACGTATCACCCGACCTGTCATGGTCTGCGCAGTCTGGGACTCGGCGACCGTCCGCGCCGGCTCCTCCAGGCGGTCAAGGGTCTCGAACTGAGGGAGCTGCCGGGCGCCGACGAGTGCTGCGGCTTCGGTGGCACATTCGCCGTGAAGAACTCCGATGTCTCGGCGGCGATGGGCGCCGACAAGGTCCGTAACGCCGAGTCGACGGGCGCGGACGCGCTGTGTGCCGCGGACAACTCCTGTCTGATGCACATCGGCGGCACGATGGCCCGCCTCAGAACGGAGATGCGGCCGGTGCACATCGCGGAGATCCTGGCGAGCACGGAAGAGGAGCCCCTGACATGACCCGTGGCATGAACGGGCGCACCGTAGAGGAGTCGAGCACATGAGCGGCACCTTCGTCGGCATGCCGGCCTTCCCCAAGGCCGCGCACGAAGCCGTTTACGACCAGACTCTGCGCGGCAACCTACGGCACGCCACGCACACGATCCGCGCCAAGCGCGCCAAGGCGGTCGCGGAGGTGTCCGACTGGGCGGCGCTGCGCGAGGCCGGCAAGCAGATCAAGGACCATACGCTCCGTCATCTCGACCGATATCTCGTGCAGTTGGAGGAGTCGGTCACGGCGGCCGGCGGCATCGTGCACTGGGCGGCCGACGCCGACGAGGCGAACCGCATCGTCGCGGATCTGGTGAAGATGACCGGCGAGAGCGAGGTCGTGAAGGTCAAGTCCATGGCCACGCAGGAGATCGGCCTCAACGAGGCGCTGGAGGCCGAGGGCATCCACGCGTACGAGACCGATCTGGCCGAGCTCATCGTGCAGTTGGGCAAGGACCGGCCCTCGCACATCCTCGTCCCGGCGATCCACCGCAACCGTGGCGAGATCCGCGAGATCTTCGCCCGCGAGATGAGCGAGTGGGGCCGCCCGGCCCCCGAGGGGCTCACGGACACCCCCGCCGAACTCGCCGAGGCCGCCCGTCTGCACCTCCGCGAGAAGTTCCTGCGCGCCAAGGTCGGCATCTCCGGCGCCAACTTCATGGTCGCCGAGACCGGCACCATGGTGGTCGTCGAGTCCGAGGGCAACGGCCGTATGTGCTTGACCCTCCCCGAGACGCTGATCTCGGTCGTCGGCATCGAGAAGATCGTGCCGACCTGGCAGGACCTGGAGGTCTTCCTCCAGACACTCCCCCGCTCTTCGACGGCCGAGCGCATGAACCCGTACACCTCGATGTGGACCGGCACCACGGACGACGACGGGCCGGGGACCTTCCACCTGGTTCTCATCGACAACGGCCGCACCGACACGCTGGCCGACGAGGTCGGCCGCCAGGCCCTGCGCTGCATCCGCTGCTCGGCGTGTCTCAACGTCTGCCCGGTGTACGAGCGGGCGGGCGGCCATGCGTACGGCTCGGTCTACCCGGGCCCGATCGGCGCCATCCTCAGCCCCCAACTGAGGGGCACCGCAAGCGAGATCGACGCCTCCCTGCCGTACGCCTCCTCGTTGTGCGGCGCCTGCTACGAGGTGTGCCCGGTGGCGATCGACATCCCCGAGGTGCTGGTGCATCTGCGGGAGCGGGTCGTCGAGGGAGGTGCGGTGACCCGGGACGGCAACAAGGTCGTACTCAAGCCCGCGAAGGGACACGCCGCCGAGCGGGCCGCGATGCGCGCGGCACGCTGGGCGTTCAGCCACCCGGGCGCCCTGCGCACCGGCCAGCGGCTGGCATCGCGGAGCCGCCGCTTCCATCCTCGTACGCTGCCGGGCCCCGGCAAGGCGTGGAGCGCGACCCGCGATCTGCCGACGGTGCCCGCGGAGCCGTTCCGCGACTGGTGGCAGCGTACGCACGGGGGAAAGGAGACCGGCAAGTGAGTACCAGGGATGTGATCCTCGGCCGGGTGCGGCGCGCGCTCGCGGACGTGGAACAGCACGACACTCCGTACGAGCAGGCCGTTGACCGGGGTTATCTGCACGAGCACGGAGACCGGAGTGTCGAGCAGACGGTGGATCTGCTCGCCGAGAACCTGGCGGACTACCGGGCGATCGTGCACCGCTGCGAGGCCGGCGAACTGGCGGCGCTGATCGCCGGGCTGCTCGCCGGGCGGGGCTCGAAGTCGGTGGCCGTGCCGGCGGGCCTGGATGAGGAGTGGCTGGCGGCGACCGATGTCACGCGCGTTCCCGACCGTTCCGACAGCACACCGCACGAACTCGACCAGGTCGACAGCGTGATCACGGCGTGTGCGGTGGCGATCGCCGAGACCGGCACCATCGTGCTGGACGGCGGACTGGACCAGGGCCGCCGCCGCATCACACTCGTCCCGGATCACCACATCTGTGTCGTACGCGTACCGGACCAGGTCGTCTCCTCAGTCCCGCAGGCGCTCCCGCGTCTCGACCCGACACGCCCGCTGACCTGGATCTCCGGCCCTTCGGCGACCAGTGACATCGAGCTCGACCGGGTCGAAGGGGTGCACGGTCCGCGCACCCTCGAGGTGGTGCTGGTGAACGACCGTACTGTCGGCGGGAATTGAACGGATCGCGCCCGGGTTTCGTACTTCACGAAGACAACGGGGCGGTCGGCAGCCGTGGCTCATGGCCATGGCACAGCGGGCCGACCCGTTTGCCGTGCCAAGGAGGAACCCGACGGATGACCGCACACCGCCGCATCGCCGCCCTCGTCGGAGTGGCTCCGCTGCTGCTCACGGTGTGGGCCGCCTGCCCCGCCGCCGCGCAGGGGGCTCCAGAGGGCGCCACCCCCGCGAAGTCGTCGACGATCGTCACCACCACGCCCGCCGAGTCGCCGGTCAGCGTCACAAGCGGGCGCGGTGAGTCCGTGTCCTCCGAGGAATCCGTCGTCGACGACCGTGTGAGTACGGCCCTGCCCCTCGTGGCGGGCGGCGCGGCGGGCGTGCTCATCACAGGGGGTGCGGCCTTCACCTTGCGGCGGCGTCGCTGAGCTGCCGCTGAACAGTCGCTGGGACACGGAACTCGTTCGGCCGACCGTACGTTCTCGGAAAGATCACGCAACCGACGACGTACGCCGCCCGCCGGCTCTATCTTGGGCGGTAACTTCAGGCCAACTCGGAGATGCCTCATGCCTCATGACGTTCCGTTGATCAACAGCAGCGTGCCGCACTCCGCGCGCATCTGGAACTACTGGCTCGGGGGCAAGGACTGCTACGAGATCGACCGTGAGGTCGGTGACCAGATCCGCGAGGTGAACCCGGAGATCGTCCAGATCGCCCGGGCCCAGCGGGCGTTCCTCAAGCGGACCGTCACGTATCTGGCCGGTGAGGTCGGCATCCGCCAGTTCCTGGACGTCGGCACGGGACTGCCCACGTTCGACAACACCCATGAGGTCGCCCAGCGGATCAGCCCCGAGGCGCGGATCGTGTACGTGGACCACGACCCCATCGTGCTGGCCCATGCCACGGCGCTGCTGACCAGCACCCCCGAGGGCGCCACCGACTACATCGACGCCGACCTGCGCGACCCGGCGGCCATTCTGGAAGGCGCCGCCCGGACGCTGGACTTCGAGCAGCCGGTCGCGCTGATGCTGCTGGGCATCGCCGCCCACGTACCCGATGACAGCGCCTACGGCATCGTCGAGCGCCTGGTGGACGCCCTGCCGTCCGGCAGTCACCTCGTGTTCTGCGACAGCACCGAGGTGTTCCATCCGGAGGAGATGCGCGCCATGGTCGAGCAGTGGAACCAGGCGAGCGACAATCCGCGTACCAACCGCAGCCCCGACCAGCTGGCCCGTTTCTTCGACGGCCTCGAATTCCTCGATCCCGGCCTGGTCTCCGTCGCCCAGTGGCGCCCCGTGGACGTTCCGGGGGAACCGGAGGAAGTGGACAGCTTCGGCGGGGTGGCGCGCAAGCCGTAGCTTCACGCGGGCACAGGTCAGCCGGCCTGCCGCGTGTGGGTCAGCGGGTAAGTCCGGCCGTGTCGCAGGCGGGCTGGAGCTCTCGGGTGCAGATCTGGTCGATGGTGTACACGCCATCCTTGACGAGTGTCTGCTCGATGTTGCCGACCGTCACCTCGCGGGGGGCAAGCAGGACGGACGGGATGTCCTTGGTCGTGGGGCTGTCGATCGTCGTCGTGGCGACATCGCGGAGCTCCTCGCCGCGCCCCAGGGCGACGGCCATGGCGGCGGCTGCGTCGGCTTCCGCCTTGAAGGGTTTGTACACCGTCATGTACTGCTCGCCGTTGATGATCCGCCGCACAGCCTCGAGGTCGGCGTCCTGGCCGGTGACGGGAGGAAGCTCCCTGACATGGGCCTTCTTGAGAGCGGAGATGGCGCCTGCGGCTATGGCGTCGTTGGCCGCCAGGACGCCGTCGATCCGGTCCGGCCCCAGAGCCGCGATGGCGGCGGACATATTGGCGTGGGCGTTCTCCGTGCTCCAGCCCAGGGTTTCGTACGACCTGCCGATCTTCACCTTGCCGGTGAGGACGGACAGCGCGCCCCTCCTGTACCACGCCGCGTTGGGACTGGTCGGATCGCCGTTCAGCATGACGACGTTCCCGCCGTTCGCCTTGTCGCCCATGGCCTTCAGGAGCGCCTCGCCCTGGAGCCTGCCGACCTGCGCACCGTCGAAACTGACATAGCCCGAGATCGGGCCTTCGGCGAGCCGGTCATAGGCGACGACCGGCACACCCGCCTCCTTCGCCTCCTGGATCGAGGAGCGGAGCGCCTTGGTGTCGGCGGCGTCGAGGATCAGGACCCCGACCCCTTTGGTGATCATGGAGTCGATCTGTTGCCGCTGTCTCGTCGCGTCGTTCTCGGCGTTGGCGTACTCCATGGTGCAGCCGGGACACAGCTCCTTCAGCCGCTTCTCGATCAGCGGCTTGTCGGAGTGCTCCCAGCGGGGGACCGCTTTGCTCGGGAGCAGCAGGCCGACGCTGAAGCTGTCCGTGCCCGCTTCGTCGTCTCCTCCGCAGGCGGCCACGGACATCGTCATGAGTCCCGCGACGAGCACCGCGATGACGTGCCGCGTACGGGTCCTCATGGCAGGCCCTCTCGTTCCGTTCGGGGCCCCGAGTCCGCGGACGCAGGCACAGCGATCTCGCTCCACACCTGCTTGCCGCCGGCCACCGGCACCGTGCCGAAGGAGTCCGACATCGCTTCGACCAGCACCAGGCCTCGGCCGCCGGTGGCCTCCCAGTCCACGATCACCGGTTTGGCGGGCGCACGCGGCGAGGCGTCGCTCACACTGATTCGCAGCCGGTCCCCGCGGAGCGTCAGGTCGACGCGGACCTCCCCCTGGGTGTGCACCAGGGCGTTGGTGACCAGCTCGGACACGACCAGCAGCACCGCGTCGGCCGCTTCCTGGACCTTCCACCGACGCAGAGTGCGCGTGGTGAAACGGCGGGCGTGCATGACGGCGTCGGGCAGCCGCCACACCGCCCAGCCGGCCCGTATCGGCCGGGTCTCCATGCCGTCGTAGCGCAGCAGCAACAGCGCCACGTCGTCCTCACGACGGCCGATGTCGCCGAGCAGTTCGTCGGCCATCCGCGCCGGATCCGCCGGATCGGCCGCGGCGAGCGCGGTGCGCGTCCGGAGCATGCCCTCGTCCAGGGGCAGGTCGGAGGCCTCGACCAGGCCGTCGGTGACCAGGGCGAGCACCGCGCCAGGGGCCAGTGCGGCCGCGGTCATGGGGAACTCCGCCTCCGCGAGAATGCCCAGCGGGGGGCCGCCCTCGACCTGCACTTCCTCGGTGCTGCCGTCGGGGTGGCGTACCAGCGGTGAGAGGTGCCCGGCCCGCACGAACAGGATGTTGCCCTCCTCCATGTCCAGTTCGGCATAGCAGCAGGTGGCGAACAGGTCGGTCTCCATGCCGACGAGGAGGCGGTTGGCGTGCGAGACGACCACATCGGGCGGGTGGCCCTCCACCGCGTATGCCCTGACCGCGGTACGCATCTGGCCCATGATCGTCGCGGCTCCGGCACTGTGTCCTTGTACGTCTCCGATGACCAGCGCCACGCGTTCCTCGGAGAGGGCGATGACGTCGTACCAGTCACCGCCCACCTGCAGCCCCCTCCTGGCGGGCAGATAGCGGGCGACGGCCGTCCCCCCGGGCAGTTCGGGCAGGCGCCGGGGCAGCAGACTGCGCTGCAGCATCGTCGCGAGCTCCTGCTCGGCGTCGTACGCGTGCGCACGCCTGAGGGCCTGCCCGACCAGCGCCGCGGTGGCGGTCAGCAGGGACCGCTCCTCGGGGACGAACTCGTGCGGCCGGTCCCAGCCGACCAGGCACACGCCGGCGACCCGGCCCTTGGCGGGGAGGGGCAGGACGGCCAGACCTCCGGTGCCGATGCCTGCCAGTCCGGGTTCGAGGGCCGTGCCGGCGGGCCACAGATCCATACGTCCGTCCCGCAGAGCCATCTGCAGGGTGGGCAAGGCGCTCACCGATACGTCGGGCCACTCCGAACGCCACTCGGACCGCCATATCTGCGGCCAGGCGGCGGGCTGCGGCGGGTCGAGCACGCTGACCATGAGCCGGTCGTCCTGCAACTCGGCGAGCGCCACCCGGTCGGCGCCCAGCGGCCCACGCAGCGCGGTGACCACCACTTGGCCGACGTCACCGACAGTCGCGGCATCGTCGAGTGCGGCGGTCAGCCACTGGATCCTGGAGACGTCGTCGGCGCTCCGGCGCAGGACCGAGGTCGCCATCACCAGGCCCAGCACCTGCTCTGGCCGGTCATCGGTGGCCGCCGCCACCCTGCAGCTCAGGCTCAGCCAGCGCATTTCACCGGTGGGGCGGCGGACGCGGAACTCCAGCTCCCGACGGCCGAACGCCTGGCCGGACGACTCCAGGACCGACATCAGCGCGTGCATGTCCTCCGGGAGGGTATGCGCGATCAGGGTGTCTGCCTTGCCGTCGAAGTCGTCCGGCGCGATCCCGACCAGCTCGAGCAGAGTCTCGTCCGCCTCGATCAGGCCGGTGTCCGGCACCAGGGCAAAGGTGCCGACGCGCAGACTCCGCAGGGCGGGACTCAGGAGCGACGACGGCGCGGGGCGGCCGGTCCCGGCCTGGAGTATGCCGGCGACCGCGTCGGCGTACCGCTCCAGGAAGCTCCGTTGCTCGGCCTCGAAGCCGTCCGCGGGATGCCCCACGACGACGAGACAGCCCAGTCGCCTGTCCCCCGCCCTCAGTGGCAGCGCACCCAGCGACGTCTCCGCCGGCGGCGTCGGCCCACCCTCGGAGTAGGAGGCGAGTGCCGCGGGGTTGAGCCACAGAGGTCGGCCGGTGCGGAAGGCGTGCGCCGCGGGTGAGCCGCCGGACAGGGGCAACCGCTTCGGCAGCCCGTACGGGGAAGTGACGCATCCGGCCGCTTCCACCAACCGAAGCTCTTCGTTCCCGACACCGGGCACATAGACCGCCGCCAGCGCCGCTCCGGCGAACGTCAGGGCCCGGTCATTCACGGCGGCCTCCGGCACCGGAGGCGGAGAACCGGTGTCGGCGGCGCCGGCCTCGGATGCCCGCAGCTCCGTGACTCCGGCCCGGGCACGGCCCTCATGAGGCATCTCCGCAACCCACCTCCCGTCCATGCCGCAGGTACCGACAGGATCGGGGCACCCACTACCAGAATCGCACACAGGGACTAAACGGACAGATCTACTTGATTGGTGCCTGTGCCGGACATCGATGGGCCGGACATCGATGGGTGGCACCGCTGCGATCGCGGATCACCACAGCCGGTGTCACACTGACGACGTGGTCGTCTGCCACTTCCACTCGGTACGTTCCAGGCGGACGTTCGGCCTTGGGCCGAGGCCCCACTTGGCCCCCTGCGCCATCGTGCCGCGCCACACGTGGCCCATACGGCCGGGCCGCCCCGCGCACGCGTCCTTGGCAGCGCGATGCACGCGCGCCGTTTCCCCACGCGCACCGCTCCGGACGAACCCGACGGGCGAGGCCGGTGTGGCCCCGCCGGTCCTCCATGAGCCGGTCGCCGATCACCTGGCGTACGGGGACGGGGCGCAGCGCCCGGACCTCATACCCGTTGAAGGCCGGTCGCGGGTAATCCGTGAGCGCCCTCTCACCACGCAGGGTGAAGGACAAGGGAGGTCTCGCACATGAAGACCTGCATACGGGACGCGGCCATCGCCATGACCGCCGTCTCGACGGCCGTTGCTCTCGTGGCATGCGGGGCGGGTGCCGGGAACGACTCCGACGGGGGGAACGCGCCGAAGATCGGTCTGCTGCTGCCGTCCGCCACCACGGATCGTTGGGAGGCACAGGACAGGCCGTTGTTCGAGAAGAAGGTCAAGGAGCTGTGCGACGACTGCACGGTCGAGCATGGCAATGCCGAGAACGCCGTGGCCGTTCAGCGGGAACAGATGGACTCGATGATCACCCAGGGGGTCGATGCCATCGTGCTGGTCGCCGTGGACGCCAGATCGCTCGGCGCCGCGGTCAGGAAGGCGGATGAGGCGGATATCCCGGTCATCGCCTACGACCGTCTCGCCGAGGGCCCGGTCTCCGGCTATGTCTCGTTCGACGGCGAGGAGGTCGGCAGGCTCCAGGGCAGGGCGCTGCTGCAGGCCATGGGTGACAGGGCGGACGGCGGCCAGATCGTCATGATGAACGGCGATCCCAGCGACCCCAACGCGGTGTCGTTCAAGGAGGGCGCACTGTCCGTGCTCGAGGGGAGAGTGAAGATCGGCAAAGCGTACGACACACCACAGTGGAGGACAGAGATCGCGAACATGAACATGTCCCGCGCCATCTCCGCCCTCGGCGTCGCGAACATCGATGGGGTCTACGCAGCCAACGACGGCCTCGCCGCCGGCAGCATCTCCGCCCTCAAAGCGAACAAGGTCAACCCGCTGCCCCCCGTCACCGGGCAGGACGCCGAACTCGGAGCCTTGCGGCGCATTGTCTCCGGCGATCAGTACATGACCGTCTACAAGCCCTTCGGCCCCGAGGCTTCCGCCGGCGCCGCCATGGCCGTGGCCGCGGTCCGTGGTGAAAGCCTCGACCGCGTTGCCACGGGCACGGTGGAGACCAGCAGTGGGAACGCCGTTCCGGCCGTCCTGCTCACCCCCGTGTCCGTGACCGTCGCCACCATCAAGGACACCTTGGTGAAGGACGGTGCGTACACGATCCAGCAGATCTGCACCCCCCAAATCGAGGCCGCGTGCAAGAGGGCAGGGCTGATCTGACAGGCCGGTTTCCGACCAGGTCCGGGCCCCGGGAAGGAGATGGTTTCCGTGCCGGCTCCCCCGTTGCTGGCGCTGCACGGCGTGTGCAAGCGCTTCGGCGCCGTCGAGGTCCTCACGGACATCGAACTGGAGATTCACGCCGGCCAGGTCGTCGCTCTGCTGGGCGACAGCGGGGCCGGCAAATCCACCCTGGTCAAAGTGATCTCCGGCGTCGCCCCCGCGGACAAGGGTGTCATCGAGTGGGAGAACGGGACGGTCCAGATCAGGCGCCCCCACGATGCCCGGGACCTCGGCATCGCCACCGTCTACCAGGACCTCGCGCTGTGCGGGAACCTCGACGTCGTGGGCAATCTGTTCCTCGGACGGGAGATCCGCAGGTTCGGGTTTCTCGACGAGATGGAGATGGAGCGCCGCACCAGACACCTGTTGGAACGCCTGACCAGGGATGTCCCCGATCTGCGCGCCCGCGTCGTCTCGCTGTCCGGTGACCAGCGGCAGACGGTCGCCATCGCTCGCTCGCTCCTCGGCGACCCGCGAGTCCTCCTCCTGGACGAACCGACCGCGGCCCTGGGACTCGAGCAGACCAACGAGGTCCTGGACCTCGTCGACGAGCTGCGTGACCGCGGCAAGGGAGTGCTGCTCATCAGCCACAACCTGGGCGATGTCAAAGCTCTCGCGGACCGGGCCGCCGTTCTGCGGCTCGGCCGCAACAACGGCTTCTTCGACGTGAACACCGCCCCTCAGGAAACGATCCTCTCTTCCATCACCGGCGCCACGGAAAACGCCCCGCGCCGGACGGCCTCCCGGGATGCGGGGTGGTGAAAGCGATGCGCGACATGGTGGACAAAGACCCGCGGGCCGAACCCGCCACACCCACCCCCGAGGCCCGCCGGCCACACCGCGGGCGGGCCGTCGCCCGGGCCGTGGAGAACTGGGTCGCCGTCTTCCGGCGCAGGTTGAGCACCGGTGAAGTGGGCTCGCTCCCCGTCGTCCTCGTCCTCGCCGCGGTCTGGATCACCTTCCAGTCCCTCAACGAGAACTTCCTCTCGCCCCGGAACCTGTCCAATCTCAGCGTGGACATCGTGGGCACGGGTCTGATCGCGGTCGGCATTGTCTTCGTGCTGCTGCTCGGTGAACTCGATCTGTCGGTCGGCTCGATCAGCGGCCTCGCGGCGGCTGTCTTCGCCGTGCTGAACGTGAACAACGGAGTGCCGGAATGGCTGGCCCTCATCGCCGGAGTCCTCGCGGGAACCGTGGCGGGAACCGTCCAGGGCTTCTCCTTCGCCAGGACCCGGCTGCCGGCGGTCGTCGTCACACTCGCCGGGCTGCTCACCTGGAACGGCCTCATGCTCTACGTCCTCGGGACCAGTGGCACCGTCAACCTCGACGAGAACGGACTCGTCGCCAAGCTGACCAGCTATTACTTCACCAACGACGGCGCCGCCTACGGCCTGGCGGCGGTCGGCGTGGGTCTCGTCTTCCTCGTGTCCTACGTGGACAGGCGGCGCCGCAAGGCCGTAGGCATGCCGCACCGCTCGCTCCGGGGGATAGGAATGCGCACGGGAGGCCTCGCGGTGATCGCGTTCGCCTCTGCCTACCTGCTCAACCGGTTCCAGGGGCTGCCACTCGCCCTCCTGATCTTCCTGGTGGTGGTGGCCGGCCTCGACATCATTCTCCGCCGCACGCACTACGGGCGGCAGGTCTACGCGCTCGGCGGCAGCGTCGAGGCGGCCCGTCGCGCCAGCCTCAGCGTGCCGCGGGTGCAGACCGCGGTGCTCGCGGTCTCGGGCACCATGGCAGCGGTCGGCGGCCTGTTCCTGGCCTCGCGCATCACTTCGGTGAGCCAGGGTTCAGGCTCGGGCGTCCTGCTGCTCAATGCCATCGCCGCAGCCGTCATCGGTGGCACCAGCCTGTTCGGAGGACGGGGTACGACCTGGTCAGCGGTGCTCGGCATGCTGGTCATCCAGTCGATCGCCTCGGGCATGGCCATCACGGACACTCCCGCCGCCGTCCAGTTCATGATCACGGGCGGGGTGCTCTTCGCCGCGGTGGTCATGGACTCACTGTCACGACGCTCGCAGGAGGCACATGGGCGGGCTTGACGCGCCTCCCGGTTCAGCGCACCCTGCCCCGCGGCTTCAGCGGCACCGGCGGCAGTTCGGGAGCGGTCAGCGGATCGCCGTCGTACCCCTTCACCTCACCGAACCGCGAACCCGCCATCCAGTCCGCACGGGCCTGCTCGATATCGGCCTGCGTACGCCCGATGAAGTTCCACCACATGATCAGCTCCTCCTCGAACGGCTCGCCGCCGAGAAGCATCAGACCCGCGTCCGACTCGGCACGCAGGGGCAGTTCGGAACGGCCACAGCCGAGGTAGAGCATGGATCCGGGCAGCAGCGGTACGCCGTCCACGTGGGCCTCGCCGGACATGGCCAGCACGGCGTACTCGAAGTCCGGCTCCAGCGGGAGGCGTACGTCGGTGCCGTGGTCGAGCGTGAGATCGGCGCCGACGATCGGGGTGTACGTCGTGCCGGGTGAGGCGGCGCCGTCGACCGAGCCGAGGATCAGCGTGGCCTTGAGGCCGGGGGCGGTGACGACGGGCAGTTCGGCGTGGTGCTCGAAGAGCGGGTCGGTGTGGCGGTGGGTGTCGGGCAGAGCCACCCACAGTTGTGCGCCGTGCAGGAAGCGGGCGTGCGAGCGCGGGCTCTCCTCGGAGTGACTGATGGCCCGGCCGGACGTCATCAGGCCGAGTTCGCGCGGGCGGATCGTCTGAAGGCTGCCGGTGGAGTCGCGGTGCAGCACCTCGCCCTCGTGCAACCAGCTGACGGTCTGCAGGCCCATGTGCGGATGCGGCGGCACCTGCATACCGGGCTCGTCAGCGATGTCATCGGGCCCGTAATGATCGACGAAGCACCAGGCACCGACCATACGTCGCCCCAGGTTGGGCAGCAGCCGCCGAACTTCACTGGACTCGCCGAGCTTGACCTTGCGCGGACTGAGGAGCTCACGCACCGGCTCGGCCACCACGAAACCCCGGCCGCCGCAGAGAGCGGGAACTGCCTCGCGATCAAGATTGCTCATGGCGCTCAACCTAGACCCGCGGGGGTCTCTCCGTCAGGTTGTGTGTGCCGTACAGCGGTTCGCGTGTGGACACTGAGCAGTGTCGTGGAATTTCTAAAGGCGTGCGCCGCGCAGGGGCGGCGTGAGTGCGGTCGCCGCCGCCAGTACGCAGATCACGCCGCACCCCGCGAAGAAGGTCGCCGTGCCCCAGGCTGCCGCGACGAGGCCGGTGAGCGGGTAGAGAAGAGGGCTGAGCCCCAAGGTGCAGAGGGTCGTCACCGAGGTGATGCGTCCCAGGTACCTGGGCTCGGCCTCTTTTTGCAGAAGGGCGTTGCCGAGCACCATCGCGACTCCGCTGACGGCGCCGAGCAGTCCGCCCAGCGCGATGGCGGTTCCGGGCGGCCCGGTCCGGCCCAGCGCCGCGACCACTCCGGCGGTCATGAGCAACGAACCCGCCAGGACGGCCCCGGCACGGGGCACGTGGTGCGCGACCGCCATCACCACCGCGCTCACGGCTCCCCCGATGCTGAACGCGGCCAGAATCCAGCCGAGCGCGGCGGTACCCCAGCCTCGCTCGTCGGCAAGCAGCACGAGCCCGGTCATCAGCGGGCCGCTGAAGCACATCTCGCCGAGTGCGATGACCCAGACCAGGCGGCGCAGCCGCTGATGGCCGCGCAGGTGACTGAGGCCATCCCGCAAGTCGTCCGACAAGGGCCGTCCGGCATCCGCATCCTGCCCGGCCCCCACCCCGGCCACCGGCCCCACCCGCACCGCCCCCAGCAACGCCACCGACACCCCGAACAGCACCCCCACCACGGCGAACGCCCCCGCAACCCCCTGAACCGCCAGCACGAAGGACGCGATCAGCGGCCCGACTGCGTTGCTGAACCGCACCGCCAGCACCCGCATCCCCTGTACCCGGGCCAGCTGCCCTTGGTCCGTGAGCCTTGGCGGGAGGGCGCCGACAGCCGGCAGGAAGAGTGCATCGACGACGCCGAAGAGCAGGGCCAGGACGTACAGCGGCCACAGTCGAGGGCCGTCGGTCCAGGTCAGGGCGGCGGCGGCGAGTACCACCGTGCACCGTACGACGTCGCTGGCAAGCAGCACGCGGCGTGGGCCGAAGCGGTCGGCGAGTACGCCGCCGCCGAGCATGAGGACGGCGCGGGGTATGGCCCCGACGGCGAGAACGGCGCCGACCTGGGCGGGACCGGCGGCCCGGGCGGTGGCCCAGGTCAGGGCCAGGTAGTAGGCGACGTCGCCGGTGACCGACGTGGTGTAGGCGCCGAGCCAGCGCAGGACGTTCGGGTCGCGGAAGGCGGGCCGCGGGGTCATGCCTCGTCGTCGAGCAACGGGAACAGCTGAAGGTGTACGGCGACCCGTTCGGAACCGTCCGTGGGCTCCTGATCCCGGTACCGCTCGACTATGCCCGCCAACTCACCCTTCATGGCGTCGAGTTCACCGGGTGTCAGATGCAGCAGGTAACTCATGAACCCGCTGACGGCGAACCACTCGTTGGGCATGACCGGCACGACCTCGGCGGCCACCCTGCGCAACGTCTCCCCGTCGGCCAAGGCCACGGCCTGCGCGTACGCCCGACTGGCGGCGGAGTCCGGTGCCACGGCCGGATCGTGCAGCGAGATCCGGTGCAGCGCTCGCCACCAGCGGTCCCGCTTCGTCCCCCGCTCCGTGTCCTCCTCGATGAGTCCACCCGCCGCGAGCCGCCGCAGGTGGTAGCTGGCCGCACCGGAGTCCAGCTCGAAGTGCGCAGCCAACTGCCGTACGGTGGCCGGTCCTTGCTGTCGCAGCCGGTTCAGCAATGCGAGCCGCGTGGGATGCGCCAGTACCCGCAGCGCGGCCGTGTCGAGGGTGATGTCGGTCGTGCCGTCGTCTGCCATGACGCGCAGCGTAGAACGCGAAGAACTCTTCCGGAAGACTCGTTCGCGAACACCTCTTCGCGAACAAGTCTTCACGAACAACTGACTCGCGGTCCGTTCTTCGGCGACGGCCGCACCCTCCGCCACAACTACCGCGCGTACGTCCGCTTTCCCCGTCGGTAGGCGATCTCCCCCAGCACCACGTCCACGGCGATGAAGACCGCCAGGGGGATGCCGAGGAGGGGTACGAAGTAGCCGACCACGGCGACGGTCGCCATCAGGGGGACGAGGACGTACGGCGGGACCTGTTGCCAGGCGCCGCGTGGGATGGGGCGGCCGAAGGCGGAGGCGCGGCCTCGTTGCCACCACATGCGGTAGCCCCACAGGATGAGCAGGATCAGGCACAGCGCGAGGCCCATCAGCGCGATCTGGTTGACGATGCCGAACAGGACGCCGGTGTGCGCGTCGATGCCCCAGCGGCTCAGCTTCGCAAGCACCGGGTAGTCGGCGAACCGCACGACGTCCGTGACCTGGCCGTTCGTCGGGTTCACGGCGACCGCGTCCTGCTTGGTGGGCCAGCTGCGCTGGACCTGCTGCACGACGTACGCGGACGAGGCGTCGGCCGGCGGCACGATCTCCACCGGGTCGCCCAGGCCCTCGGCTCGTCCGGCGGCCAGGACCTTGTCGAGGCCGACGCCGTGGTCGGCGCCCGACTCGGCGGAGGCGGACTCGTGCTCGGCGTGCTCGCCGCCCGCCGATGCCGACACCGTGGGCGTGGCCTGGTTGAGGGAGGTGCGCAGGGCATCGATGTGGGATCCGGCGTACGCGGACCAGGTCAGGCCCGTCGCCGACAGGAAGAAGAACCCGGCCGCCGCCCACACGCCGACCGTGCCGTGCAGGCCCAGCGTGCGGCGGCGACCACTGGTGCCGCGCACCTTCCGCTGCTTACGGCGGCGGCTGAACCACAGCACCAGGCCGCCGCCCGCGATCACCCACAGCCAGCTGGCCGCCAGTTCGCTGTAGAGCCGGCCGCTCTCGCCGAGGTGCAGATCGCGGTGGAACTCGTCGATCCAGGTGCGCAGCGGCAGCGCGCCAGTGGATCCGTACTGCTCGAGCGCGCCGTGCACCTCCCCGGTGTACGGGTCGACGAACACGGCGAGCTTGTGCTCCTCGTCAACGCCCGGAACCCCGGACAGCAGCACCCTGGTGCTCGCGTCCGCCTCCGGCGAGGGGCGTACGGCGGCGACCGTGCCCTGCGGATGCTCCTCGCGGGCGGCGGCCACCTGCTCAGAGATCGGCAGCTTGCGCTCGCCCACGGGGACGGTCATCTCCTGCGCGTACACGATCTTCTCGGCCTGGAACGACGCCGCGTACAGCAGCCCGGTCGTGGCGGCGACGAGCAGGAACGGGGCGACGAGCACTCCGGCGTAGAAGTGCAGTCGCAGCACCAGGGGGCGCAGCGGCGCCCAGACACTGCGCCGCGGTGCGGGGGTGCCGGATTCCGGGGAGTCCGGGTCCGGGGAGTCATCCGTCTCGGTC
The DNA here is from genome assembly GCF_054783935.1 of Streptomyces pseudoechinosporeus. Classification (NCBI taxonomy): domain Bacteria; kingdom Bacillati; phylum Actinomycetota; class Actinomycetes; order Kitasatosporales; family Streptomycetaceae; genus Streptomyces; species Streptomyces pseudoechinosporeus. The sequence continues at coordinate 201,604 of NZ_BAAGPS010000024.1, forward strand.
GAGGGAGCGGTGGTCATCGGCAGGCTTCTCCGGTCGTGCGGGGACGGGCCGTGCGGCCGTGTTCGGTCGCGGCGGTCCAGAAGTCGGCCGACGGGGGTGATGAGTTCCCGGGCTTGCGCATGGCGTA
>NZ_BAAGPS010000024.1:201761-272142 GCF_054783935.1 Streptomyces pseudoechinosporeus
ACCGGCGGCACCCCCCTGGCGCGACTACGCGTCCCGATACGCCTCCAGCAACCGCAGCCACACCTCGCTCACCGTCGGGTAAGCCGGCACCGCGTGCCAGAGCCGGTCCACCGGTACCTCTCCGGCCACCGCGATCGTCGCCGAGTGGAGGAGTTCGCCGACGCCGGGACCGACGAAGGTGACACCGCGGAGAGTTTCGGTGTCGAGGTCGACGATCATGCGGGCCCGGCCGCGGTAGCCGTCGGCGTAGAGGCCGGCGCCCGCTACGGATGCGAGGTCGATGTCGACCGCGCGGACGCGGTGACCGGCCTGTTCGGCCTCGGCGAGGGAGAGGCCGACCGCGGCTGCCTCCGGGTCGGTGAAGACGACCTGGGGGACGGCGGCGTGGTCGGCGGTCGCCGCGTGGGCGCCCCAGGAGTCGGACTCCAGGAGGGGGACACCGGCGGCACGCGCGGCGATCGCGGCGCCCGCGATACGGGCCTGGTACTTGCCCTGATGGGTCAGCAGCGCACGGCGGTTGACGTCACCCACCCCGTACAGCCACTCGCTGCCCGTCACCCGGCAGCTGTCGTCGACCGGGAGCCAGGAGCCGGGCTCCAGACCGACCGTGTCCAGGCCGACGTCGTCGGTGCGCGGAGCGCGGCCGGTGGCGAAGAGGATCTCGTCGGCCTCGATACGGTCGCCCTTGTCCGTCACGACCACGACCGTCATGCCGTCCCGCGTCACCGACTCCACCGACGTGCCGGTCCGTACATCCGCGCCCGCCTCGATCAGCGCCTCGGCGACGAGTTCACCGGCGAAGGGCTCCATACGGGGCAGCAGGCCCTTGCCGCGGACGAGGACCGTGACCTGGGAGCCGAGTGCCTGCCAGGCGGTGGCCATCTCGACGCCGACGACACCGCCGCCGACGACCACAAGACGGCCCGGCACCGCCTGCGCACTGGTCGCCTCACGGCTCGTCCACGGCTTCACCCCGGCGATTCCCGGCAGTTCGGGCACGACGGCACGGCTGCCGGTGCAGACGGCCACGGCGTGCCGGGCGGTGAGCACATGCTGCTCACCCCCGGGTCCGGTGACCGTGACCCGGCGCGGCCCGGCGAGCCGCCCGTGCCCGCGGTAGAAGTCGGCGCCGATGCTGTCCAGCCATGCGATCTGGCCGTCGTCCTTCCAGTGGGAGGTGTAGTAGTCCCGGTGGGCGAGGACCGCGGCGGCGTCGAGGGGGCCCTGCACGGACTGCCGCAGGCCGGGCACCCTGCGCGCGTCGGCCCGGGCGATCACCGGGCGCAGCAGGGCCTTGCTGGGCATGCAGGCCCAGTACGAGCATTCGCCGCCGACCAGTTCGCTCTCCACGACCGCCGTGGAGAGACCGGCCGCGCGCGTGCGGTCGGCGACGTTCTCCCCCACGGGGCCGGCCCCGAGCACCACGACGTCGTACGCGATGGTTTCCGTTTCCGTCATGGGCCCAGTCTGGTTCATGGACTCAGTCTGGTGGGTGGTGTGCGCTGAAGCCACACGGGTACGCGCGCGGAATACGTCACCGACAGGCACCGTTGTGCACAGCGGCCACGCCCCGAAACCAGGAAGTGGGAATCAACGCCATGAGCAGCACCGTGGAGCTCACCAAGGACAACTTCGACCAGATGGTCACGGACAACGAATTCGTCCTGATCGACTTCTGGGCGTCCTGGTGCGGGCCCTGCCGGCAGTTCGCGCCCGTCTACGAGAAGGCCGCGGAGGCCAACCCCGACCTGGTCTTCGGCAAGGTGGACACCGAGGCGCAGCCGGAACTGGCCCAGGCCTTCAACATCCAGTCGATTCCGACGCTGATGATCGTCCGCGACCAGGTGGCGATCTTCGCCCAGCCCGGGGCGCTGCCCGAGGCCGCGCTGACGGACGTCATCGGCCAGGCCCGGAAGCTGGACATGGACGAGGTCCGCAAGTCCATCGAGGAGCAGCAGGCCCAGCCGGAGCAGTGACCGGGCCGGCTCACAGCGGCAGAGGCAGCGGCAGCCCCGTGTAGTTCGCGGCCAGTTCCGCGGCCGCGGGGCGGGACGCCGTGATCCGGCGCAACCTTGCGAGTTGCAGCCGGTGTTCGAAGGCGTCCCCGTCCGGGTCGGCGTGCAGCATCCGGGTCATGTCGTACGAGAAACGTGTCGCCTGCCATACCCGGTCCAGGCACAACTCCGAGTAGCGGTCGAGGAGTTGAGCCGAGCCGGTGCGGTGCAGCTCGATCAGGGCGCGGGCGAGGACGCGTACGTCGGACACCGCGAGGTTGAGCCCCTTCGCACCGGTCGGCGGCACGATGTGGGCGGCGTCCCCGGCGAGCAGCAGCCGTCCGTGGCGCATCGGCTCGTGGACGTAACTCCTCATCGAAGTAACGGACTTGGAGGTGATCGGCCCGCGCTCCAGGTGCCAGTCGGCGTCGATCGCGAAGCGGGCGGACAGCTCGTCCCAGATGCGCTCGTCCGGCCAGTCGTCCGGAGACGTGCCGTTGGGGACCTGGAGATACAGCCGCGAGAGGGAGGGCGAGCGCATGCTGTGCAGCGCGAAGCCTCCCTCGCCGCGCGCGTAGATCAACTCCTCGCAGGAGGGCGGCACATCGGCCAGGACGCCGAGCCAGGAGTACGGGTAGTCGTGCTCGTACGTGCGGCTCACGGCGGGCGGGAACGTGTCGCGAGAGATGCCGTGGAAGCCGTCGCAGCCGATCACCCAGTCGCAGGTGAGCGTCTGTTCACGGCCCTGACGTACGAAGCGTACGACGGGTGTGTCGCTCTCCGGCCCCTCGACCGCGACCGCCTCCGCCTCGAACAACAGCTGGGGGCCGTCGGCGAGTTGGAGCGCGATGAGGTCCTTCACGATCTCCGTCTGGGCGTAGATCGTGACGGTGCGGCCGCCGGTGAGGACCGGGAAGTCGATGTGGTGCCGCTCGCGGTCGAAGCGCAGCTCGATGCCGTTGTGGACCAGGCCGTCGACCTCCAGCCGGTCGGCGGCGCCGCACTCGCGCAGCGCGTCCACCGTGCCCTGCTCCAGCATTCCGGCCCGCTGGCGCTGCTCGACGTACGCGCGTGTTCTGCTCTCCAGGACGACACAGTCAAGACCTGCCCGGTGCAGCAGCCGGGCGAGCAGCAGGCCGGCGGGGCCGCCGCCGATGATGCCGATCGTGGTCCGCATGAACACGCCTCCCACGTACGCGAGTTGTCAGGTGGATGCACGGTGTACGACGGTCGCTCCCAGTACCTCGTGCGTTTCGGGCGTGACGCCGGCGTCACGCACCGCGCGGTCGACCAGTTCGGCGAGCTCCTGTCCGGACGGAAGCTCGATATGGACGGTGCTCAGGCGCGGACGCAGCAGCCGGCCGAGCATCAGGTCGTCGGCGCCGATGACGGCCGTGTCGTCCGGGATGCGGATGCCCTCGTCCTTCAGGGCGCTCATCAGGAGCATGGCGTACTCGTCGTTGTACGCGAACACGGCGTCCAGGCCCAGGGAGCTCCAGCCCTTGGCGAGTTGGGCCGCGGCCTCCTCCTCGTAGGCCAGCGGCACCTCGGTCACCGTGGCGTCCTTCCCGTGCAGCGCCTGGCGTACGCCTTCGAGCCGGGGCTTGGCGAAGAGCTCCAGGCCGGGGTCCTCGGGCATCAGGACGCCGACGCGGCGGCGGCCCCGGGCCAGCAGATGTGCTCCCGCGCAGCGGCCGACGACGCTGTGGTCCATGAGCAGCGCGTGGGCGCCCTCGACGCGCTCGGGTCCGAGCGTGAGGACGGCGCGGGCGCCGGAGCGTTTGAGGACGGCGACGCCCTGCGGGCCGAGTCCGCTGCCGGGCACCAGGACGGCGACCGGTCGCAGCTCCGCCCAGGCGCGGGCCGCCTCGTCGCCCTGGAGGCCGACACTGCCGTACTGCACGACGGTGTAGTCGAGGCGGCTGAGCGCCCACTGGAGTTCGTTGAAGAACTGGCTGTAGAGCGGGCCCGCCGGCACGGTCGGCGCGGGCATCAGCACCATGCGGCTGTGCCCGGCGCGCAGGCTACGGGCAGCGGCGTGCGGGACGTATCCGAGGTCCCTGGCCGCCTGGTGGACGCGGCGGCGCGTGGGCTCGCTGATCCGTACGGCGCTCGCATTGTTGAGGACGTAGGAGACGGTCGCGCGTGAGACTCCCGCCAGGCGGGCAACGTCGGCGCTCGTCGGCACGGAGCGCTGCGCGGGCAGGGGCGGGGCGGGCTGTTCCGGTATCTGCACCATGACGTATCGCATCTTTCCAGAAGCCCTCCGTGGCGCCTGTTGTGGGTCTCGGTTCGCCTCTGGGGCGCGGCAGCGCGTACGGAATCCGCTGGTGTACGAGGGAAGTTGCGCATCCTGTACCGGAAAGCACGCCCGGAGGTTACCGTTCGGTAATCAATGTGCTTCCGGAGGTGTCAGGTTATGGCTCCCGACCGTGCCCCAGGGCTGGCTCAGTGCGCTCGTGCCCTTGCCGAGGGCGAGGTGTCGTCGCGGGTGCTGGTCGAGGAGGCGCTGGCCAGGATCGAGGCGACGCAGGGCACGTTGAACGCGTTCCGGCTGGTGCGGGCCGAGGCGGCGCTCGCCGAGGCGGAGGCGGCGGACAAGGAGCTGGCGGCGGGGGTGCGGCGGCCGTTGCTCGGGGTGCCGGTGGCGGTGAAGGACGACATGGACGTGGCGGGCGAGCCGACGGCGTTCGGCTGCCGCGGGGAGTTCGAGCCGGTGGCCGAGGACGGCGAGGCGGTACGCAGGCTGCGGGCGGCCGGGGCGATCGTCGTGGGCAAGACGAACACCTGCGAGTTCGGGCAGTGGCCGTTCACCGAAGGGCCCGCCTTCGGTGAGACCCGCAACCCGTGGCACACCGGGCACACGCCGGGCGGCTCGTCCGGCGGTTCGGCGGCGGCGGTCGCGGCGGGACTGGTGCCGGCCGCGCTGGGCTCGGACGGCGCGGGTTCGGTACGGATCCCGGCCTCGTGGACACACCTGATCGGGATCAAGCCGCAGCGGGGCCGGATCTCGACCTGGCCGCGCGCGGAGTCCTTCCAGGGGATCACTGTGAACGGGACGCTGGCCCGCACCGTCGAGGACGCCGCGCTGCTCCTGGACGCGGCGAGCGGCAGTCACGCACGCGATCTGCACCGGCCGCCCGCGCTGTCCGTGTCGGAGGCGCTGGGCCGGGAGCCGGGCCGGCTGCGGATCGCGCTCTCGCTGAAGCCGCCGTTCACGGCGTTGCCCGCGCGGCTGCGGCCCGACGTACGGGCGCGGGTCGTCGCGCTCGCGGAGCGGCTGGCCGCGCTCGGGCACGAGGTCGAGGAGGCCGATCCGCCGTACGGGCAGATCGGGTTGACGTTCGTCCCGCGCGCCACCGCCGGGATCGCCGAGCGGGTCCGCGAGGCACCCCACCCCCATCTGCTCGACCGGCGCACGCGCGAGGCGGCCCGCGTGGGCCGGCTGCTCGGCGGGGCTCCGCTGCGGCTGGCGCGGCGTGCGGAAGCGATGCTGCACCGGCGTATCGGCGCGCTCTTCGAGACGTACGACGTGGTCCTCGCGCCGACGACAGCCGCTCCCCCGCCTCGGATCGGTGCCCTCGCGCAGCTGAACGGCCTGGGCACCGACCGCGCCATGATCGCCGCCTGCCCCTACGCCTGGCCGTGGAACGTGCTGGGCTGGCCCGGCGTGAACGTCCCCGCGGGCTTCGTCGACAACGCTCTGCCCGTGGGCGCGCAGCTCCTCGGCCCGGCGAACAGCGAACCGCTCCTCGTGTCGCTGGCCGCGCAGCTGGAGGCGGACCTGCGGTGGTACGAGCAGTGGCCGACACTTGAATTCGACGGCGCTGTACGGGAGTTCAGGCCGCCCGCCGCTTCGTAGGCGCCCCGCTCGGCGGGTGGGGACGGGCAGCCTCTACCGTGACCCGGATGACTGCCTTCACCGATGACGCCCAAGCTTCCGACGTCCCGGGCCGCTACGGTCCGTCGGCGACCACCGAGGCCGAGCCCCGCGAGGTGGGCCGGGTCCGTACGGAGTACTCGCCCGCGCACGACGGCGACCCGGACCCCGGCGAGATCGTCTGGACGTGGGTGCCCTTCGAGGAGAACGACGGCCGGGGCAAGGACCGCCCCGTGCTCGTGGTCGCCCGCGAGGCCGCCGGTACGTTCCTCGCCGTACAGCTGTCGAGCAAGCGGCACGACGGGGACCGGGAGTGGGTGCCGATCGGCAGCGGGCCGTGGGACCGCTCGGGGCGCGACTCGTGGGTGGCCGTGGACCGGGTGCTGCGGCTGCACGAGAAGGGGATGCGCCGCGAGGCGTGCGCGCTGGACCGGATGCGCTTCAACTCCGTGGTGCACCGGTTGCGGGAGCGCTACGGCTGGCGCTGAGCTCGGCTCTCGACTCTCGGCTCCCGTAGCGCGCCGGGCGCGGGCGCGAGGGCTCGGTCGTTTTCTCGCCCCCGCGCAACCTCTACGCGCCGCGGGGGACGCCACGCAGGCGCGCCCATGGCGCCACCCCTGTACGCGCCATGACCACGCCCCCGAGATCTCCCCCGTCGTGCTCATGAACGCATCGTGAGCGATCCTTGTACTGCGTCGCAACAGAGTTACCCGGCCCCAAGAACGTCGATACGCACTCTTGTGCGAAGCGGCGTGAGCGTCTTGGGTGGACGGGTGTGATTGCCGGGCCGGCCCATCCGACACCGGGCCGGCGGCATGGTGGAATCTCAGGAGGATCCCGACATGTCCGATTCGGAAAGTGACTGTGCGGAGCGCCGCTCCGCCGTCACCGAGGCCGAAGTGGAGGCCCTGGTCCGGGGCATCTGCTTCAAGACCGGGCCACCCCGTTTCCTCGGTGTCGAAGTGGAATGGTTCATCCGCGAGCTGCACCTCCCGCGGCTCCCCGTAAGACCCGAACGACTCGAAGCGGCGTACGCCGCACTGCGGACCCTGCCCTTACGGTCGACGCTCACCGTCGAACCCGGCGGCCAGCTGGAGCTCAGCTCCCCCGCCGCCGCCTCCCTGATGGAGTGCATCGGGTCCGTCTCCGCCGACCTCGACGCCGTACGCGCGGTACTGCGTGAGGCCGGCCTCGGCCTCACCGGAGTAGGCCAGGATCCCTGGCACCCGCCCACCCGTTTCCTCCATGAGCCGCGCTATGACGCCATGGAGAGATACCTCGACCGTACGGGCCCCGAGGGCCGCGCCATGATGTGCAGCTCGGCCTCCGTCCAGGTGTGTCTGGACGCCGGGTACGAGGAGCCGGGCCCCCTCGGGCACGGACGGCGCTGGTGGCTTGCGCACCAGTTGGGCGCGGTCCTGGTGGCCGCCTTCGCCCACTCGCCGCTGGCCCGGGGGCGGCACACCGGCTGGCGCTCGTCCCGGCAGTCCCTGTGGACCGCGATGGAGCCGGGGCGCTCGAGTGCTCCGCCCCTCGACGGCGATCCGCGGACGGCCTGGGCACGGCATGTGCTCGACGCGCCGGTGATGTGCGTACGGGGACGGGACGGCGACGCCTGGGACGTACCGGACGGCCTGAGTTTCCGGGCGTGGACCCGGTCCGGCGCGCCGCCGGGCCGGGAGGATCTCGACTACCACCTGACGACCCTGTTCCCGCCGGTCCGTCCGCGTGGCCATCTGGAGCTCCGCATGATCGACGCGCAGCCGGGCGACGACGGATGGATCGTGCCACTCGCCGTGGCGGCGGCGCTGTTCGACGACGCGGAGGCCGCCGAGACCGCCTATCGGACTGTCAAACCCCTTGCGGAGCGGGCCGATTCGCTGGCCGCTCCGCGCAATCCGCTGTGGGTCGCGGCAGCCCGGTCGGGCCTTGCCGATCCGGAGCTGCGCGAGGCGGCGGTCACCTGTTTCGCGGCGGCGGCCGAGGCCCTGCCCCGGCTCGGTGCCACCGCCGAAGTCCAGGAAGCCGTCGCGCAGTTCACCGACCGCTACGTGGCCCGGGGCCGCTGCCCGGCCGACGACCTGCTCGACGCCGCCGACTTACACGCCACCGAACTGGAGACCATCGACCTGGACGCCACCGCCCTGATCGACCGCGCCCACGGCACGCAACACCCGCACCACGGGAAGGACATCCGCACATGACCGCCCCCGACCTCACCGACCCGGAGACGCTCAGGGAGCGCGCCCTGGCGGCGCTGACCACGGCCCGCGACCGCACCGCGCTGCTGACCTCGTGCGTGGAGGATCCCGATCTCACCGCGCAGCACTCGCCGTTGATGTCCCCGCTGGTCTGGGACCTCGCACACATCGGCAACCAGGAGGAGATGTGGCTGCTGCGGGAGGTCGCGGGACGTGACGCGATGCGCCCCGAGATCGACGGACTGTACGACGCGTTCGAGCACCCGCGCGCCGAACGGCCCTCCCTACCGCTGCTGCCGCCGGACGAGGCACGCCGCTATGCCGCCGAGGTGCGCGGTCGGGCGCTGGACGTCCTGGAGAGCTCTCGCTTCCGCGGTACGCCGCTGACCGAGGCGGGCTTCGCCTTCGGCATGATCGCGCAGCACGAACAGCAGCACGACGAGACCATGCTGATCACCCATCAGCTGCGCAAGGGGCCCGCAGCTCTCACGGCGCCGGATCCCGCGCCCGCGCCGCCGTTCACCGGACCGGCCGAAGTCCTGGTCCCCGGCGGCCCGTTCACGATGGGCACCTCGGCCGAGCCCTGGGCGCTGGACAACGAGCGGCCCGCGCACCAGCGTCTCGTACCGCCGTTCTTCATCGACACCACGCCGGTGACGAACGCCGCGTACCAGGCGTTCATCGCGGACGGCGGCTACGGCGACCCGCGCTGGTGGGCCCCCGACGGCTGGACCCACATCCGTACGCACTCCATCGAGGCGCCGCTGTTCTGGCACCGCGAGGGTGGTCAGTGGCTGCGCCGGCGCTTCGGCGTCACCGAGGTCGTACCGCCCGACGAGCCGGTGCTGCACGTCAGCTGGTACGAGGCGGACGCCTACGCACGCTGGGCCGGGCGGCGGCTGCCCACCGAGACCGAGTGGGAGAAGGCGGCCCGGCACGACCCGGCGGCCGACCGCTCCACGCGCTACCCGTGGGGCGACGCCGACCCGACGCCCGAGCACGCCAACCTCGGCCAGCGACATCTGCGGCCCGCCCCCGCCGGGAGCTATCCGGCGGGTGAATCACCGCTAGGCGTACGGCAGTTGATCGGTGACGTGTGGGAGTGGACGGCGAGCGACTTCCTGCCGTATCCGGGGTTCACGGCCTTCCCGTACAAGGAGTACTCGGAGGTGTTCTTCGGGCCGGAGCACAAGGTGCTGCGCGGCGGCTCGTTCGCGGTCGACCCGGTGGCCTGCCGGGGGACGTTCCGCAACTGGGACTATCCGATCCGGCGGCAGATCTTCTCCGGGTTCCGTACCGCACGCGACGCCGCCGCGGAGACCGCCTGATGTGCCGTCACCTCGCCTACCTGGGACCCGAGGAGCCGCTCGGCCGACTCCTCGTGGAACCGGCGCACAGTCTGTTCCGCCAGTCGTGGGCACCGCGCAGGCAGCGGCACGGGACCGTCAACGCCGATGGTTTCGGGGTCGGTTGGTACGCCGAAGGGGATCCGGTGCCCGGGCGCTACCGGCGTACGGGCCCCATCTGGGGCGACCAGTCCTTCGCCGACCTGGCGCGGGTGGTGCGCTCGGGCGCGCTGCTCGCCGCGGTGCGCGACGCGACCGTGGCGGGCGCCGACGGGGAGGCCGCGGCGGCCCCGTACTCCGCGGGCCCCTGGCTGTTCAGCCACAACGGCGCGATCAGCGGCTGGCCGCGCTCCCTGGCCCCGCTCGCGCAGACCCTGCCGCCCGCCGAACTGCTGTCACTGGAGGCACGCTGCGACTCGGCCCTCGTCTGGGCCCTGATCCTGAACCGGCTGCGCGCCGGCGACGCTAGTGAGCCGGAGGGGCGCGCCGGTGTCGAGGGGGCATGGGGGTCTCCCCGCGCATGGGGGTCCCCCCGCGCATGGGGGTCCCCCCGCTCGAGCGAAGCCGAGAGTGGGGGAGAAGCCGAGAGTGGGGGAGCGTGGAGGCCCGAAAGGCTGAGCACGGTCGCGGCCTCGACACCGGCTGTAGCGCCCCGGAGGCGAACCAAACAACTCGAGGCGGGGCAGGCGCTCGCCGACACGGTCCTGGACATCGCGGCCGCCGCCCCCGGCTCGCGGCTCAACCTCCTGCTCACCAATGGCGAGACGATCGCCGCGACCGCCTGGGGCGACACCCTCTGGTATCTCACCGAACCCGGCCGACGCACCGTCGTGGCCTCCGAGCCGTACGACGACGATCCGCACTGGCAGGAAGTGCCCGACCGCACCCTGCTGGCCGCGAGCCGCACCGATGTCCTGCTCACACCACTCAAGGACGTCGACGAACCCATGGCAGAACGCCTGGCATCCTCCCCCACTCTCGGCTCCGCTCGAGCGGGGGGACCCCCATCGCACAAGGAGCCCAGTACGTGAGCCCGTTCCTGGTCACCCGCACCCTGCCCGAGGACGCCACCGAAGCCGCACTGCGCGCCGACGTCCTGCACGGCCTGACCCGTACGCCCAAGACCCTGCCGCCGAAGTGGTTCTACGACGCCCATGGCAGCGAGCTCTTCGAGAAGATCACCGAACTGCCCGAGTACTACCCCACGCGCGCGGAGCGCGAGATCCTCGTCGCCCGCGCTGCCGAGATCGCCGACGCGACCGGGGCGCGCACCCTGGTCGAGCTGGGTTCCGGTTCCTCCGACAAGACCCGGCATCTGCTCGACGCGCTGCCCGGTCTGCACACGTACGTGCCGGTCGACGTGAGCGAGAGCGCGCTCACGCAGGCCGGACAGGCGCTGATCGCCGAGCACCCGTCGCTTGCCGTCCACGCGCTGATCGCCGACTTCACCGGCGGCCTCACCTTGCCCGGCACACCCGGGCCGCGGCTCGTCGCGTTCCTGGGCGGCACGATCGGCAACTTGCTGCCCGCCGAACGGGCCACATTCCTGGCATCCGTACGCGCCCTCCTCTCCCCCGGCGACGCCCTGCTGCTCGGCACCGACCTGGTGAAGGACGAGTCCGTACTGGTCGACGCTTACGACGACGCGGCGGGAGTGACGGCGGCGTTCAACAAGAACGTCCTCTCCGTCGTCAATCGCGAACTCGGCGCCGACTTCGACCCCGCCGACTTCGCCCATGTCGCCCTCTGGGACGCCGAGCAGGAGTGGATCGAGATGCGGCTGCGCGCGCGTTCACCGCTGACCGTGAAGATCCCCGTGCTCGATCTCGCCGTCGACTTCGCGGCCGGTGAGGAGCTGCGGACCGAGGTGTCGGCGAAGTTCCGCGAGGAGGGCGTACGCGGTGAAATGGCCGCGGCCGGGCTGGAGATGACGCACTGGTGGACGGACGAGGAGGGACGGTTCGCGCTGTCGCTGAGCATGGCCCGGTGACGGGTCGCGGTCCTCCGCCTCGTACGGCACGGTGGGAATGACGCGTGGCACACCCGCCACCGCGGAGAGGAGCACCCGCATGACTGATCACACGTACCGGGTCACCGAGATCGTCGGCACCTCACCCGACGGCGTCGACCAGGCGATCCGCAACGGGATCGCCAGGGCCTCCCAAACCCTGCGCCACCTGGACTGGTTCGAGGTCACGGAGGTCCGCGGCCAGATCGAGAACGGGCAGATCGAGCACTACCAGGTCGGTCTGAAGGTGGGCTTCCGGCTGGAGGAGGGGGAGTGACCTGGGAGTGACCCCTCCCGGTCCCGCCCTCCTTCAGCAGCCGGACCGGCTCAGGTGCGTCCCTCTCGCTCCTGCGCCACTTTCAGCGCCGCGGACGGGGTCGCCCAGCGCGCCCGTACGACCGTGAAGCCGACCCGCTCGGCGTCCTCGCACACCAACTCGTCGTCGTCCACAAGCACCCGGACCTCGCGGTTCCGGGCGAGCCCGCGGAGGATCTCCAGCTTGGTACGCCGGGCGGGCCGGCGGTCGTTGTCGCGCCGCATCCAGATACGGCCCTCGGGCAGTCCCTGCGTGGCGAGCCAGTCCGCCGTGTCCACCCGGCACCGCTCGGGCCGCCCGGTCAGATAGACGACCTCGCACTCCTCGGCGTGCGCCAGCACCAACGCCACCCCTTCCGCGAGCGGCGGATCATGCGGCGCCGCCGCGAAGAAGGCGTCCCAGTCCCGCGGCCTGCGCTCCAGGAAGCGCTGCCGGTGCGCGGTGTCGGAGAGCGTGTTGTCGAGGTCGAACACGGCGAGTGGCTGCGCCTGGCCCGAACCGGTGGGAGGCCTGCGGTTGTTGTCTGTCACGCCGACAAGACTAGAGCTCGGCTGGAAATGCCGGTTCAAAGCTGCGGGCTGTATGGCTGGTCGCGCAGTTCCCCGCGCCCCTGAAGGGGCGCACCCGGAGCCGCCGGCCCCAACGTGCCCGCACCCTCCCACCGGCGGGAGGGGTCGTGGGCCGGTGCGTCGTATGCCCGTCGCGTAGGTTCGGTCTCGGAGAACCAGGACCGTCTACCAGCCCAGGGTCGTATGCCCGGCCTGCGACGGGCTGACGCACCGGCCCACGGCCCCGCACCCACCACGCACCCAGGGGCGCGGGGAACGGCGCGAGCAACCACCACGAACCCGCAGCCGCCCCACCGCCGGAGGCACCCCGCGGGGAACGGCGCGACCAGCCACGACGACGCCGCAGTCAAAACACGACCTGTTACCCCCGCCCCCCTTGGGGGGCTCAGGGGCGCAGCCCCTAGGAGTCCCCTCAAAGCTCAGGGGCCACGCTCAACTCCGCCCAGATGATCTTGCCGAACGGCGTCTGGCGGGTGCCCCAGCTTTCGGTGAGCTGCGCAACAAGAAGGAGGCCCCGGCCGCCCTCGTCGAAGACGCGGGCACGGCGCAGATGGGGTGCGGTGTTGCTGCCGTCGGAGACCTCGCAGATGAGGACCGCATCCCGGATCAGGCGGAGCCTTATGGGGTCGCCGCCGTAGCGGATGGCGTTGGTGACGAGTTCGCTGACCACCAGTTCCGTGGTGAACACGGCCTCTTCCAGTCCCCAGGCGGCGAGTTGAGCGGACGCGAACTTGCGGGCCTCGGCGACGATCTGCGGATTGTTCGGCAGGTCCCAGGTCGCCACTCGGGTGGTGTCGAGGACACGGGTCCTGGCCAGCAGGATGGCGACGTCGTCCACGGGACGGCCGGACAGCAGCTCGTCCAGCAGGTCGTCGCACAACTTCTCCAAGGAGCGGACGGGTTGCCCGAGCACCCGGCCCATGAGGGCGAGGCCGGTGTCGATGTTCCGGTCCCTCGCCTCGATCAGTCCGTCGGTGTAGAGGGCGAGCAGGCTGCCTTCCGCAAGCTCGAACTCCGAGATCTCGAAGGGCAGTCCGCCGAGGCCGAGCGGCGGGCCGACGGGCAGGTCCGGAAAGGCGACCGTGCCGTCGGGCGTCACCACGGCGGGCAGCACATGCCCCGCGCTGGCGAGCGAGCAGCTCCGGGACACGGGGTCGTACACCGCGTACAGGCAGGTGGCGCTCAACTCCCCGACCGGCCGGGCCTCGGCGACGGAGCCGGGTGCGCTGGGCTCCTCGCGGGCCAGCCGGATCACCACGTCGTCGAGCTGCGTGAGCAACTCGTCCGGCCGCAGGTCGACATCGGCCAGCGTACGCACCGCGGTCCGCAACTGCGCCATGGTGGCCGAGGCCCGCAGCCCGTGGCCGACCACGTCGCCCACCACGAGCGCCACCCGGGCACCGGACAGGGGGATCACGTCGAACCAGTCGCCGCCCACCCCCGCGCGCGTACCGGCCGGCAGATAGCGGGTGGCCACGTCCACGGCGGACTGCACCGGCGTGCCGCGCTGCAGCAGGCTGCGCTGGAGGGTCACCGCGGTGGCCCGCTCACGGGAGTAGCGGCGGGCGTTGTCGATACTCAGGGCCGCCCTGGTCGCGATCTCCCGCGCCAGCAGCAGATCCTCGTCGTCGAAGGGCTCGGCAATGCGGTGACGATGGAACTGGGCCAGCCCGAGCGTCACGCCCCGGGCCTGCAGCGGAACGACCAGCAGGGCATGGATCCCCTGGGTGATGACGCTGCGCGCACGGTCCGCATCCGCGGTCAGCCACGCCGGGAGGCTCGCGCTGTCGAGCCGGTGCTGGGAGGGACGGCTGACGGCGAGGGCTTTGGCCTGTGGTGAGTCGGCGGCGTAGACGTGCCGCTGTCCGATCTCGACGGTGGCCTCCGGGCAGCCCCTCAGTACGGATGCCTGGGCGCACCGGCGGAAGACCAGCGGGCCCGCGCCCGGCGTGAGGTCCGTCTCGACGTTCTGGAAGAGGTCGTCGAGCAGATCGACGAGGACGAAGTCGGCGAACCCCTCGATGCCGATCTCGGCGAGTTCCTGGGCGGTGCGCGTGACGTCGAGGGTGGTTCCGACGCTGAGGCTCGCCGCGTTCACCACGGACATCCGTCGCCGCGCCCAGTACTGCTCGGTGGTGTCGTACACGGCGGCGGCAACGCCCCGGGCGCGGCCCTGCGGGTCCTTGAGCGGGAACAGCAGGGAGGACCAGGAGCGCTCGCGTCTCGTCCCCAGGGTCCGCACATAGGCCTGGTGGCGGACGACGTCTCCGGTTCGCATGGCCTCTTCTGCCAGATGGGGGATCTCGTCGAGGCCGTCGACGAGATCACCGGTGGTCCGCTCGGCGAGGCCGCGGCCCCGAAGCTGGTCCTCTGTCGCTCCCGACATGGCGGTGAAGGCTTCATTGGTGCGTACGATCCTGCCGTCGTCGTCGCACACGACCACGGCGATGGGCAGCTGCTCGATCGCCCAGCGGTTCAGGGTCTCGGGGGCGGGTTCGTCGGCCGCGGTGGCCGCGACGATCCACAGCGGGTCGTCGTCGGCGCCGGTCAGCGGGCGGAGGTGGGCGAGCAGCTCGAGGCGCCGCCCCTCGCGGGTGCGGACCACGGCGCCACCGCTCCACGCCGTACGGGAGGCGCAGGCGCCACGGACCGCGTACGGAAGCTCGGCGGTCAGCAGTTCCCGGGCGTCACGGCCCACGGCGTCCGCGGAGTCGTGACCGAGCAGCCGCCGGGCGCCCTCGCTCCAGGCCAGAATCCGCCCCCCGCCGTCCACGACGGCGGTCGCTTCCCACCCCGAGCCGAATACGTCTGGGTCCATGAACACGTCTCTCGCCCACCACGGGAACACCCCGCGGCCATGCCCTCAGCATGGCCCCATGGGAGGGCGTACTCAACGGGACCGCCTGTTCTCCTCGGGCTCGCGGGGACAGGTACGCGGCTTACGGAGACATCTGCCCTCCCCGTGCCGGGAATCCTGGCGCGGCGCGGGCGTTGAAGTTCATGTGAGTTCAGTGATCGCGGCGACCCGTTTCTCCGTCCTCGACCGCTCGCGCACCCGGGAGGGGCACGACGGCCCCGAGGCGCTGCGTGACACCGTGCGGCTGGCCCAGGAGCTGGAGCGGCTCGGCTACCACCGGATATGGGTTTCGGAACACCATGGCGTGCCCGGAGTCGCCGGTTCCGCGCCGACCGTGCTGGCCGCCGCGGTCGCCGCCGCGACGCGTACGATCCGGGTCGGCACGGGCGGGGTGATGCTGCCCAATCACCAACCCCTGGTCGTGGCCGAGCAGTTCGGCGTCCTCGAGTCCCTGTTCCCGGGACGTATCGACATGGGTCTGGGCCGCTCCGTGGGTTTCACCGACGGCGTGCGGAAGGCGCTGGGCCGGGACAAGGACGTCGCCGACGATTTCGCGGGGCAGCTCGACGAGTTGCTGGGCTGGTTCCGCGGCACCTCCCCGACGGGGGTGCACGCGCGTCCGGCCGAGGGTCTGACCGTGCCGCCGTTCGTGCTGGCCATGGGCGAGGGCGCCACGATCGCCGCCCGGGCAGGCCTGCCGATGGTCATCGGCGACCTCCGCGGCCGCGAGAAGATGCGGCGCGGCATCGATCACTACCGCGCGACGTTCCGGCCCTCCGCCTGGGCGAGCGAGCCGTACGTCGTCATCTCCGGCACGATCGCGGTCGCGGGCACACCGGAGGAGGCCCGCCGTCTGCTGCTCCCGGAGGCCTGGTCGATGGCGCACTCCCGCACCCGCGGCACCTTTCCGCCGCTGCCGCCCGCCGAGCGCGTCGAGGCGCTGAGGATGAGCGACAAGGAGCGCGGCTTGTACGAGTCCGGGCTCAGGGGTCAGATCGCCGGCACCGAGGAGCAGGTCGCCCACGAGCTGGAGACGGTGCTCAAGGAGACCGGCGCGGACGAGGTCCTGGTCACGACCAGTACGTACGACCGCGGCGCCCTCCTGGACTCGTACGAGAGGCTGGCCCGGATCGTAGGACTGGGCGGCGCGGGCGGGGCCTAAGCATGACCTAGGCAGCGACAGGTCTGTGATCTTCCTCCGAGTTCGCGCAGTTCCGGTGGGTGGCGGCCGTCTCGGCGGCGCGGGCCAGGGTCCGCCGGTCGGGTGCGCTGCCCGGCGCGAGCACCGGCTGTACGCGTACCTCGGCCACGAGGCCGCGCGCCGACACGACCCGCCACACCGAGGCGAGCAGCGAGTCGCTCCCGACGAACGCGGGTGCCGTGGTCGCCGCTCCCCCGTCGAGCCGGTAGTGCAGGCGCACCGGCTGGACGGGTACGGCGGCGTCCAGTGCGGCCTGGAAGACGGCCCTGCGGAAATGGCCCTGGGCCCGGCCGCACCAGGTGCTGCCTTCCGGGAAGACCACGACCGCGGCGCCGCCGCGCAGGGTGTCCGCGATCCGTGCGACCGTCGTCGGCAGCGCGCGCAGCCGGTCCCGCTCGATGAACAGCGCACCGCTGCTCGCGGTCAGCGCGCCCGCCACGGGCCACTGCCGGATCTCGGCCTTGGCCAGCATCCGCCCGGGACGGACGGCCGCGAGCAGCGGAATGTCCAGCCAGGAGATGTGGTTGGCGACCAGCAGCAGCCCGCCGGTGGGCGGGGCGGCTCCGGTGGTCTGTACGCGTACGCCCACTGAGCGCACGATCGTCCGGCACCAGAGCCGGATGGCACGGTCACGCCGCACATCCGCGAGCCGTCCGACGACCGGGATCAGCACGATCCCGACGAGGAGCACGGCCACGACCACGGTCAGCCGCAGCACGGCCCGCGGTACGGCGGCCAGGGACCCCATGGATTCCACGCAGGCATGCGGGGTGCACGGGGCGCTGGGCAGCCAGGCACTGGCCGGGGCGGTGCCCGAGGACGGCACACCGGGGCGGTCCGCGACCTGCGTCCCGCCACGGCGTGCGCGGGGCACCGGCCGGCGGCCCGGGAGCGTGGCCGTGCCCGCGCCTGGGCTCGCGAGGGCCGCCACGCCGCGCCGCGGGCGAAGCAGCACGCCGATGCGGAACGCGCCCGTCACATTTACACGGGAGGCGTTCATCAGGCCGGCACGAGCGACAGGAAGTGCCGCAGATAGCGGGAGTTGACGCGCTGCATCGGGAGCAGCACGTACAGGTCGGCCACGCCGAAGTCGGGGTCGTGGGCGGGTTCCGCGCAGACCCAGGCGCCGAGGCGGAGGTAGCCGCGCAGGAGCGCGGGGAGTTCGGTGCGGGCCGGGCGCTGGATGCCCTCCGGGTTCCAGGGCAGCAGCGGGCGTACGCGGTACTCCTCGGGCGCCAGGTACTTCTCCTGTACGCGGTCCCAGGTGCCCGCGGCGAGCGTGCCGCCGTCGGCCAGCGGGATGGAGCAGCAGCCCGCGAGCCACTCGTGGCCGCCCTCCACCATGTAGCGGGCGATACCGGCCCAGATGAGACCGATGACAGCGCCGTCCCGGTGGTCGGGGTGGACGCAGGAGCGGCCGACCTCGACGAGCCCGGAGCGGATCCCGGCGAGCGGCCCGAGGTCGAACTCGCTCTCCGAGTACAACCGTCCGGCGACCGCGGCGCGCTCCGGCGGCAGCAGCCGGTAGGTGCCGACGACCTGCCCGCTCACCGTGTCGCGGACGAGCAGGTGGTCGCAGTAGGCGTCGAAGGCGTCGATGTCGAGGCCCGGCTGCGGGGAGGACAGCAGGGCGCCCATCTCCCCGGCGAAGACGTCGTGGCGCAGCCGCTGCGCGGCCAGCACGTCCGCCTCGTCGCGGGCCAGAGTGACGGTGTAGCGGGTGGGTGCGGTCGCCTGCGGCGGGCTGGCGAGCGTGGTTACGCCGGTCATGGCTGGCTCTCTCCTGGGGACGTTGGCCGGTGTGCGGCGGGAGGTGAGCGGAGCGGAGGGTGAGCAGGCCGGTTGGGTACGGCGTGCTCCTTCCTGTTCTCCCGACGCCGGCTGACCGGCGCGTAACCTACGCAGAGAGGTGGGATGTGGGCTTGTTGAATGCCCGGGTGCGGCGGCCCTGACAAGGCTTGGCGGGGCCGGGGAGCACCACTCCCGGCCCCGCCCGTCCGCACCTTGACGGCGAACGACGTACGGCTAACGCTTGCCCGACTTACGGGTCGCGCGCAGCCACTCCTTGTTCATGCCGGTGATGGAGACCAGGGGGATGCCCTTCGGGCAGGCGGTGGCGCATTCGCCGGTGAGCGTGCAGCCGCCGAAGCCCTCCTCGTCCATCTGCGCCACCATGTCGAGCACCCGGGTCTCGCGCTCGGGAGCGCCCTGCGGCAGCACGTTCAGGTGGTTGATCTTCGCCGAGGTGAACAACATCGCGGCCCCGTTCGGGCAGGCCGCCACGCAGGCCCCGCAGCCGATGCACTCGGCGTGCTCGAACGCGAAGTCCGCGTCCGGCTTCGGTACGGGTGTGGCGTGGGCCTCGGGCGCGGCGCCGGTCGGCGCGGTGATGTAGCCGCCGGCCTGGATGATCCGGTCGAACGCCGACCGGTCGACCACCAGGTCCTTCACCACTGGGAAGGCGGAGGCTCGCCACGGCTCGATGTCGATCGTGTCGCCGTCCTTGAAGGACCGCATGTGCAACTGACAGGTGGTCGTACGCTCCGGACCGTGCGCGTCGCCGTTGATGACGAGCGAGCACGCGCCGCAGATGCCCTCACGGCAGTCGTGGTCGAAGGCGACGGGGTCCTCGCCACCCAGGATGAGCTCCTCGTTGAGGGTGTCGAGCATCTCCAGGAAGGACATGTCGGGCGAGATGTCGTCCACTTCGTACGTGGACATCGCTCCGTCGGCGTCGGCGTTCCGCTGCCGCCAGACGCGCAGGGTGAGCTTCATGCGTAGCTCCGCTGAGTGGGGTGAACGTACTCGAAGACGAGGTCTTCCTTGTGGAGAACCGGCGCATCGCCGGTGGCGGTGAACTCCCAGGCCGCCGCGTACGAGAACTCCTCGTCCTTGCGCTCCGCCTCACCGTCCGGGGTCTGGGACTCCTCGCGGAAGTGGCCGCCGCAGGACTCGCTTCGGTGCAGCGCGTCGAGACACATCAGCTCGGCGAGTTCCAGGTAGTCGACGACGCGGTTCGCCTTCTCCAGCGACTGGTTGAACTCCTCGCCGGTGCCGGGGACCTTGATGCGCCGCCAGAACTCCTCACGGATCTGTGGGATACGCTCCAGCGCCTTGCGCAGCCCCGTCTCCGTACGCGCCATTCCGCAGAACTCCCACATAAGTTCGCCGAGTTCACGGTGGAAGGAGTCGGGGGTGCGGTCGCCGTCGACGGCGAGGAGCAGGCTCAGCCGGTCCTCGGTCTCGGCCAGCACCTCCTGGACGACGGGGTGTTCGGCCGAGACCTTCTCGTGGTGCGGATTGCGGGCGAGGTAGTCGTTGATCGTCGACGGCAGTACGAAATAGCCGTCGGCCAGCCCCTGCATCAGCGCCGAGGCGCCGAGCCGGTTCGCCCCGTGGTCCGAGAAGTTGGCCTCGCCGATCGCGAACAGGCCGGGGATGGTGGTCTGGAGGTCGTAGTCGACCCACAGTCCGCCCATCGTGTAGTGGACGGCGGGATAGATCCGCATCGGCACCTCGTACGGATCCTCGTCGGTGATCCGCTGGTACATGTCGAAGAGGTTGCCGTACTTGGCCTCGACGGCCTTGCGGCCCATGCGCCTGATGGCGTCCGCGAAGTCCAGGTACACGCCCTGGCCGCCGGGGCCCACCCCCCTGCCCTCGTCGCAGACGTTCTTGGCGGCCCGGGAGGCGATGTCGCGGGGCACGAGGTTGCCGAAGGACGGGTAGATGCGCTCCAGGTAGTAGTCGCGCTCGTCCTCGGGGATCTCGTTCGCGGACCGCTGGTCGCCCTTCGCCTTCGGCACCCAGATCCGGCCGTCGTTGCGCAGCGACTCGCTCATCAGCGTGAGCTTCGACTGGTGTTCGCCGGTGCGCGGAATGCACGTCGGGTGGATCTGCGTGAAGCAGGGGTTCGCGAAGTACGCGCCGCGCCGGTGCGCCCGCCAGATCGCGGTGGCGTTGGAGTTCATGGCGTTCGTCGACAGGTAGAAGACGTTGCCGTAGCCGCCGCTCGCCAGGACGACGGCGTCCGCGAAGTAGGTGTCGATACGGCCCGTGATCAGATCGCGGGCCACGATCCCGCGCGCCCGGCCATCCACGACGATCAGGTCCAGCATCTCGGTCCGCGGATGCATCTCGATGTTGCCGGCGGCGATCTGCCGGGACAGCGCCTGGTACGCGCCGAGCAGCAGCTGCTGGCCCGTCTGCCCGCGGGCGTAGAAGGTCCGGGACACCTGTACGCCGCCGAAGGACCGGGTGTCGAGGAGGCCTCCGTACTCGCGGGCGAAGGGCACGCCCTGGGCCACGCACTGGTCGATGATCTCCACCGAAATCTGCGCCAGGCGGTGGACGTTGGACTCGCGGGCCCTGAAGTCGCCGCCCTTGACGGTGTCGTAGAACAGTCGGTGGATGGAGTCGCCGTCGTTGCGGTAGTTCTTGGCGGCGTTGATGCCGCCCTGCGCGGCGATCGAGTGGGCGCGGCGCGGCGAGTCCTGATAGCAGAACTGCACGACGTGGTAGCCCTGTTCGGCGAGCGTGGCCCCCGCGGAGCCGCCCGCGAGGCCGGTGCCGACGACGATCACCGTGTGCTTGCGGCGGTTGGCGGGGTTGACCAGCTTGGCCTCGAAACGGCGGGTGTCCCAGCGCTCGTTCACCGGCCCCTCGGGGGCCTTGGCGTCGACGACCGGCTCCCCGGTCGTGTAGTCGGCGTACTCAGCGGTCATGTCAGCTCACCACTCCGGTCATCACGCCCACGGGTACGGAGACGAAGCCCACCGTCAGCACCAGCGCGAGCATGTTGGCGATGGTCTTGAAGGCACGGTCGCGGGTGCGGCTGCCGACCCCGAGGGTCTGCGCCGCGCTCCAGAAGCCGTGCCGGATGTGCAGGCCGAGCGCGAGCACCGCGACGAGATAGATGACGTTGCCGTACCAGGTGGAAAAGGTGTCGATCACGTTCTGGTACGGGTGTCCGGCCTCGAAGCCGTCCGGGTGCACGGTGCCGGTCGTCAGGTCGAGGATGTGCCAGACGATGAACAGCCCGAGGATGATCCCGCCCCAGCGCATCGTCCGTGTCGCGTAGCCGGCCCGCGGCTTCTTGTGTACGTATTTGGTCGGCCGCGCTTTGATGTCGCGGCGGCTCAGCTGGTACGCGGAGACGGCGTGCGCGACGACGGCGGCGACCAGGACGACGCGGATGATCCACAGCGCCCATTCGTAGTGCAGGAAGGGCTCGCCGAGGGTACGCAGCCAGTGCGCGTACTCGTTGAACTCGTCGGATCCGAAGAAGATCTTCAGGTTGCCCAGCATATGGACGACCAGGTACGCCAGCATGATCAGACCGCTCACGGCCATGACCGTCTTCTTGCCGACGGAGGAGTCCCACATCGTGCGTGTCATGGACGGTTTTCGGTCCGTCCGCGTTGCCAGAGCCATGCCACGCACGGTAGGACCAGAAGCACCGATCGGTCCAAGACATGGTCTGGCTGGTTTCGATAGCCAGAGCCTATGATGATGGGGTGCAGTTCCAGCAGCTCCAGTACTTCGTGGCCGTCGCCGAGACCCGGCACTTCACCCGGGCCGCGGACCTCGTCCATGTCGCGCAGCCGTCCCTCTCCCAGCAGATCAAGGCACTGGAGCGGGAGTTGGGGGCGGATCTGTTCCTGCGGGCACGCGGCAACATCACGCTCACGGACGCGGGCGAGGCGCTGCTGCCGCTGGCCCGCCGCATCCTGGCCGACGCGGAGACGGCTCGGCACGAGGTGGGGGAACTGGTTCAGCTGCGCAGCGGGCGGGTTCGTCTCGGTGCGACTCCTAGCGTGTGCACGGGGCTGCTGCCCGACGTGCTGCGCGCCTTCCACGACCGGTATCCGGGCATCCAGCTGCTGATCGAGGAGGGCGGTTCGCATGATCTCGTACGGGAACTCGCTCGCGGTGCGCTCGATCTCGCCCTCGTTGTCCTGCCCCTGCCCACGCCGTCACCCGCGCTGACCACGGTCGAGGTGCTGCGGGAGGACCTGGTGGTGGTGTCGTCCCCGGACGCACCCGCGCCGGGGCGGGGTCGTACGGTGCGGATTGGGGACCTGGAGGGTGAGCGGCTGGTCATGTTCCGGCACGGGTACGACCTGCGGGAGCTGACGGTCGCCGCGTGTCGCTCCGCTGGGTTCGAGCCTGACTTCGCGGTGGAGGGCGGTGAGATGGACGCGGTGTTGGGCTTTGTGCGGGCGGGGCTCGGGGTTGCTGTGGTGCCACGGATGGTGGCTACTCGGGCGGGGCGCGGGCTACGGGTCACTCCGTTGGCACGGCCGGGGCTGCATCGGACGATCGCGCTGGCGCACCGGAGTGACGTGGCTCCGCCTCGGGCGGCTCGGGAACTCCAGCGGATGTTGCTTGAGCGGTGACGGTCCGCTCCGCTGGGGAGCCGGTCCTGGGAGCGCCGTTGTTTGAAGCGCCATCCAGGTCTGCGGGTCCGTCGTGGCTGGCCGCGCCCACGCGGCGGAGCCGCAAATTGATACAGCCCCGCGCCCCTGACGGGGCGCTGCGGTCGCCGCAACGCCACCCGGCGACCGCCGCTCCCCTCGTACCGTTCAGCCCGCCGCGTCCACCAGTGCCAGTTCGTGCAGGCGGTCCGGCGGACCCGGGCGGGCGTAGTACCAGCCCTGGGCCGTGTCGCAGCCCAGGATTCTCAGCTGCTCTGCCTGGGCGCCCGTTTCCACGCCCTCTACCGTGACCGTGAGATTGAGGCTGTGGGCGAGGGAGACGATGCCCTCGACGATCTTCAGGTCGACCGGGTCCGCCGGGAACTGCTGCATGCTCTGGGTGAAGGAGCGGTCGAGCTTGAGGATGCTGACCGGGAGGCGGCGCAGGTTGGCGAGGTTGGAGTAGCCCGTGCCGAAGTCGTCGAGGGCGATGTCGACGCCCATCTCGGCGAGGCGGCGCAGCGGCTTGAGGAGGTCGTCGTCGGCGCCGATCAGGGCGGACTCGGTGACTTCCAGGCAGAGGGAGTTCGGTTCGAGCCCGGCGCGCTCCAGGATGTCGACCGTGTCGGCGACCAGACCGGGGTGGGTCAGCTGGCACGGCGAGAGGTTCACGTTGATACGGAACGGGCCCGCGGCCACCTGTCCGCCGTGACGTTCCTGCCAGGCGCAGGCCTGGCGGACCGACTGCTCCAGCACCCAGCGGCCCAGCGGGACGATGAGGCCGGTGTGCTCGGCGAGCGGGATGAACCGGTCGGGGCCGAGCACACCGTGCTGCGGGTGCAGCCAGCGGACGAGTGCCTCGGCGCCGCGTACGCTGCCGTCGCCGAGATGGACGAGCGGCTGGTACTCGATGAAGAACTCGCTGCGGTCCAGAGCCGCGGGCAGTGCCGTGGTGAGTCCGTGGCGGGTGATGGCGCGGGCGTCGGCCTCGGGGTCGGCGAGCTCGTAGCGGTTGCCGCCCGCCGACTTTGCTCGGTACATCGTGATGTCGGCGCTGCGCAGCACCTCCGCCGGGCCGCGTTCGCCGGCCGGGCCCTCGACGATGCCGATACTGCCGCGGACGGTCAGTTCCCGGCCGTCGATACGGACCGGGGTGACGAGCGCGTTCATGATGCGGTCGGCGAGCGCGTCGACCTCGGTCTCGGTGTCGGGCCCGGTGGTCAGCGCCACGAACTCGTCGCCGCCGAGCCGGGCGACCATCTCGCCTGGCGCGGTCGCGCAGGACTGCAGCCGGTCGGCGACCTCGACGAGCAGCCGGTCACCGGCGGCGTGCCCGAGGCTGTCGTTGATGGTCTTGAAGCCGTCGATGTCGAGATAGCAGAGCCCGAAGCGCATGCCCTCACCCGCGGACAGCGCCTTTTCGAGCCGCTCGAAGAACAGGGTGCGGTTGGGCAGTCCGGTGAGGGCGTCATGGGTCGCCTCGTACCGCAGCCGCAGATTGAGCAGCCGGCGTTCGGTGGTGTCCTCCATGAGGGCGAGCTGGTACTGGGGCCGGCCGTCGGCATCACGCAGCAGAGAGACCGTCAGATTGGTCCACAGAACCGTTCCGTCGGGTCGGTAGAAGGCCTTCTCCACGTGGTAGTGCTCACGATCACCGCGCACCAACTCCTCGTACAGGCGCCAGACTTGAGGAGCGTCGTCGGGGTGCGTCCAGTCGACCACGCTGCGGCCGCGCACGGCTTCCTCGGTGCCGCCGAACATCCGCAGCAGTGCCTTGTTCACCTGCAGGACGTTGCCGTCGAGGTCCGCGATGCCGATTCCTATGGCCGCGCCCTCGAACACCGCGCGGAACCGCGCCTCGCTGTCGTGCAGCGCCTGAGCGACCACCCCCTGAGCCTGGAGGGCCGCTCGCGCGATGGCTTCCTGTTCGGCCAGCGTCCGCTCCCGCAGCGCCTGCGCGAACCCGGCGGCCATGGCGTGCTGCAACCGCGCCGAGCGGCTGCGCAGGTCCTCCTGCGGTCCATCTCCGCCGCAGTAGAGCACCAAGTAGGCGTCCACGCAGTCCAGTGCGCGGCTGAGCGCCTCCGGTTCGGTGCAGTGGGCGTCGATCAGCGCGGCGCCGACCGCCTGGCCTTCGGCCGCGTCGAACGTCCTGGCCCGCAGCGCCTCGCTCAACCGCCGGGCGAGCGGCAGCAGTTCCAGCTCGAACTCGGGGCGGGTCAACGACGTCGCCGTGACCGGGAAGACAGCCCGGCTCCAGATCGTCGCGAACCTGCGGAGTCTGTCCTCCGGCCCGTCCGGCTCCGCGGTCACGCCGTGCGCCCCACGCCGGCGAACCCGGAATAGGCATACGGATCCTCGTCCTCGAGTGCCGTGTCGGGCCGCCATTCCGGCATCGGCACCAGTCCGGGTTCCACCATGTCGTACCCCTCGAAGAACCGCGCTATGTCGTCGCGCGAGCGCATGATCAGCGGATTGCGAATGTTCTTGTAGACGTCGACCGCACCTTCAGCCCGCTCTGGGGGAAGCGGGATGCCCTCGTACGAGGCATGCGTGACGACGAGCAGGCTGCCCGGCGCGAGCGCGTCGCGCAGCTGCGCCACCGCCTCGTACGGGTCGTCCTCGTCCTCCACGAAATGAAGTATGGCAACGAGAAGGAGGGCGACTGGCCGATTCTGGTCGATCAGGCGCTGAAATTGGGAACTCGCCAGGATCTCCTGGGGCTTGCGCAGATCGGCGGCGACGACGTCAGCGTCCTCGTTGCCCTCCAGTACGGCCTGGCTGTGCGCGACGGCGACCGGGTCGTTGTCGACGTACAGGACGCGTGCTGAGGGACTGGCGCTCTGGGCCACCTCGTGGACATTGCCGAAGGTGGGGATGCCGGAGCCGATGTCCAGGAACTGGGTGATGCCCTCGTCCACCGCAAAACGGACGGCTCGGCGCAGGAAAGCGCGGTTCGCCTGCATGATCTTCGGAAGGCCCGGCATGAACTCCATCGCCTTGCGGGCTGCTTCCCGGTCGACGTCGAAGTTGTGCGATCCGCCCAGGTAGTAGTCGTAGATGCGGCTCACGCTCGGCACCGAGATGTCGATGCCACGTGGGGCCCAGGCGGGACGCTCCATCTATCTCTCCAACCGTAGGCGATCCGGTGTTCGAGCTGAGGCTACTGATCGCCTGCCAACGAGGCGAGCGGAAACGGAAATTGACCATCCGTTCCCGGTCACTGCCCGGGGCACATGCGGAATTGACGTCGTACGAAATCGCTCTGAAGCCCTGAGAGCGGTGAAAAACGGCCAACCCCCTCCGTGCGGTGCGGAGGGGGTGGACCGGGGGTTGAGCGGTTGCTCAGTCCTTGCGGCGTGTCAGTTGTCTGCTTTCTGGCGACCACTCCCTTCCGTGGGTTGTGTGTTGCGTGGTCCGTCGTGCTCGGGTGATGTCTACTTCTTGATCGCGCTGCCGTCGGGCGCCATGGCGTACCAAGTGCCGCCCACGCCTTGGCCGTTGGTGTCGCCGGGCTTCTTGTCGCCCGCGAAGGTGTACATCGGCCAGCAGTCGATGCTCTGCTGCTTGAGTCCGTCCGGGCGGTTCAGGACGACGTAGCCGCGGCGGCCGTCGACCTTGTTGTCGATGCCCTTGGTGTCGGCGGCGTCGACCGGCTCGACGACCGGCCACTTCTCCAGGCACTCACCGACGCAGTTCGACTTCATCGGCCACGGGACGTCCTTCTCGAAGCGGTAGACCGTGTAGCCGTTCTTGTCGACGACGACCTCGCCCAGCTCAGGGTCCTGTCGGGTCGAAAGGCCGGGCAGGTCGGCGGCCTCCGCCCCGGCGTCTTCACCGGCTCCGGCCTCTGCGGCGTCCGCCGCCGCCTTCTTGCCGTCGGGCGCCGATGCGTACCAAGTACCTTGCACACCCTGGCCCTTGGTGTCACCGGCCTTCGTGTCCTTCGCGTACCGGTAAAGCGGCCAGCCGTCGAGGGTCAGCTGCTTCGTACCGTCGGCACGGGTGACCTCACCGAGCAGCGTCTTGTCCATGCCCGCCGCAGCGGTGGCGTCCGAGGCCGGGACCGGGGGCCAGGCCGTGGCGCAGTCGCCTTCACAGTTCGTCTTCGGCGGTGAGGCGGTGTCCTTGTCGAAACGGTAGAGCGTCATACCGGCGCCGTCCGTGACCACTTCGCCGAGGGCCTTGTTCTTCGACACGGCAAGCTGGCCGGCGGTCTGCGCCTGCGCACCGGCACCGGCCTGCCCCGCACCTGCAGTGGGCGTGCTCGTACCGGCCCCGTAGTCATTGCCTACCCCATTGGCGGCGGGCGCCGCCCCCACGTTCTGGCTTCCCGTGGACTGGGGGGTGTCCGAGCCGCACGCAGTCGTCAGCGCCAGGGCCGCAGCGGCCGCTACGAGGGAGGCGCTCCGCCAGGAGGTCTTCATTTTGGGTAACTCCCCGCTAATCACTCAGATGTTGCGGCGCACCACCGCGCCGCGTATGGCCCTAGGTACGGGCGAGAAGGCCGGGAGCGTTCAAGCGGCTCGCAAGATTCTTTGAGTAACGCCCGTGAAACCTGCGCCGTATGTGACTCGGCTGTGACTCGGCATCCCCGGAATGGCTTGTTCTCGCCCCTGGCCGCGTCGCGAGGGCAGCCGGTGCCCCATTCGGACTCCTGCGATCGCGCCCGGTCCCGGACCTTTTTGGCGTTTCGACCATCGAGGTGCATGTGCGGCGCAAGCGGAAAAGGTCCGCGGCTGCTCCTCGGGACCCGGAGGTTTCACCATGCGCGCGACACACCTCGCTTCGGCCGCACTGCTGGGCGCCGGCGCCCTGGCCCTGGCCGCGCCGGCGGTCGTCGCCGCGGATGGTGGCCATCGCGGGACCGCCTCGTTCGGTTTCGATGTCTCCCCCACGACTGCCGCCGCGGGTGACCGCGTCACGCTGTCCGTCTGAGGCTGCGAGACCGAGGTCAAGGTGTTCTCGGGTGTCTTCGACCCGGTGGTGATCCCCAAGGGGCAGCACTCGGCCACGGCCACCGTCGGCTGGGGCGCCGAGCCCGGCTCCGGGGAACAGGTGGCCTTCCAGTGCGGGAAGGAGTACGGCCACAAGGACCTCACCATCACGGCCGGGCAGCAGCCGGGCCAGTCGTACATGTACGCCAACAAGGGCGTCCAGGCCGGTGTCGGCGGCACCATCGCCGGCTTCGACCTGGGCGACATCGGCCTCGGCCTCGCACTCGTTGCGGGCTCGGTCGGCGCGGCGTACCACTGGTCGAACCGCCGCACCGCCGACGAGCACAACTGACGGCTCATCTTCCAGCCCGTCACCTTCCAGCCCTTCGCCCCGGACCGCGCGGTCCGGGGCGAAGGGCTGGAAGTCGTCAGGCCTTGCTTCATCAGGCCCTGCTCTCGGAGCGGCGGCGCATCCAGAACACCGCGCCGCCGACGAGCGCGAGGCCCATCAGTCCGCCGCCGATCGCCATGTCGGTGGGCGTGGCACCGCTGGAGCTGCTGCCGCCGATACCGCCCTGGGCGCCACCGATGACGGTGAACGCGTTGTCCTTGGTGAGCGTCTTTCCGTCGCAGTCGACCGTGATGTGGTGGGCACCGGGCCTGGCGTTCCGGTGGATGGTCGCAACCCCCTTGGACCTGTCGCTGCTGTGGTGGATCGGCCTGAGTTCCGTCCGCGGGAACGCGTCCGACGTCATGTGGCCGCCCTTGGGGCACCCGTCGACTGTGACCGTCAATTGCCCACCCGGGGCGACGGCGCTGGGTGTGGCGACGATGTTGCTCGGGTGGTCAAAGGCATCCCGGGCCGCGGCCGAGGGGGCAGCGAGACCGAGGGTGAGGGCAACTGTCGCAGAGACCGCCAGGGCACGAGTGATACGCATGTGATCCTCCGCGGAAGGCGCCCCGGGAACCGTCCCCGGGTCGAATCGGCGAGAAAACACCTCCCAGACAGACTCTCAGATGCCGTGCACGGGGCCGCATTTCGAGAATGCTCCGTCCTGGTGAGTGGACACGCCGCGGATAAGGATCACAATCGGATATTGCCGCAGGTCACGACTGTCAGAAATTTCTCTGACCGCGGCGACTCGGATGGCGCACGGCCTCTGGGAGAGCCACCCGTTCGCGCGTCTACCGTCGCCTGCCGGGAGCCTTGGACTTAGCGTTCTCGTATGCGCGAGTGACGTGGCGACGGCCGCGTCGAGAGGGGTTTGCGAATGTCTGCGTCCGAGCTGGCCGAAGAGGAGGAGCGGCAGAGGAAGCGTGCTCCCTGGGGCGTGCTGGCGCTTGTTCTGCTGACCGGTCTCGCACTTATTCGCAATGGTTCGGGGGAGTTCGACGTGGGTCCTCCGCAGCCCGCGACGGCCGCAGCCGCGGAGAGCCGCGCGCCCGCGAAGGCCCGCTTGAGCGGACCGGCTCCGCTGCCGTTCTCCGAGGTCGACCGCATCAGCATCCCCGCGATCCAGGTCGATGCCCCCGTCATGCCGGTGGGGCTCGACATGGCGGGCTGGGTGGACGCGCCCCCGCCGGAGGACCCGAATCTCGCGGGCTGGTTCACCGGCGCGGTCTCGCCCGGCGAAAAGGGCACGGCCGTCATGGTCGGTCATGTGGACAACAAGCAGGGCCCCGCCGTCTTCTACGCTCTCGGGGCCCTGAAAAAGGGACAGCGCGTGGAGGTCATGCGCAAGGACGGAAAGCTCGCCGTATTCGAGATCTACGGCATCGAGGTGTTCGAGAAGAACAACTTCCCCGGCGACCGCGTCTACGGCGACACCGGAGTTCCCGAATTGCGCGTCATCACCTGCGGAGGCGGTTTCTCCCAGCAGAACGGCTACGACGGGAACGTCGTCGTGTTCACCCGCCTGATCGAGGTTCGCTGAGCGTTCCCCCGACCAGGCGGGCGAAAGTCCCGTGGAATTCCGCCGGCCCCCCGTTGAGTCGGCGGATTCTCGTCGGCCTACGTGAACTGCCGCCGGGGCACGGTGAGGTGATAGCCCGAGTCCAGCAGTCGCGGCAGATAGTCGCGCAACGCGCGGACGCTCTGCGAACGGTCGCCGCCCGCGTCGTGCGCGAGGACCACGACACCCGGAGCCGCGCCGTTCATGACCCGGCGTTCGATGGTGCGGGCACCGGGTGACTGCCAGTCGAGGGTGTCGACGGTCCAGGCGAGCGGTTCCATGCCGAGTTCGGCGCCGAGCTCGAAGACGGCCCGGTTCCAAGCCCCGTACGGTGCGCGGAACCAGCCCGGCCGTTCCCCGTACGCCTTCTCGATGATCTCGCTGGTGCGTTCCATCTCGGAGCGGATCGCGGACCGGGTCAGCCGGGTCAGCAGCGGGTGGGACCAGGTGTGGTTGCCGACGATGTGTCCCTCGTCGGCCATCTCCCGGAGCATGTCCTTGTTCTCGACGACCATCGAGCCGCACACGAAGAACATCGCGCGCACATCGTGGGCCTTGAGGGTGCGCAGGACGTGGGGGGTGTAGCGAGGGTCGGGGCCGTCGTCGAAGGTCAGCACCATGCTGGGGCCGCGCCCCGCGATACGCAGGAACGGTTCGTGCCGTACGAGGGTCCGCCCCGGCGTCCTGGGCACGGAGCCGTATCCGGCGATGGGCTGGAGCCGGTAGGCGGAGGCCCGCCGGGCGCGGCCCTGCGGGGAGCCCGCGGCGGGGTCCGTGGAAGGTCGGCTCGGTGGCTGGGCCGGATCGGCGGCGAGGAGGCGTGCCGTACCGGCCGCTCCCAGGACGGCGGCGCCGATGAGCAATGCCCCGCGCCGGGAGAGCATTTGATCCTTTTTCATGATTAATCAGTCGCCCGGCCGAGGCCTTGAGACGCGCACCGCCACCGGTCCGGCCGCACGAAAACACCCGTTGGGACCAGCTCGGCGCGATGTACAAGCACGGACGGTAGCGCGTCTCACTCACCGTCAGCGTGTGCACCCGGCCGGTTCCCCGCCCGCGGCGGGACCTGCGCGTTCCGATAGCCTCGGCGCCGTGACGGAACAGCACTCACCAGGGCAATCACAGGGCTTCGAGCGGGGCACGGACGGGCCGAAGGTCATCGTGGCCGGTGTGGACGGCTCCGACTCCTCGCTGCGTGCCGTGGCCTACGCCGCCGGTCTGGCCCGGCGGCAGCGGGCGCTGCTCGCCGTGGTGTACGTCCAGCCGGTGCTGGCGGCGGGCACCGCGGCCGGGGCTCCGGTCGCCGATACGACCGACGAGATCGCCCAGGGGCTCGTCCGGGACATGCGCGAGGCGGCTGAGCAGGTCAAGGACATATTCGAGGTCCGCTGGGAGTTCCACACCTTTCGCGGCGACGCGTACAGCGGTCTGGTCACCGCGGCGGACGAACTCAAGGCGGACGCCGTCGTGGTGGGAGCGTCCGAGCAGGCGGGGCACCGCTTCATCGGCTCCGTGGCCGTACGCCTTGTGAAGGCCGGGCGATGGCCCGTGACGGTTGTGCCGTAACCGACGCGTAGCCCTTTCCGGCACGGCTGCCACCGGGCCATCCTGTGGATGCCGTTCGTGTCCGCGGTAGGCGTCGTCTTCTCGATCTGGCTGATCACGTTCCTGCAGTGGCAGACGTGGGCGCGGTTCGCCGTGTGGTTCCTGCTCGGGCTCGTCGTCTACTTCGCGTACTCGTACCGGCGCTCGGAGCTGGCCAAGGCGGAAGCGGAGGGGAATTCGCAGACGACTGGGCCTACTTCCCCATGACGAGCCCGTCCTCGGCCGCACCCC
The DNA here is from genome assembly GCF_054783935.1 of Streptomyces pseudoechinosporeus. Lineage (NCBI taxonomy): Bacteria > Bacillati > Actinomycetota > Actinomycetes > Kitasatosporales > Streptomycetaceae > Streptomyces > Streptomyces pseudoechinosporeus. The sequence continues at coordinate 233,275 of NZ_BAAGPS010000024.1, forward strand.
GGCTGAGGACGACCTGGCGGATCCGGTCACGTACGGCGCTCTGGGCCGACGCCTCGTTCAGGTTCACCACGCGGTGGGAGCCGGTGTCGAACCACTGCGGTACGAACTCGGCCTTCTCGATCTTCCACCGGCCGCCGGGTTCGGCGGGCGGGGCGAAGGTGAAGCGGCCGATGGTGCTCTCGTTGCCGCGCGGGTCGTGGGCACCGCTGTGGTTGACCATCGCTCCGGCGATCTGGTCGCCCATGCCGTAGATGACCCAGGTGCCATTGACCTTCTCGTACGCCTGCGGGACATGGGCGTGGGTGCCGAGGATCAGATCGACGGCGGGGCGGCCGTCCGTGCGGGCTTCGGTGAGCTCCTTGCTCAGCCGCAGCTGCTGTGCGTCGGGGGCGTCCTGCCATTCGGTGCCCCAGTGCAGGGAGAGGACCACGACGTCGGCGCCCGCCTTCCGGGCGGCCCGGGCGTCCGCGAGGATCTTGTCGCGGTCGATCAGGTTCACCGCCCAGGGCCTGCCCTCGGGGAGCGGGATGCCGTTCGTACCGTACGTGTACGCGAGGTGGGCGACCTTCGCGGGGCCCGCCTGCAGGAGGGTGGGCGTGTTCGCTTCGGCGGCGGTGCGGGCGGATCCGGCGTGCCGTACGCCTGCCCGGTCGAGTGCGTCGAGGGTCCGGTGGATGCCCGCGGGGCCGTCGTCGAGCGTGTGGTTCGAGGCGGTCGAGCAGGCGTCGTAGCCGGTGGCGGCGAGGCCCGCAGCCACCTCGGGCGGGGACTTGAAGAGGGGGTAGCCGCTGTAGTCGCCGTCCGCGCCGTACACCGTCTCCATGTGGCAGATCGCCAGATCGGCCCGGGCCACCACGGATTTGACGCCCGCGAGCATAGGCCGGAAGTCGTATCCGCTGCCGCCCGCGTCCGCGTTCGCCTGGCGGATGATCGAGCTGTGCGGCAGGACGTCGCCGGAGGCGACGAGCGTGAAGCGGGCGTCTCGGGCGTGCGGCGCGGGATCTCCGGTCCGTGTGGGCGGCTCCTGCGCCTGCTGACAGCCGACGGCTGCCGCCGTGAGGAGCAGGACTGCCAGGGTCGTGGGTCGCCTGTGTGAAGTCTTCAAGTCCGCTCCGGTGTGGTCGTATTTAAGTATTAATAGCTACGAATCCACCCAGAGGCGACACAGGGGTCAAGGAGCCATACCGGCCAGGTAGCTCAGACGGACCCCACCGGCCCATCCGGCCTGGCGAACGAGCCGTTCCGGCCAGTCGGAGACTGCCGGCGTCAGCCACCGGCCACCCCCGATCGACCGTTCATCGCACCGTTCGTCGACAGGTTCGACCGTCCGCCGACGAGCCGCGCGCATGGCCTGTCCCGGCGGAGCGACCTGCGCTGACATACGGCCATGACGGCCGCCACGACCATCACGAGCAGGACGACCGCCGAGCACGAGCTGGCCGAGTTGCAGCGGGAGCACGGCGCACCGCTCTTCGCCCTGTTGCTGAGGCTCTCGGACGGAGACCGGCAGCGCGCCGAGGATCTGGTGCAGGAAACACTGGTACGCGCCTGGCAGCACCCCGAGGCGCTGCGGGCCGACGACTTCGACTCCGTACGGCCCTGGCTGCTGACCGTGGGGCGACGGCTCGCCATCGACGCGCGCAGGGCCCGTCAGGCGCGGCCCGCCGAGGTCGGGGACGCCGTACTGGAGAGCGCGCGGGTCTGTGCCGATCACGCGGAAAGGTCAGCGGCCACCCTCGATGTGCGCGAGGCTGTGAAGACACTCACTCCCGAGCACAGGGAAGTCCTGGTGCAAGTGTATTTCCGCGGTGCGAGTGTGGCGGAAGCCGCCGCGGAGCTCGGTATCCCGCCCGGTACGGTGAAGTCCCGCGCGTACTACGCGCTGCGCGCCCTGCGCCGGGTACTTCCGGGATACGCACCCGACCTGCGGTGAAACCAATGGTCGAGTCAAACCTCCGTAAAGCGCCTTGCCGAGACCCTCTGTTGAGTAATCGGCTGTCCTCATCCGTGTTCCGGAATGGGGCCCGGGGTCGGGCGACGCGCATGTACCGGAGGAAGGCAGGAAGGGATGCTGCACAGAGGCCACGAGAGCACGGACGGCACCGGCGGCGGTGAACTCGTCGTACCCATGGCGTGGTTGTACGCCGAGTACATCGCCGATGAGCTGTTGCGTACCGGGGACCTGATGCCACCGACGTCATTCGAGTTCCGCGCCGGGCGCGATGCGCTGGCGCTGACCATCTTCCTGTCGGACACGAGCGGTGAGCTTTCCGGCATCCGCGTCGTCTCGCAGCTGGAGACCTGGCTTTCGCTGACGGCGTACGACCAGCCGTGGCAGGACTGGGTGCGTGAGCGGCTTGCGGGGCTGGCGGCCGAGGCGGTCGAATCGGGCAGTCCTGCACCGGACCTGGATCTGGCGACGGCGGCCTGGCGCTGGCTGGAGGAGACCGAACTCCTCGCGCCGGACCTGGACGCGGTGCCGGGCGGCGGTCCGGTGCCCGGCGAGGACGACGGCCCGAAGGTGTGGACGCCGGCCTGGCGGCTGGGACTGCCGCTGGGGCATCTCGCGATCCACCTTTTCTGATCCGTGACCTCCGTGACCTTTCCGTTCTCCGACCTTTTCTGATCCGCGACTTTTTTGGTTCGCGACCAATCCGCGGGCGCTCCGGCTCCGAATCCCCTGATTGGTTTCCGACGGGGCTTGAGTGATTCGGCGTTCTCCTGCGTACCGGTGGGCAAGCAGCTACTCCTAGCTCTCACCATCGCCACGAGGATGAGGTATGAGGTCCCTGGAACGCCATCGCGACGTCGGCGCCTATGCGCTCGGCGTGCTGGACGCCGCGGATGCATTCCGCTTCGAGGACCACCTCATGGAGTGCCCTCAGTGCGCGATGCAGATACGCGAACTCGCCCCCACGACACGGTCCCTGCGGGCGTACGCTGAGGCGACTCCGCGCACGATCAATCCCATGACCAGGCCCGGCCCGGCGCTCCTTGACCGGCTGCTGGAGGATGTGGTCAAGTCACGCCGGAAAGGGCGTACGCGCTGGCTGTTCGCCGTCGCCGCCGCGGTGGTGATCGCGGTGGGCGGGCCGGCGGTGGCGGTGCTGTCCGGCGGATCCGACGCGGACGGACAGCGGGTCGCCGCGACCGACCCCGGTACGGGTGTGTGGGCCGAGGTCACCACCCATGACCGGGCCTATGGCAGCGAGGTGGATTTCATGGTCAAGGGCATCTCCGAGCCCCAGCCCTGCCAGTTCGTCGCCATCGGCAGCGACGGCTCGGAGGAGACCCTGATGAACTGGCAGGCGGGCGGCGGCACACCCAGCCCGATGCAGGCCTCCGCGTCGATGCACACCGACGAGATCGTCCAGTACGAGGTGCGCACCGGCGACGAGACGCTGGTGAAGCTCAAGGCCCCCTGATCCCTCGGGGCACTCCTGGTCCCCGGGGCTACTTCAGGAACTTGGACAACCTGCGGTCCGCGAGGAGCTTGCCGCCCGTCTGGCAGGTCGGGCAGTACTGCAGGGACGAGTCGCTGAAGGAGACCTCGCGGATGGTGTCGCCGCACACCGGGCACGGCTGACCGGTGCGGCCGTGCACCCGCAGCCCGCTCTTCTTCTCCTTCTTCAGCCGCCCGGCGGCCACCCCGTGCGAGCGCTCGACGGCCTCGGTGAGGGTGGTGCGCAGCGCCTCGTACAGGCGGTGGGTCTCCTCGGCGGTCAGTGAGGCGGCCAGTTTGAAGGGGGACATCCGGGCCGCGTGCAGGATCTCGTCGCTGTAGGCGTTCCCGATGCCCGCGATCAGGCTCTGGTCGCGCAGCGCGCCCTTGAGCTGGCGGCGCTCCCCCTCGAGCAGTTTGGCGAAGCGTCTCTCGTCGAAGTCGTCGGACAGCGGATCCGGGCCGAGCCGGGCGACTCCCGGGACCTCGCCGGCCTCCCGTACGACGTACACGGCCAGCCGCTTCTGCGTGCCCGCCTCGGTGAGGTCGAAGCCTTCGCCCGTCTCCAGGGCGACGCGTATCGCGAGCGGGCCCTTGCCCGGCCGGGGCGCGCCGTCGGGCAGGCGGTCCTTCCACTGGAGCCAGCCCGCGCGGGCCAGATGCGTCACGAAGTGCGGGCCGCCGTCCGTCGAGAGGTCCAGGAACTTGCCATGCCGGTGCACGGCCGTGACCTCACGGCCCTCGAGGGCGGCGAGCGGCGGATCGTACGTCTTCAGGACGCTGATCGCGACGGGCAGCACGCGCACGATCTCATGGCCGACGAGATGCTCGGTCAGGAAGCCTTTGAGCGCTTCGACCTCGGGAAGTTCCGGCATACGTCCAGAGTGCCATCCGGTGCCGACGGTGCCGTGCGCGGCAGTTGTCAGTTCCGTTCCGGCACGATGAACTCGCACCATACGCATTTGCCGCCGCCGCGCGCCTCCACGCCCCACACGTCCGCGAGCCGGTCCACCAGCAGCAGTCCGCGCCCCGAGACTCCGCACTCCCCCGCCTCGCGGCGGCGCGGCAGCGCGCTGGAGGCGTCCTCGACCTCGACGCGCAGGCGGCGGTCGGAGCCGGTGAGGGCCCTCAGGGTGACGATCGCGGAGCCCTCGGTGTGCATCAGGGCGTTGGTGATCAGCTCGTCGGCAACCAGCTCGACCTCGTCGGCGCGGTCCTCGGCACCCCAGGCCGCCACCGCGGCGCGGATCATGTGCCGGGCGCCCGCGAGCGCCTCCGGATCGCCCGGCCCGACGTGCTGCTGGAGCCGTCCGCCGGACTGCTGCGCGACATCATGGCCGAGGCGGCGCAGCAGGAGCAGCGCGACATCGTCGTCGCCGCCGCGTTCCTCGGCCACGTCGATGAGCCGGTCGGCGAGGTCGCGTACGTCGTCGGGGCCCGTGTGCACGAGTGCCTGGAGCGTCTTCATCCCCTCGTCGAGATCCACTCCCGGCTGTTCGACAAGCCCGTCGGTGTACAGCAGCAGGGTCTGGCCCGGGTCGAGTTCGAAGGTGTCGACCTGGTAGTGCAGCCGCCCGAACTCGGCGGACAGACCGAGCGGCAGTCCCCCTTCGACGGTCAGCCGGTGGCAGCTGCCGTCCGGGTCGCGTATCAGTGGGTCGATATGGCCGGCCCGCACGATCTGGACCACTCCGGTGGACAGGTCGGCCTCCGCGTAGGTGCAGGTCGCGAAGCGTTCGGTGTCGAGTTCGTCGAGGAACACCGAGGCGCGCGCCATGACGGTGGCGGGCGTGTGCCCCTCGGCGGCGTAGGCGCGCAGCACGATGCGCAGCTGGCCCATGACGGCCGCCGCATGGGTGTCGTGGCCCTGCACGTCACCGATGACGGCGCCGACCCGGCCGCCGGGCAGCGGGATGACGTCGTACCAGTCGCCGCCGATGTCGCGGCCGAGCGAGGCCGAACGGTAGCGGACGGCGATGTCGGCGCCGGGGACGCTGGGAATGGAGCGCGGCAGCATGGCCTGCTGGAGGCCCTGGGCGAGGTCCTTCTCCTGCTCGTAGAGCATGGCCCGCTGGAGGCTCTGCGCGATGCTGCTGCCCAGGGCGACGAGGACGTTACGGTCCTCTGCGGTGAAGCCCCGCTTGTCGTGGTAGAGCAGGCCGAGTGCGCCGATGGGGCGGGCCTGCGCGATCAGCGGCAGATAGGCGGCCGAGGTGATGTGAAGGCCGGTTATGTGCGGCCACAGCAGGGGGTACGACTCGGCGAAGTCCTCCGGGGACTCGATGAAGCGCGGGGTGAGGGTGCGAACGACCTCGCTCATCGGGTACTGCTCGTCTATGCGCGTGACCCGGGTACCGGGTACGAAGCTGCCCGTGGGACCCTCCGCGACGAGGCGGATCCGGCCGGCCTCCACCAGGCCCATGACCAGGCTTGTCGCACCGAGGTGGGTCAGTCCGTGGGTGTCGGTGAGGACGTCGATGACGTCCTGGACGGTGCGGGCGTGCGCGAGTGCGGCGGTGGCGATCTGCACGACGTTCGTCTGCCGGCGGCGGAACTCGTCGAGGGCCGCCTGCTCGCGCTGGGCCTCGCTCTCGATCAGCTCCTGGGTGGCGTCACGGATGATGCCGATGACGCGGCGCGGCCGGCCCGTCTCGTCGCGCCGGATGTAGCCCTGGGTGTGGGTCCAGCGCAACGTGCCGTCGCGGCGGCGGATGCGGAAGTACGCCCCGTAGTTCTCGCTGCCGTCCTTGATGGCCTGGGAGACATGGGTGTCCAGGCGGTGGGCCTCAGTCGGTGGCACCCGCGGGGACAGGGTCTCGAGACGGCCGTCGTACTCACCGGGGGGCATGTCGAAGATCTCGTGGGCCTGGGGGTCCATTTGCATGATCCCGGTGTCCAGGTCCCAGTCGAAGCTGCCCATACGGTTGAGCGCCAGGATCGGGTCCGGGTGGGCGGGCCAGTCGTCCGGGAGTGACAGGGCGCTCGCTCCCCGATCAACCATGGGCCATACCTTGCCAGGGATTGGCCAAATCTTCGACTTCTTGTCACCACCGAGATCTGAGCGGATTCGACTCGCACCCCGGGGAAGGAGCCACGATGAAAGCGATGAAGAGCGCAACCATCAATTGAGGAACCACGACGGCGATCAACCAGGTCCGCGAGAGCGGCGCCGGTTTAGGCGCAAAGAAGGGAGCAGGCGACGTGGAGTGGTTCACCGCCCCCGAGTACTGGATGAGCCGGCTGGTCTTCCAGCGGGCGCTGGCCGTCGTGTATCTCTTCGCCTTCCTGAGCGCGGCGCTGCAGTTCCGCGCGCTGATCGGCGAGCGCGGCATGCTGCCCGTGCCCCGTTTCGTCGCGCAGGTGCCGTTCCGGCGGGCACCGAGCGTGTTCCACCTCCACTACTCCGACCGTTTCTTCGCGGCCTGGGCCTGGACCGGCTGCGCGGTCTCCGTTGCGCTCATCGCGGGCCTGGACGGTCAACTGCCGCTCTGGGGCGGCATGTTGCTGTGGCTCGTCCCTTGGGTGATGTATCTGTCGATCGTGAACGTCGGGCAGACCTGGTACTCCTTCGGCTGGGAGTCCCTGCTCCTGGAGGCCGGCTTCCTCGCCGTCTTCCTGGGCAACGACGAGGTCGCCCCGCCGATCGTGATGCTCTTCCTGCTGCGCTGGATCCTGTTCCGCGTCGAGTTCGGGGCCGGTCTGATCAAGATGCGCGGCGACGCCTGCTGGCGGAAGCTGACCTGCCTCGACTACCACCACGAGACCCAGCCGATGCCAGGCCCGCTGAGCTGGTTCTTCCACCGTCTCCCGAAGCCCTTCCATCGGGCGGAGGTGGCGGCCAACCACTTCACCCAGCTCGTCGTCCCCGTTCTCCTCTTCGCCCCGCAGCCCATCGCGACGACCGCCGCGTCCCTGATGATCGTCACCCAGCTATGGCTGGTCCTGTCGGGCAACTTCGCCTGGCTGAACTGGATCACGATCGTTCTCGCGCTGTCGGCCGTGGACTACGGAGTGACGCGGGGACCGTCGGCTGCTCCGCTCTGGTACGAGATCGTGGTCCTGGCCGTCGCCGCCGGACTGGTCGCCCTCAGCTACCGTCCGGCCCGCAATCTGGTCTCCCGCCGCCAGGTCATGAACCGCTCCTTCGACCCGCTCCACCTGGTGAACACCTACGGGGCGTTCGGCAGCGTCAGCCGCCTGAGGTACGAGGTGGTCCTCGAGGGCACGCTGGACGAGGTGCCGCGCGCGGACTCCGACTGGCGGGAGTACGAGTTCAAGGGCAAGCCGGGTGATCCGCGGCGCTGGCCGCGCCAGTTCGCCCCGTACCATCTGCGGCTCGACTGGCTGATGTGGTTCGTGGGGCTCTCCCCCGCGTACGCCGGCTCCTGGTTCGGTGCCCTGGTGGAGCGGCTGCTGGAGAACGACCGGGACACCCTGCGGCTGCTGCGCCGCTCCCCGTTCCCGGCCGACGAGCCGCCCAGGTACGTACGCGCCAGCTTCTACCGCTACCGGTACACGACCTGGCGCGAGCTGCGGGAGACGGGTGCCTGCTGGCAGCGGACGTACGTACGGGAGTTCCTGCCGCCCACACGGCTTGAGGTCTCCGTTCAGAGGGCGTAGACGCGGCTCGCGGTGCCCGAGAAGACCTCGGCGCGCTCGCTGTCGCTCAGCCCGGCCGTCAACTCCTCGGCGGTGCCCAGGACTTGGGCGTACGACGCGGCCAGTGTGCACACCGGCCAGTCCGAGCCGAACATCAGCCGGGACGGCCCGAACGCCTCCAGCACCGTGTTCGCGTAGGGTGCCAGATCGCTCGCCGTCCAGCCCTTCGGGTCCGCCTCCGTCACCAGGCCGGACAGCTTGCAGACGGTGTTGGGCTGTGCGGCGAGCGCGCGGACCTGGGTGGCCCAGGGTTCGAGCTCGCCCAAGGCGATGGGCGGTTTGCCCAAGTGGTCGAGCACGAAGGTGAGTTCGGGGTGGGTTTCGGCCGCCTTGACGCAGGCGGGTAGCTGGTGCGGCAGGACGACCAGGTCGTAGACGAGGCCCGCCGCGGCGACGGCGGTGAGTCCTCGGCGTACGTCCGGACGCAGCAGCCACTCGGGGTCGGGCTCGCCCTGGACCTGGTGGCGGATGCCCCGCAGATACGCGCCGCCCCGGAGTTCCGCCAGCCGTGCCAGCTCGTCGGCCACGTCCGGCCGGGTCAGGTCGGTCCAGCCGACCACTCCTCCGATCAGCTCGGTCTCCGCCGCAAGGGTCAGGAACTCCGGGGTCTCCTCGGGCACGGTGATCGTCTGCACGAGGACGGTGCGGTCGACTCCGGCGGCCCGCGTCTCGGGTTCGAGGTCCGCGAGGGTGAAGTTCCGCCGGAGCGGCTGGAGTTCGGGGCCGGTGATCCAGTCCTGGTCGCGTACGGAGAGGTCCCATACGTGGTGATGCGCATCGACGATCGTACGTTCCGTCACGGCAGCTCCCAGACGACCGGCAGGCCCGCCTCCGCACCCTCGGACGAGTAGTCGTGCACCACGTCCAGGAGCTGGGCCATCCGTGCCTGCCAGGCGATGTTGACCGGCAGTTTCTCCAGCTCGGCGAGGAGCCGCCCGTAGTCCTCGCACTCCAGGACGTGGAAGAGATCGGTGCCGCTGCGCCAGATCGTCCAGGAGGTGGCGTCGGCCGCGCGGATCGCGTCCGTGAGCTCGACCGGCACCTCGCGGTGGGCGGCCTCGTACTCGGCGATGCGGTCGGCGCGGACCTTGGTGTGCAGGGCGATTCTCACGCGGGCTCCTCTCCAGGGACGGGTGCTTCCTCGGGCAGCAGCTTGGCCGCCCGCAGTTCCTGCCAGAACTGGGCGGGTACGTCCGTGGTGAACTGCCGTACGGTGTCGCGGACTTCGTCCGCCGAGCGGGTGCCGACGAGGACGCTCGCGACGGCGGGGTGGGCGAGCGGGAAGGCGAGGGCGGCGGCGCGCAGGGTGGTGCCGTGGCGTTCGGCGATCGCCTTGATCGCCAGGGCCTGGTCCAGCAACTCCTGTGGCGCGGAAGCATAGTTGTACGTCGCTCCTGGCTTCGGGTCCGCCAGGAGCCCGGAGTTGAAGGCGCCGCCGATGACGACGGACGTGCCGCGTTGTGCGGCGAACGGCAGCAGTTCGGTGAGGGCCCGCTGGTCGAGGAGCGTGTAGCGGCCCGCGCACAGCACCACGTCGACGTCGGTGTCGCGGACGAAGCGGGTGAGCATCTCGGCCTGGTTCATACCGGCGCCGATCGCGCCGACGACGCCTTCGGAGCGCAGCCGTTCCAGGGCAGGATAGGCCTGGCCGAAGGCTTCGTCCGCGTGGTCGTCCGGGTCGTGGAGGTAGACGACGTCGACGCGGTCGAGGCCAAGCCGCTCCAGGCTCTCCTCCAGGCCCCGGCGTACGCCGTCGGCGCTGAAGTCCCAGACGCGGCGGTGGGTGGCGGGCACGGCGAAGCCGTTGGCGAGGTCGTCGCCGTTCGCCTCGTCAGCCCGCTCCAGACGTCGCCCGACCTTGGTGGAGACCGTGTACCCGGACCGCCCGCGCAGCATCGCGCCGACGCGCCGCTCGGACAGCCCGAGCCCGTAGTGCGGCGCCGTGTCGAAGTAGCGGATCCCCGCGTCCCAGGCGGCGTCCAGGGCGGCGTACGCCTGCTCGTCGCTCACCGGCGTGAACAGACCCGCGATGCCCGCGGCGCCGAAGGCCAGCTCGGTGACCTGGACGCCGGATCGCCCTAGGCCCCGGGACCGCATCGGCGTGCGCATCACTGCCCCGCAGGGCGTAGTCGCAGCCCTTGCATGCCGCCGTCCACGGCGAGTGCCGTGCCGGTGGTCGCGCCGGACAACGGGCTCGCCAAGTAGGCGATGGCGCCCGCGACTTCGGGCGCGGAGACGAGCCGCCCGGTGGGCTGGCGGGCTTCCAGGGCGGCTCGTTCGGCGGCGGGATCCGCCGCAGCGTCCAGGAGGCGGCCGACCCACGGGGTGTCCACGGTGCCGGGGTTCACGCAGTTGACACGGATGCCCTCGCGGACGTGGTCGGCGGCCATGGCGAGGGTCAGCGACAGCACGGCGCCCTTGGAAGCGGAGTACAGGGCGCGCTGCGGCAGGCCCGCGGTGGCGGCGATGGAGCAGGTGTTCACGATGGCCGCGTGCGCGGACGCGCGCAGATGGGGCAGGGCCGCGCGGCTCGTACGGACCATGCCGAGGACGTTGACGTCCAGGACGCGATGCCACTGGGCGTCGTCGTTGTCCTCGACGGTGCCCTGGGCGCCGATGCCCGCGTTGTTGACCAGTACGTCCAGTCCGCCCAGGTCCGCGACGGCGGCGGCGACGGCCTGGCGTACGGAGGTGTCGTCGGTGACGTCCGCCTGGTATCCGAGCAGGGGCTTGTCGACGCTCGACGGGTCCAGGTCGAGGACGGCGACCTGGGCGCCGCGGGCGGCCAGGAGTTCCGCGGTGGCCCGGCCGATGCCGGACGCGCCGCCCGTCACCAGCGCCTTGAGCCCCGCAAAGTCCCGGGTGTCGGTCATGCCGCTGCCCCCTTCTGGCCGGTGAGCTTCTGATCGGTGGATGCCTGCTGGGCGAGGTCGGCGGCCCAGAACGTGCCGCCGGGGAACGTGAACTCGGCCAGGGACTCGGGTCGCATGGTGGCCGAGAAGCCCGGCGCGGTGGGTGCCATGTAGTGACCCTCCCGGATCACCACCGGATCGAGGAAGTGGTCGTGCAGATGGTCCACGTATTCGATGACGCGGTCCTCGGTGGTGCCGGAGAGGGCCACGTAGTCGAACATCGAGAGGTGCTGGACGAGTTCGCACAGGCCGACGCCGCCCGCGTGCGGGCAGACGGGGACGCCGAACTTGGCGGCGAGGAGCAGGATCGCGAGGTTCTCGTTGACGCCGCCGACGCGGGCCGCGTCGATCTGCAGGACGTCGATGCCCCCGGCCTGGAGCAGCTGCTTGAAGATGATCCGGTTCTGCACGTGCTCGCCGGTGGCGACCTTGACCGGTGCGACGGCCTCGCGGATCTTGGCATGGCCGAGGATGTCGTCTGGGCTGGTGGGTTCCTCGATCCAGTACGGGTCGAACTCGGCGAGCGCCTTGGTCCACTCGATGGCCTCATCGACGTTCCAGCGCTGGTTGGCGTCGATGGCCATACGGATGCCGGGGCCGACGACGGAGCGGGCCACGCGGCAGCGGCGTACGTCGTCGGCAAGGTCCGCGCCGACCTTGAGCTTGATCTGGGTGAAGCCGTCGTCGACGGCCTGGCGGGCCAGCCGGGTGAGCTTCTCGTCGGAGTAGCCCAGCCAGCCGGGCGACGTGGTGTAGCCGGGGAAGCCGCGTTCCTTGAGCAGTTCGGTGCGTTCCGCGGCCCCCTCTCTGCCGCGTCTGAGCAGGTGGAGCGCGTCCTCGGGGGTGAGGACGTCCGCGATGTAGCGGAAGTCGACCTGGGAGACGAGGAACTCGGGGGTGGCGTCGGCGAGCAGCTGCCACAGCGGCTTGTGGGCGCGCTTGGCGGCGAGGTCCCAGACGGCGTTCAGGACGGCGCCGATCGCCATGTGCATCACACCCTTCTCGGGTCCGAGCCAGCGCAGTTGACTGTCCCCGGTCAGCTCCCGGGCCAAGGACCCTGGATCCGCGCACAGTTCGTCCACCGGCCGCCCGAGGACATGCGCGCGCAGCGCGTCGATCGCGGCGACCTGGACCTCGTTGCCCCGCCCGATGGTGAAGGTGAACCCGTGCCCCTCCAGGCCGTCGGCTGCGTCGTCGCTGTCCGTGCGGAGCACGACGTACGCGGCCGAGTAGTCGGGGTCCGGGTTCATCGCGTCGGAGCCGTCGAGCTCGCGCGAGGTGGGAAAGCGGATGTCGAAGGTGTCGACCGCGGTGATGCGGGGGGCGGCAGGTGAGGCCACAGAAGTGCCTTTCGGTCCGGGACAGAGGTCGTGCGTCAGCGTCGTACGGGAACGGCGGCGGCCAGGGTGCTTCTGGTCCTGAGCTCTAGTCCTGCGCACGGCCGGTCGTCACGCGGGCGATCATGAGGGCTACCAGGATGATTCCTCCGTAAATGGCCTGGATCCAGAAGGACGGGACCTGGGCGAGGGTGAGCAGGTTCTGTACGACACCCAGGAGCAGGACGCCGGTGAGGGCGCCGAACATGGTGCCTTTGCCGCCATCGAGGCTGATGCCGCCGATGACCGCGGCGGCGAACACCGTGAAGATCATGTTCTGGCCCTGGTTGGCGTTGATCGCGCCGACGTAGCCGGTCTGCATCAGCCCGCCGACCGCGGCGAGTGCCCCGGCGATGATGAACACGCCGAGCATCACGCGCTCGACCCGGATGCCGGCCGCGCGCGCCGCGTCCGCGTTGCCGCCGATCGCGTACAGGGCGCGTCCCCAGCGGTGGTACCTGAGCATGAGGCCCGCGGCACCGAACGCGGCCGCCGCCAGCCACACCGAGATGGGCACCGTCAGGAAGGTGGTGGTGGCCAGCGTGTAGAAGGCGTCGGGCATGCCGAACAGCGTCTTGCCCTTGGTCGCGCCGACCAGCAGACCGCGCAGGACGATCAGCATCGCGAGCGTCACGATGAACGCGTTGAGCTTGAACTTCACCACGAGTACGCCGTTGAAGGCGCCGATGACCGCGCCCACGAGAAGGATCGCCAGCAGGGCGAGCCCGGCCGGGAGGTCCGTGCCCCAGCCGGAGGCCGCGGCGGGCAGCACGAGCAGCGCGCCGACGGCGGGCGCGATGCCGACCACCGACTCCAGCGACAGGTCGAACTTCCCGGTGATCAGGACCAGCGACTCGGCGAGCACGACCATCGCGAGCGCCGCGGAGGCCCCGAGGATCGAGATCAGGTTGCGCTCGGTGAGGAACGAGTCGTTGACGAACGCGCCGAGTACGAGGAGCAGCAACAGCGCCGGTACGAGGGCGAGTTCGCGGGCCCGTCGCAGAAGTACGGACTTGGCGTTGACGCTGCTCTTCAACGGCTGCTTGGAGGTGGCGGGCGAGGCCGACGGGGCCTTCGTGTCAGCCATGGTCCTGGTCCACTCCTTCGATGGAAGCGATGAGCTCGTGGTCGTCCCAGCCCGCCGCGTGCTCGGCCACCACTCGGCCGTGGAAGAGGACGAGGACGCGGTCGCAGCGGCGCAGGTCGTCGAGTTCGTCGGAGACGACGAGGACGGCGGTCCCGTCGTCACGGGCCGAGTCCATGCGCGCGAGCAGGGACTCCTTGGACTTCACGTCGACGCCCGCGGTGGGGTTGATGAGGACGAGAAGCCGTGGGTCGGAGGCGAGGGCCCGGGCCATCACGACCTTCTGGGCGTTGCCTCCAGAGAGGTCGGAGACGGGCTGGTCGGGGCCCTCGGTGTGGATGTCGAGGCGTTCGATCAGCTCGGTGGCCACGCCGCGTCTGCGTTCGGTGCCGACGAACCCGTACCGGCCGAGGCGGTCCAGGACGCTCATGGTGGCGTTGTCACCGATGGTCATCCCGAAGACCAGGCCCTGGTCGTGCCGGTCGCGGGGGACGCAGCCGACTCCGGCCCGCAGGGCCGCACTCACATCGCCGAACGGCAGCGGCCGGCCGTCGATCCGGGCCGCGCCACCGGTCGGCGCATGCAGTCCGGTGAAGGACTCGGCGAGCTCGATCTTGCCGCTGCCACTTGATCCGGCGAGACCGACGACCTCGCCGCGCCGGACGGTCAGGTCCACCTTCTCGTACGCCGGGGACGTGAGCCCCTCGGCTTCGAGGACGACGGGTCCCTCCTGGTGCACCGCCGCACGCGCGGACGACTCCTCGGCGGTGATCGACTCCCCCGCCATGGCCTCCACCAGCGCGGCCCGCGGCAGTTCGGCGACCGGCGCCGTGATGATCCAGCGGGCGTCGCGCAGGACCGTGACGGTCTGGCACACCTCGTACACCTCCTGGAGGTGATGCGAGATGAACAGGAAGGTGACGCCGGACTCCTGGAGCGCGCGCATGCGTGTGAAGAGGCGCTCGATCTCCCGGTTGTCGAGTTGCGCGGTGGGCTCGTCGAGGACGATGAACCGGGCGCCGAAGCTCAACGCCCGGGCGATCTCGACCATTTGACGGTCCTCGACCTTGAGATCGGCGGTACGTGCCTCCGGGTCGACGTGCACGTCCCAGGTCTGAAGGACCTCGGCCGCCTGGTCCTTCAGCCGGCGCCAGCTGATGAAGCCGCCGCGGCCGGCCGGCTGCCGGTTGATGAAGAGGTTCTCGGCGACCGTCAACTCCGGGACCACCGTGGGCCGTTGATAGACGCAGGCCACCTTGCGCCGCCAGGCGTCCCGGTCGGCGAGCGGGGGCGCGGGCTCGCCGTCGAAGCGGACGGTGCCCTCGTCGGGGGCCTGGAGTCCGGTGAGGATGGTGACGAGCGTGGACTTGCCCGCGCCGTTGCGGCCCACGAGGGCGTGGGACTCGCCGGGGAGGACGGTGAGCGAGCCGTCTTGGAGGGCGACGGTGGGACCGTATCGCTTGGTGATCCCCCGCGCCTCCACGAGTGGGGTGCTCATCCGACCGTGTTCCCCCACAGCTTCGGGTCGTCGACGTTCTCCTTGGTGACCAGCGGCGCGGGCAGCTGGTCCTCGAGGATCCCGCTCGGCAGCTCGACGATCGTGGAGCCGTGGTCGGTCGGGCCCGGCTTGAACGTCTTCCCCTGCATCGCCGCCTTGATGTAGTACATGCCGTACTTGGCGTACAGGTCGGCGGGCTGTGAGACGGTGGCGTCGATCTGGCCCTTGCGGATGGCGTCGTACTCCTGCGGGATGCCGTCGTTCGAGACGATCGTGATGTGGCCCGACTGGCCCGCCGTCTTCAGCATCCCCTTGGACTTGAGGGTCTGCAGCGTCGGTGCGAGGTAGACGCCGCCCGCCTGCATGTAGATGCCCTTGATGTCGGGGTTGGCGTTCAGCAGGGTGTCCAGCTTGGAGGCCGCGGTGTCGGACTCCCACTTTGCGGGGATCTCCAGGACCTTCAGCTTCGGGTAGTTCTTCTTGACGCAGGAGCGGAACGCCTCGGAGCGGTCGCGACCGTTGACCGAAGCGAGGTCGCCCATGATCTGCACGACCTTGCCGGAGGGGATCTGCTTGCCGAGGTACTCGCAGGCCTTCTCGCCGTACGCGACGTTGTTGGCGCGGACGACCATCGCGACCTTGCCCTTCTCGGGCGCCACGTCCACGGCGACCACGGGCACGCCCTTGCGCTCGGCCTGGTCGAGCCCGGCGGAGATCGCCGCGCTGTCCAAGGGGGCCACGACGAGGCCCTTCACACCCTGGTTGAGCTGGTTGTTGATGTCGGTGATCTGCTGCGAGGGGTCGCTGTTGGAGTTGACGGTCTTGAGGGCGTCCACGTCCTCGGACTTCGCCATCTTCGGCACGTAGTCGTTGTACGACTGCCAGAACGGCGAGGTCAGCAGGGGCAGGATCACCCCGACCTTGCCTTCGCCGCCGCCCTCGCCACCGGAGGCGACGCTGTCCTCGGTGCTGCCGCATGCCGCGAGCACGAGGCCGGCACAGGCCGCCGCAGCCGCCGCTCGCAGGGGGATCCGCCTCTTCCGCAGTCTCGTACCGGCTGTCTGTCGACTCATCCGTCGGCTCCTCATCGAGCGAGATCGAGCTGATGCCCGCATATTTATCAGACCACTTCCCCCTGAGAACACCCTCGAGCATCAATATCTCGCCGTTTTGAGCGTAGTGGTCGGACCACTCTGCTGATTAGACTGCGGGCGCACCCGGTGACAGGAGGAGTGGCGTGGACGAGGCCCTGCCCAGGCAGACGGAGCCCGCACCGCAGAAGGGCACCGTGACGCAGCGCGCCATCGAGCAGATCAAGGCGATGATCGGCGAGGGGCGGCTGGAGCCGGGTGCGCGGCTGCCGACCGAGCGTGAGCTGGCGGTCCAGCTGGGCATCTCGCGCAGCTCGATGCGTGAGGCGATCCGTGCGCTGACCGTCCTGGGTGTGCTGGAGGCCCGGCACGGGTCGGGTATCTACGTCACGCAGTTGGAAGCCGGTGACCTGCTGGAGACCTTCGGTGTGGTCGCCGATCTCTCGCGCGGCCCCCAGCTGGTGGAGCTGCTGGAGGTGCGTCGGATCCTGGAGTCGACGGCGACCGCACTGGCCGCCGCGCGGATCACCCCCGGTGAACTCGCCGAGGTCGAGAAGCACTTGACCGCCATGCACGCGACGGACGACCCGGAGGAGATCCTCTCCCACGACCTGGCGTTCCACCGCGCGATCGTGGCGGCGGCGGGCAACGACACGATGGCGGCGATCCTGGAAGGCCTGTCCTCGCGTACGTTCCGCGCCCGGGTCTGGCGGGGCTATCAGGAGGAGGGCGCCTTCGCGCGCACCCGCCGCGAGCACGTGGCCATCCATCGCGCACTGGTCGCCCATGATCCGGAGGCGGCCCGGGCGGCTGCCGCCGCGCATGTGGGCGAGGTGGAGGAGTGGCTGCGGACCCAGCTCAGCCAGTAGCCGGGCTGCGGATGCGGTACGACTGTGGCGCTGCGGCGGCCTTGATGGTCAAGGGAGACGAAAATCGTTTCGCCTCGCCCGGGACTCAAGTGGATCGACGCGGTAGAAAGGACCCATGCCCGAGCCTGAGGCACCCGTGTCGGGTGGGGACGACGTCGACGCGGTGACCCGCGCGGTGCTGACCGCGTCGCGGTTGCTGGTCGCGGTGTCCGCCCGTTCACTGTCCGTGGTCGAGGAGCGGGTGACGCTCCCGCAGTTCCGGATGCTGGTGGTGCTGTCGACGAGGGGCGCCACCAAGCTGGTCGCCCTGGCCGAACTGCTCCATGTGGCGCCGTCGACGGCCATGCGCATGGTGGACCGGCTGATCGCGGCCGGTCTCGCCGACCGGCAGACCAATCCCGCCGACCGCCGGGAGACACTGCTGCGGCTCACCAGCGAGGGCCGGCGCACGGTGCGGGAGGTCATGGCCCGGCGCCGCGCCGACCTCGCCGAGATCGTCAAACGGCTCGACCCCGGGCAGCGGGTGGAGCTCATCGAGGCGCTCACCGCCTTCAACGAGGCCGGTGGAGAACCTCCCAGCCCGGCGGACGATCCCGAGCGCCATCCGCTGGGCTGGGCGGACGCCGAGCTGGAACGCGGAGCCTGATCTCCGTGCCGCCGGTGTGCGGCCGACCCCGTACGGGCCGAGGTCGGGCCAACAGCCTTACCCCAGTGCCGGGTTGGACGTCGAGTTGGCCGACGTCCCGGGCGTCGGCGGGCCAGGCGTCTTGATGTTCAGGTCCGGACGCGGCTTGAGGACCAGAACCGGCGCTCCCGGCTGCGGCGGGGGCGGGGTGGTGTCGTCCTTGGGGAGCTTCGGCGGGGCGGTCTGCTGGAAGTTGTTCTGCTCGAAGTTCACCAGCTCGGTCTTCTCCAGAATTGTCATGTGGTCGAGGACCGTGGCATTGGCCAGGTCGGCGAGCTGACGAATCAGACTGTTCTGGGTGGAGGCGCGGATCTTGGCGATGACCGGGAAGATCTGACCATGCGTCACGCGCATGATGCTGACCGCGGTGGAGTCGAATTGCTTGCCGCTGCTCCCGTCCACGGACGCCACGAACTGCTGCTGCTGCGGGGACGCCTGGTTGGGCAGCGTGATGCCCAGCTCCGGGGCGATCTGGCGGCACATCACGTCGAGGTTGCCGTGCCCGACGACCAGATGCTTGCCCGCCTCCTTCATCGCCGCGGTCGTGCCTCGCTCCATGGCCAACTCGCCCAGGGGGTACTCCCACAGGCCTGCCGCGCGCACCTTCACCACGAAGTCGCGGTCCGCCTCGGTTATCGGCCCGTAGCGGGTGTTGGCGATGACACGCTCCGTGTTCGTGGACGTGTTCTCGATTCCCAGCATCGCCGGGTAGGCGAGTGCGGCGATCGTCATCGTCATGCCGCCGACCACGAAGACAGTTCCCGCTACGTTTCGTGATATGCGCATACATCCTCCTGGCGTGACTGGCGCTGACGCCAGAAGGTACGGACGAACCAGGCACAGCGATCATTGCACCCAGTAAATTTTGCCGTCCGCCGTGTGATTCATGCCACACGCGTTTAAGACCTATGAGCGATACAGCGCGAACCGCACGATACGCATGGCCCCGCGCTACGGCGTAATCAGCGGCCCCGGCGCCACCCCCGCCAAGTGCCGCAGCTGTGAGCCTCAATGACGACCCCTCCACCTGCCGACAGCACCGAGCCCCGGAAGTAGACGCAGGTCAACTGCTCGACGCCTTGGGCTGTCCAGGGCCTACAGCCCCTCGACGTGAAGCCCCGCCCCAGGCACAGTGCTCCTCATACCAGTGAGTAAGTTCACGCGTCACCCGTACTACTGACCCACCGACAAGGAGCCCCCGTGACCCCCTGGGCCGGCCGGACCGCCACCGAGATCGCCGCAGCCGTACGCGAGAAGCGGGCCTCGCCGCGTGAGGTGGTGGCCGAGCATCTCGCGCGGATCGAGTTGCTCGACGCCCGCGTGAGCGCCTTCCGTCAGCTGCGCGCGGCGGCGGCGCTCGCCGAGGCCGACGAGGTGGCGGCGCGCGCCGATCTGGCCGAACTCCCGCTGGCGGGCGTGCCGGTGGCGGTCAAGGACAACCTGGCCGTACGCGGCGAGTCCACACGCCTCGGTTCCGCCGCGACTGACGAGACCCCGGCCGACCACGACCATGTCACGGTGGCCCGGCTGCGTGCGGCGGGCGCGGTCGTCGTGGGTCTGACGAACGTGCCGGAACTCTGCGTCTTCGGCACCACGGAGGGCGTCCACGGCACCGCCCGCAATCCCTGGGACACCACGCGCACGGCGGGCGGCTCGTCCGGCGGCAGCGCCGCCGCGGTCGCCGCCGGGATGGTGCCGCTCGCGCTGGGCAACGACGGGATGGGGTCGCTGCGGATACCGGCCGCCAACTGCGGGCTGATAGGCCTCAAGCCGGGCTTCGGCACGGTCCCGGCGGGCATCGGCCACGGCGACTGGTTCGGCATGTCGGAGAACGGTCCGCTGGCGACGACGGTCGAGGACGCCCGGCTGATGTTCTCGGTGCTGGCCGCCACCGATGTCGTACGCGCGGCCGAGCCCGTCACGCGCAAGGTCGCCGTCTCCGTACGCAGCCCACTGGTCGGCGTCACGGTCAGCCGTCCCTACGCGACCGCGGCCAGAGAGGCGGCTCAACTGCTGGCCGAGGCAGGTCATCAGGTACGGCGGGCCGACCCGCCGTACCCCCTGTGGCTGGGCACGACCTCGCTCGCGCACTGGACGGCGGGGACGGCGGTGGACGCGGAGGGCCTCGACCCGCGACAGCTCACGCGACGCACGCGCGTGCACGCGGCTGTGGGGCGCCGCTTCGTGAGCTCGGTGCGCGAGGGTGCGCGCAGGGAGCAGTTGCGCACACGCATGGAGCCGTTCTTCGCGGAGCACGATGTACTGCTCACTCCGGCTCTGGCCCGGCGGGGGCCCGCCGCCGCGGACTGGCACGAGCGCGGCTGGCTGCGCAATCTGCTGGCCAACACGAACTACTCGCCGCTGACTCCGCCGTGGAACCTGACGGGTTGGCCGGCGATGGCGGTGCCGTTCGGGACCCTGTCCTCGGGTGCCCCGTGCGCCGTACAGCTGGTGGGGCTGCCCGGCTCGGAGGCCGAACTCCTGGAGCTGGCGGGGCAGTTGGAGGAGCTGCGGCCGTGGCGGCGTACGGCGCCGGTGGCATAGAAAGGGGGCCTTAACGGCTTGCTGTGGTCCTCTCCTGCCGATCAGGATGACGCCATGCCTGCCTTCGCCGCCGATGACGGAACCGAACTCGCCTATCACATCGTGGGCGAGGGCGAACCGCTGCTCTGCCTGCCCGGCGGCCCGATGCGTGCCTCCGCCTACCTGGGCGATCTCGGCGGTCTTTCGAGGCATCGGCAACTGGTCCTGCTCGACCTGCGGGGCACGGGTGACTCCGCGCTCCCCGCCGACCCGTCCACGTACCGCTGCGACCGGCAGGTACCCGATGTCGAGACCCTGCGCCGCCACCTCGGCCTGGAACACATCAACGTGCTCGCGCACTCGGCGGCCGGAGACCTCGCCCTGCTCTACGCGGCCGGGCACCCCGAGCACGTACGGACCCTCACGCTGATCACCGCCCGTGCCCGCGCCCTCGGTGTCGACTTCACCGAGGAGCACCGGCGGGAGGCTGCCGCCCTGCGCTCGGCCGAGCCGTGGTTCGCCGCCACCCGCGACTCCTTCGAGGCGGCCCTGACCGGCACCGCGACCGACGCCGACTGGGACGCCATCGCGCCGTACTTCTACGGGCGTTGGGACGCGGCGGCTCAGGCACATGCCGCGCTGGACGTGGCGCAGAGCAACGAGAAGGCCGGGGAGATCTACGCCTCGCCCGGCGCCTTCGACCCCGCGACCACGCGCGCCGCCATCGCCGCGTTGCGCGCACCGGTCCTACTCATGGCCGGTGAGCTGGACAGCGGTCCGCGCCCCCGAATCGCCACCGCCATCGCACGGCTGTTCCCCAATGCCGAGGTGACCGTCCAGCCGGGCGCCGGCCACTTCCCGTGGCTCGACGACGCGGATGACTTCGCAGAGACCGTCGGTACGTTCCTCGCCCGGCCCCACGGTTAACCAAGAAGCCCGCACCCCCAACTACCCGCACCCTGCCACCGGCGGGAGGGGCCGTGGGCCGGTGCGTCGTATGCCCGTCGCGTAGGTTCTGTCTCGGAGAACCAGGACCTTGTACCAGCTCCGGGTCGTATGCCCACCCTGCGACGGGCTGACGCACCGGCCCACGGCCCCGACCCACCACGCACCCAGGGGCGCGGGGAACGGCGCGACCAGCCCCGACGCACCCGCAGCTTCAAACCGCACCCCAGCGGAGCGAACCCGCTTCAAACCGCACCCAGCGGAGCGTCCAGCGCCCGGTACATGATGTGCAGCCCCACCAGCCCGTGCCGCGGATGCTCGTACGCCTCCGGAACGGTGCCCAGGATGGTAAAGCCGAGTGACGTCCACAGCTGCACAGCGGGATTCGTCTCCACAACGGCGTTGAACACCATGGCCCGGTACCCCTCGGCCTTCGCCGTGCTCAGGACATGTTCGGCGAGGCGGCGGCCGATGCCGCGACCCCCGTGGTCCGGGTCGACCATGAACCCGGCGTTGGCGACACGGGCCGCGGGCCCACCGTAGTTGGGCGTGACGTAGGCCGAGCCGACGACCGCTCCGGTGGCGTCCTCGGCGACGTACACGCGCTTGCCCGGTGCCATCCACAGGGCGCGGGCGTCCTCTTCGGAGGTGTCCGGGTCCCAGGCGTAGGTCTCGGCGGCAGCGACGATGCGGTGCCAGAAAGGCCAGATCCGCGGCCAGTCGTCGGCCGCGGCTTCTCTGATCAGCATGGGCGTGAGTCTGGCACGCCCATGCCGTCAGCGATCACGCTGTTTCCTCGGTGAACGTCTCAGTCCACGCTGGGCAGGATGTGCGGCTCCGCGAGATCGTCCTCGTAACCCGCCAGGCGGATCGGTGCAGACCTGGACCACACATCGAGACTGCCGAGCGCCTCCTCGGGCCCGCTGCCTTCGCGCTCTGTGCGTTCCTTGGGGCGCTGATCGCTGTTCTTCGTCTCCGGTGTCACCGCGCACTCCTTATGTGTCGGATCACCCTCAGGGCATGCAGGCCGGTCTACTACCGGTCGCCTGACGCCCGCTCGGGTCTGGATTACAGGCAGTACGGACGCGGTGGCGCCGGTAACTCAAGTGAGAGCAGGCCGTGGTGACCGGCTTGTCCCGGGACGGACGGTGGGTGTGGGTGGGACCCAAATATGCTGTCCGTCCGGTACAGGGTACACAGATGAGCGGAGGTCCGCTCGATGGGGCTGAAAACTCGAGGTAACTATCTCGAGTCGTTCCGCGACAAACCGGCCCTGGAGTACGCCGGTTTCCCGTGGTTGTCCACAGGCACGGAGCCAGTCGTCCGCCCCTGTGCCAACATGATCAAACGCGCCACTTTTACGCAAAGGAGCCCGACATGGCCGCCCAGCAGGTACGCGGGGTTATCGCCCCCGGCAAGAACGAGCCGGTTGAGGTCCGCACGATCCTGATCCCGGATCCGGGTCCGGGCGAGGCCGTGGTCCAGGTGCAGGCCTGCGGGGTCTGCCACACGGACCTGCACTACAAGCAGGGCGGCATCAGCGACGAGTATCCGTTCCTGCTCGGCCACGAGGCCGCCGGGATCGTGGAGTCGGTCGGCGAGGGCGTGACCGAGGTGGCGCCCGGCGACTTCGTGATCCTCAACTGGCGTGCGGTGTGCGGCCGTTGCCGCGCCTGTCTGCGCGGGCGGCCCTGGTATTGCTTCGACACGCACAACGCCAAGCAGAAGATGACCCTGGAGGACGGCACAGAGCTCTCGCCCGCCCTCGGGATCGGCGCGTTCGCGGACAAGACCCTGGTCGCGGCCGGGCAGTGCACGAAGGTGGACCCGGCCGTGTCCCCCGCGGTCGCGGGTCTGCTCGGCTGCGGGGTGATGGCCGGGATCGGCGCGGCCATCAACACCGGTTCGGTGACACGTGGCGACTCGGTGGCCGTCATCGGCTGCGGCGGCGTGGGCGACGCGGCGATCGCCGGGGCCAATCTGGCCGGCGCGGCGCGCATCATCGCCGTCGACATCGACGACCGGAAGCTGGCCACGGCCCGCACGATGGGCGCCACCCACACGGTGAACTCGAAGGAGACCGACCCGGTCGAGGCGATCCGCGAGTTGACCGGCGGCTTCGGGGCGGACGTGGTCATCGAGGCGGTGGGCCGCCCGGAGACGTACAAGCAGGCCTTCTACGCCCGCGATCTGGCGGGCACGGTGGTCCTGGTCGGCGTCCCGACACCGGACATGAAGCTGGAGTTGCCGCTGCTGGACGTCTTCGGCCGGGGCGGCGCGCTCAAGTCGTCCTGGTACGGGGACTGTCTGCCCTCGCGTGACTTCCCGATGCTGATCGATCTGCACCAGCAGGGGCGTCTGGACCTGGCGGCGTTCGTCACCGAGACGATCGAGCTGGGCGCGGTGGAGCAGGCCTTCGACCGGATGCATGAGGGCGATGTGCTGCGTTCGGTGGTGGTGCTGTGATGAGCGCCCGTATCGAGCACCTGGTCACCTCCGGCACGTTCAGCCTGGACGGCGGTACGTGGGACGTCGACAACAACGTATGGGTCGTGGGCGACGACTCCGAGGCCGTGGTGATCGACGCCGCCCATGACGCCGACGCCATCGCCGAAGCACTCGGCGACCGTCGGCTCGTGGCCATCATCTGTACGCACGCGCACAACGACCACATCGACGCGGCCCCGGCCCTGGCCGCCCGCACCGGCGCCCCGATCCTCCTCCAGACCGACGACCTTCCGCTGTGGAAGCAGACCCACCCGAACCGTCTACCGGACGGTGAACTGACCGACGGGCAGCGGCTGTCGGTGGCCGGCACCGAGCTGACCGTGCTGCACACCCCAGGTCACGCCCCGGGCGCCGTCTGCCTGTACGCCCCGCAGCTGGGCACCGTCTTCACGGGCGACACGCTCTTCCAGGGCGGGCCGGGCGCGACGGGACGTTCCTTCTCCCACTTCCCGACGATCATCGACTCGATCCGGGACCGGCTGCTGACCCTGCCGCCCGAGACGGAGGTCCGCACGGGCCACGGCGACTCCACGACGATCGGCGCCGAGGCCCCGCACCTGAAGGAGTGGATAGACCGGGGCCACTGAGGCGGCGCTCGCTTGGGAAGGCCGTGGGGCGTACTCGGTTCTCTATTCAGATCCTGTTGGTTCGGTTGAAAGCTGGCCATGATCTGCTGGCGCGGGACAACGGCCTTTCTCGCGGGCAGGGAGGACTGGCGCATGGAGCTGCGCAGTGTCGATGAGCTGATGGATCTGCTGCACGCCTGCCGGGGGGCCTGGGGCACCCCGGACCTCCCCCACTCGAGGCCACGCCCCAGCGGAGGGTTCCCCACCGGGAGCTCGCTCGATCTGCACGATCACGCACTGCAGACCGCCGCCCTGTTGCGGCGCGGTCATCCCAGTGACAAGGAGCTCCAGGTGGCCGGCCTGGTGCACGGCATAGGGCAGCTGCTGCACCCTGGCGACGAGGCCGGTCACGCGGACCACGCGGCGGACGCCGTGCGGTCCCTGCTCGGCGAGCGGGTGGCCCGTCTCGTACGCCTGCATGCCGCCCCGTGGGACGACGGCCCGTTCGACGACGACGTGCTGTCCCTGCGGCAGGCGGACGAGGCGGGCAAGGTCGCCGGGCTGAACGCCGGCGTTCTGGAGGACTGGCGCACCGTGCTGGAGCTGGTCGCGGCGCGCGCCACCGTCCGCCGCTGACGCACACCTCTGGTAGCTGACGGTCCGTCATGAGACCGTACGCGGATGACTTCGCCGTACGGGCTCACGGGCAGGGCCGCGATCGTCACCGGGGCTTCGCGCGGGATCGGGCGGGCGATCGCGGAGGCCCTCGTCCGGGCGGGCGCGCGGGTGTGCGTGACCGCACGTGATCCGGGCGGGGTGAGCCGGGTCGCCGAGGAGCTCGGAGTCGTCGGGCTCGCGGGTTCGGTCGCCGAACCGGCGCACCTGCGCGAGCTGACGGAGCTGACGCTGCGCGAGTTCGGGCGGATCGACGTGGTGGTGAACAACGCGGCGACGAACGAGCCGTACGGCCCTCTCATGGACGCCGACCCGTACCGCTGGCGCGAGGCGTTCACAGTCAACGTCGAGGCGCCGCTACGGCTGGTGCAGTGTGCCTGGCGGGCATGGATGGCGCAGCACGGCGGGGCGGTCGTCAACATCTGCACGGAAGGCGCCGCTCACGTGGGCCCCAACGTGGGCGCGTACGGCACCAGCAAGGCCGCCCTGCTGCACCTCACCCAGCAACTCGCGGGCGAACTGGCCCCCAAAGTGCGGGTCAACTCGGTCTCCCCCGGCCTGGTCCGCACCGAGATGGCGCGGTTCGTGTGGGAACGGGGTGAGGACGAGGTGGCCGCTGGGCTGCCCCTGGGCCGGATCGGCGAGCCCGAGGACATCGCGCGGGCCGTCCTGTGGCTGGCCTCGGACGCGGCGCAGTGGGTGACCGGGGCGGATCTGGTGGTGGACGGGGGCACACGGGTCCGGGCGGCGGCCATGCCGCAGGCGTACGCGGTGCACGAACGCCTGCGGTCACAGGCACCGCCGGATACCGGCGGCAGCACGCCCTGACACCGCTGAGCACGACACGGTGTGCGCGAGGTGCCCGAGATCAAGGCGGCTACGCGATTGCCCCCGACAGGGCGACAGGTCCGCTGAGGGCCTGCATGGAGTCGAACCACGAAGAACGCGTGACCATCGCACCGGGCACCCTCACGGTAGGACAGCGGCCCCCGCACAGGCCACCGGATTACCGCGTGCGTGCCGCCCTACCACTTGCCGGGCGCGTAGTCCTTCAAGAACACCCCGTACAGATCCTCGCCCTGCTCGCCCCGCACGATCGGGTCGTACACCCTCGCAGCCCCGTCGACCAGGTCGAGCGGCGCGTGGAACCCCGCGTCAGCGAGGCGCATCTTGTCCGGGTGAGGCCGCTCGTCGGTGATCCAGCCGGTGTCGACGGCGGTCATCAGGATGCGGTCCTTCTCGAACATCTCCTGGGCGCTGGTGCGCGTGAGCATGTTGAGCGCGGCCTTGGCCATGTTGGTGTGCGGGTGCCCCGCGCCCTTGTAGCCGCGACTGAAGACGCCCTCCATGGCGGACACGTTCACGATGTACGTGCGGCCTGCACCCGAGGCCGCCATCGCGGCGCGCAGGCGGCTGATGAGGATGAACGGCGCGGTGGAGTTGCAGAGCTGGACCTCGAGCAGCTCGACCGGAGTGACCTCCTCGACCGCCTGGATCCAGCTGTTGGTGTCGTGCAGGTCGGGCACGAGACCGCCCGCGTCGATCGCCGTACCGGCCGCGATGCGCTCCAGGGACGCCGAGCCGGACACCAGCGCGAGATCCGTGACGTCCTGGGCGGTCAGCTCGCCGCCCCCGGCCACCGGCAGCGCCGGCACGGCACCGGAGCCGAAGGTGCCGATCACCTCGGCGGGCGGCAGCTCGCCCGACGGGAGCGAGGCGGACTCGGCGGCGAGCAGCTCGCTGTAGGCCCCCGGAGAGCGGCGTACGGTCTGGGCCGCGTTGTTGATCAGGATGTCGAGCGGGCCCGCGGCGGCGACCGAGTCGGCGAGCGCGACCACCTGGGCGGGGTCGCGCAGGTCGATGCCGACGATCTTCAGGCGGCCGATCCACTCGTCGCTGTCGGGCATGGCCTTGAAGCGGCGGATCGCGTCGTTCGGGAAGCGCGTGGTGATCGTGGTGTGCGCACCGTCACGCAACAGCCGCAGCGCGATATACATGCCGATCTTGGCGCGGCCGCCGGTGAGCAGCGCGCGCTTGCCGGTGAGATCCGCGCGGGCGTCGCGGCGGGCCCGGTTTTCCGCGGCGCACTTCTGGCAGAGCTGGTGGTAGAAGTAGTCGACCTCGACGTACCGGGACTTGCAGATGTAGCAGGAGCGCGGGCGCTGGAGTATCCCCGCGATCTGCCCGGCCTCGACGGCGGACGAGGGCAGGATGCCCTCGGTCTCGTCGTCGATGCGCTGGGCGGAACCCGTCGCCGTCGCCTCCGTGACCGCCTTGTCGTGGGCGGTCTTGGCGGCCCGGCGCTCCTGGCGGCGGCGCTGCTTCACCGTGCGGTAGACACCCGCGGTGGCGCGGCGCACGGCAACGGCGTCGGGGTGGTCGACCTCCAGCTTGTCGAGCTCCTCGAGCACGCTGAGGCAGACAGCCAGCCGCTCCGGGTCGATGCCGGGACCGTACGAGGCGTCTGCCACCTCTGCCGCGTCCACGGCGGGGGGCGCCTGGCTGTCGTCTGTCACCGTCATCGTCGTTGCCGTTTCTCGGGTTCCGCGCCGCGCTCGAACCGCGCTCGCTTTCGAAGGCGGAATTTTACGGAGCGCGGGGCGAAGGAACCAAACCCGGCGTGATCACCGCTCTCGTCAGGGCGCGCAGGCGACGTTCAGCGCCTCCACCTCCGCGATCACCGACTTGGCCAGCCGGTCCAGGTCCGGCACGGCCTCCGCGTCGGCGACGAGCCCGTAGTGGACGCGCCCGCGGTACGTCGAGACGGCGACCGCGAGGGACTGGCCGCGGGCGAGCGGGGCGAGCGGATAGACCTCGGTGAGCGGGCAGCCGCCGAGTTTCAGGCCGAGGCTGGGCAGCGGCACGCTGGTGACCAGGATGTCGAAGAGCAGCCGGGCCGCCTGGCCGACGACGGGACCGCCGAGCCGGTGCCCCAGCGGCAGCACATGATCGGCGAGCAGGGCGACGGCACCAGCGCCCCGGTTGGGGCCCGCGTCCTTGTTGCGGTTCATGGCCGTACGCACCGTGTCGAGCCGCCCGAGCGGGTCCGCGTCGTCGACGGGCAGCTTGATCAGGTAGCCGGAGAGTCGGTTGCCCTGGGGGTGCGCGGTGCGCGGGCGGCGCTTGGAGACGGGGATCAGGGCCCGCGGCACGACGCCCTCGCTGCCGTCGCCGCGCTCGTCCAGCCAGCGGCGCAGGGCGCCCGCGACGATCGCGATCAGTACGTCGTTGACGGTGCCGCCCACGCTCTTGCGGATCTTGTGCACCTCGTCGAGATCCAGGTTCACACCCGCGATACGGCGGGTGCCGGTCGGCTCCGACACCAGGGCGGACGAGGAGCGGACGCCCAGGGTGGCGCGGGCGACGGAGGCGCCGATGTCGAGGGCCCGGCCCACGTCGGAGAGGGTGCCGCGGACGAGGCCCGGCAGTTTGCGTACGTCCGGGAGGAAGCCGCGGGCGGGCTCTGCGGGGCGGGGGCGGGGCTCGGGCAGGTCCATGGGGTCCATGACCGCCGCCGCGAGCGTCAGCGCCCGCAGTCCGTCGGCCAGGGCGTGGTGGAACTTGAAGAGCACGGCGAACGAGGTGCCGTCCACGCCGGGCAGCACATGCGCCTCCCACGGCGGCCTGTCGCGCACCAGCCGGCGCTGCATGAGCGCGCCCGCCGATTCGTGGAAGTCCGCGGTCGGCGCGTGCAGCCGGACATGGTCGAGCGGGTCGAAGTCGCGTGCCGGCTCGCGGGCCGCACCGCCGAAGGCCAGCGGCTGCCCGAAGGAGAACGGCTGCCATACGTCACGGATCCGCATCCGCAGCCCGGACACGCCCGCGGCGCGGGCCGCGAGCAGGTCGGCGGCATGGGCGCCCGCTGCGGGCGAATGGCTCTCGAAGACACCGAGGGCGCCGAGATGCATGGGGTGCTCGGCGGACTCGATGTTCCAGAACGCCAGGTCGAGTGGTGCAAGCAGGTCGGAGGTCAATGGCTTGCTCTCGCGTCGACGACGGGTGAGCAAGCAGTCAACCCCCGACAAGCGATTACGGTCAAGTACGATCAAGCTACGCACAGTTAACAGCAGATTAAGTCCCGCCGCCATGTGAGGGATGGGACGCATGTGGTTTACGAGGTCATTTCAGGGCAGCTGAAGGGCCTGCGGGGCCGCATACGGCCGGGCGGCCCGCCCGCCCACCGCGAAGGTGAGCGGGCGGATGCCGTACAACGCCGGTCGCAGGAATCAGCCAGATGGCCGTCACGCGGCCGGGCAGCCCGCGGGGGTCGCCAGGGACGCGTCCCGGATCAGTGCCTCATGTGCGGCCTTCAGCCGGGGCACATCAGGCTTGATCACCTCGCGGTCGTATGTGAGGAGACCGTTCAGCTCGCCCTCCACATCGGAGATCTGGGTATAGACGGCGCCGTTGCTGCCCCGGCAGACCAGCGCGCGCACCTCGTCGAGCTTCGCCAGATAGTCGTCGGTGTAGGTGGCCGGGTCGACATCGACGTACGACTGCTGGACCGACCAGGCGTGACCGGGCACGGCGAGGCCAAGGCCGCCGTACTCGCCGCTGACCAGCGCCCGTTTCCCGTCGGGGGCGGGTGGCAGCGCCGGGCTCGGGTAGCCGTGCTCGTCCATGAGGTCGCCGGTATTGCCGTCGGCCCCGAGGTTGAGGCCCGACTGGCCGTTGACCAGCCGCGTCGGATCCCACGACTTGGCCTGCTCGGCGATACGGCCCACGTCGTACTGGCCCCAGCCCTCGTTGAAGGTCACCCACATGACGACCGACGGACTGCTGATGTGCTCGTCGATCATCTGCTTCATCTCGCGCTCGTACTGGGCACGGGACGCGGCATCGGGAGTCACCCCTGCGGTCATCGCCGGCATGTCCTGCCAGACCAGCAGACCGAGCTTGTCGGCCCAGTAGAACCAGCGGTCCGGTTCCACTTTGATGTGCTTGCGGACCGAGTTGAAGCCCATCTCCTTGTGCATCCTCAGGTCGTACGCGAGGGCCTCGTCGGTGGGCGCCGTGTGCAGTCCGTCGGGCCAGAAACCCTGGTCGAGCGTGGCCATCATGAAGACGGGCTCGCCGTTGAGAACGGTGCGCGGGGTGCCGTTGACCTGCTCGACGGCGATGGACCGCATGCCGAAGTAGCTGCCCACGCGGTCACGGCCGACGCTCACCTCGAGGTCGTAGAGGAACGGGTCGTCCGGCGACCAGAGACGAGCCTTCGGGATCTTGAGATCGAGCGGCTGTCCGGTACGGCCGCTCGCCGTGGCGACCTTCCGTTTCCCCTCGTACGCCACTGCCGTGACCGGAACTCCGTCGCGGACTCCCCTGGCCTCGACGGTGAGTCGGCCTGTCTCGACGTCCGGAGTGAGCCCCAGCGAGTCGACGTGGTCGGCGGCGACCGGCTCCATCCACACCGTCTGCCAGATGCCGGAGGACGAGGTGTACCAGATGCCGCTGGGGTCGAGGCGCTGCTTGCCGACGGGCGGGTTCTCGCCGTTCGCCGAATCGGTCGGGTCGTACACGCCGACGATCAGCTCCTGGGTACGGCCGGGCTTCAGCGCATCGGTGATGTCGGCGCTGAACTTGTCGTAGCCGCCCTTGTGTTCGGCGACCTTGGTGCCGTTGACGTAGACCTCGGAGTGCCAGTCGACGGCGCCGAAGTTGAGCTTGAGCCGCTTGCCGGAGCCGATCTTCCAGTCGGCGGGGACGGTGAAGGTGCGGCGGTACCACATGCGGTCCTCGTGCCGTTCGATGCCCGAGAGCTGGGACTCCACCGGGTAGGGGACGAGGATCCGCTCCCTGAGGTCCTTGCCGACCGGGGGCCGCTCGCCCGCCTCGGCCGCGGCGAACTGCCAGCGTCCGTTGAGGTTCCGCCAGGTGTCACGGGTCAACTGCGGCCGGGGGTACTCGGGATGGGCGTTGTCCGGGCCCACCTCGTCGGCCCACTGGGTGCGCAGTTGGTACATGGAGCGATTGGGCCCGCTGCTCCAGAAGGCGCCGACAACGTTGCCGTCCGAGCCGGACAGGCCGCCCTCGCCGTCGTAGCGGAGGTCGACGGTGCCGCGGGCGGTGCCGGTCTTGTTGCCGACGACGGGTTCCTTGAGTGCGACGAGCAGGGCTTTCGGGTCGGCGGGGTCCACCTTGGCCGTTCCGAGGGGCCATTCGGCGCCGCCGATGACCGCCTCGAGGTGATCGGTGAGGCCGGCCGGAGGCGCGGCCAACCGCTGCGCGAAGTCGAGTTTCAGGGTGCGGCCGTCCCCCAGGACCGTGGCCGCGAGGGCGCCGTCGTAGTCGAAGCCGTCGGGGAGGCGGAACGCGGACTGCGGCACGGCCGCCTTGCTGCCGCCGGGCGGGGTCCAGCGGAGGTGGAGATTCGAGCCGCCGTAGTGCTCGAAGTACTCGACCTTGATGTCGTACGCCTGCCCGGCCGTCAACTCGACGGGTTGGGAGGTCTGTTCGCGGTCCCAGTCGTCGACCCAGTGGTCGATGACGAGTGCGTCGTCGATCCACAGCCGGAAGCCGTTGTCACCGGTGATCGAGAAGGTATGAGGGCCGGTCTTCTCCGGCACGAGCTTGCCGGTCCAGCGGACGCTGACGTCGTCGGACTGTCCGGTGGCGAAGTTCAGCCGTGGTTCGAGGTTGTCGAAGTCGAGCTGCCGGTCGAATCCGGTGGCCTTGAGCTCATGGAAGTCGAAGGCGCCGGGGGCGGACTGGGTGTAGTACTCGCCCTTGAGGCCATGGATCTCGGCAGGGTCGTCAGCCGCGGTCGCGGTGGGCACGGCGGTGAGTCCCGCGATGCCGAGGACCACGGCGAGGAGTAACGCGAGTCGGTCTCTGAGTCCTCCGGATCTTGCGGGTCTTCTGATGCGCACGGATTCCTCCTTGGTTGAGGAAGGTGGCGGCTCGTCGCTCCAGGCTGGCTTCGGGTTGGCCCGGGCCTGGATAACGTTGTCAGGAACGGCAGTTGGCATGACAACACGGATACCCACCCTTCGTCCAGGAACATGACAAACGGCCTCGGTGCGCGTTCCGCACCGAGGCCGTCCCGATGATCGTTACGACACCTGCTGGCCCTTGCCCAGCGCGATCACACCGCCCTTGGAGACCGTGTACAGCTCATGGTCCCGTTCCGGATTGACGCCGATCGTCGCGCCCGGCGGGACCTGCACGTTCTTGTCGAGCACCGCGCCCCGTACCACCGCACCCCGCCCGATGTGGACGTTGTCGTGCAGCACCGAGCCCTGGACGACGGCGCCCGGGTCGACGACCACGCCCGGCGAGAGCACCGAGCGGCTGACCTGGCCGCGGATGAGGCAGCCGGCGCTGATGATCGACTCGCTGGCGATGCCGCCGGCGTTGAAGCGGGCCGGCGAGAGCTGGCCGGAGTGGGTGTAGATGGGCCACTGGCGGTTGTAGAGGTTGAAGGCGGGCCGCTCGGCGATCAGATCCATATGGGCGTCGTAGTACGCGTCGAGGGTGCCGACGTCACGCCAGTAACCCTGGTCGCGCACGGTCTCACCGGGCACATGGTTGGCGCTGAAGTCGTACAGCTGGGCCTCGCCGCGCTCGGTGAGCTGCGGCAGGATCGAACCGCCCATGTCGTGTACGGAGTTCTCCTCCTCGGAGTCCCGCTGGAGGGCCTCGATCAGGGCCTTGGTGGTGAAGATGTAGTTGCCCATCGAGGCGAACACGGACTCGGGGTCGTCCGGGAGACCCGGCGGGTCGGCGGGCTTCTCCAGGAAGCTGTCGACGGTCTGGCCGTCGGACCCGGGGGCGATGACACCGAAGGACGACGACTCGCCCCTCGGCACCCGTATCCCGGCGACGGTCACGCCCGCCCCGCTGTCGATGTGCTGGGCGAGCATCTGCCGCGGATCCATGCGGTACACATGGTCGGCGCCGAACACTGCCACGTACTCGGGCTGTTCGTCGTAGATGAGGTTCAGCGACTGCAGGATCGCGTCGGCGCTGCCGAGGTACCAGCGCGGGCCGAGCCGCTGCTGGGCCGGGACCGGCGTGACGTAGTTGCCCAACAGGCTGGACATCCGCCAGGTCGTGGTGATGTGCCGGTCCAGCGAGTGCGACTTGTACTGCGTCAGTACGCAGATGCGCAGGATATCGGCGTTGACAAGATTGGAAAGTACGAAGTCCACGAGGCGATACGTTCCGCCAAACGTGACCGCGGGTTTCGCACGGTCGGCGGTCAGGGGCATCAAACGCTTGCCCTCACCACCAGCCAGTACGATTCCCAGCACCGAAGGTCCACCGCGTCGCATGCCGTGCCGCCCCTCTACCGCCCGGTTGTGCCATTTTTCTTGTACTTCACCTGCTTGAGGCTTACCCCTGTTTGAGGAGTTCCTCGTACAGCTGGACCGTACGCCGGGCCACCGCGTCCCAGCCGAACTCCCGCACCGCCCGCTCCCGGCCCGCCTCGCCCATCCGCCGGGCGGCCTCGGGGTCGGCGAGCAGGGAGTCGAGGGCACGCGCGAGCTGCGCCGCGTGTTCCTCGGCGCTCTCGTCGACGGACACGAGCAGACCCGTCTCGCCGTCCTCGACGACCTCGGGGATCCCGCCGACCCGTGAGGCGACCACGGCCGTGCCACAGGCCATCGCCTCGAGATTGACAATGCCCAGCGGCTCGTAGACCGACGGACACACGAACACGGCGGCGTGCGTGAGGAGTTGGATCACGTCCGGGCGCGGCAGCATCTGCGGGATCCAGAACAGGCCCTGGCGTACGCGGCTGAGTTCCTGGAAGAGATCGCGGAACTCCCGGTCGATCTCCGGGGTGTCGGGGGCTCCCGCGCACAGGACGACCTGTGCGGCCGGGTCGATGTCCCGTACGGCGCGCAGCAGTTGGGGCACGCCCTTCTGGCGCGTGATGCGGCCGACGAACAGGACGTACGGGCGGTCGGGGTCGACGCCCACGCGCTCCAGGACGTCCGTGCCGTGGTCCGGCTGGTACAGGGTGGTGTCGATGCCGTTGTGCACGACGCGCACTTTTGCCGGGTCCAGGGCCGGGTAGCAGCCGAGGATGTCCTCGCGCATGGCTCCGGAGACGGCGATCACGGCGTCGGCGGCCTCGATCGCGGTGCGTTCGGCCCAGCTCGACAGGGCGTAACCGCCGCCGAGCTGCTCGGCCTTCCAGGGGCGCAGCGGCTCCAGGGAGTGGGCGGTCATCACGTGCGGAATGCCGTACAGCATTTTCGCGAGGTGGCCGGCGAGATTGGCGTACCAGGTGTGCGAGTGGACGAGCTCGCGGCCTTCGAGGGCGGCGGTCATCGCGAGGTCCACGGAGAAGGTGCGCAACGCGTCGTTGGCGCCGTCGAGCGTGGGCCAGGGCCGGTGGCGGACGACTCCGTTCGCGGCGCCCTCGCCCCAGCAGTGCACATCGAGGTCCGTGAGGGGCCGCAGCTCCCTGGCGAGGAACTCGACATGGACGCCCGCGCCGCCGTACACGTCCGGCGGGTACTCCCGGGTCAAAAGGCCCACTCGCACCCGGTTACCCCCTGTCTCTGCGGCTTGTTCCCCCATGGTCACCCAGAACAGGCCCGCGGGGGAAGACCGCAAGTGACAGCGGGGACGGGAACGGTGCGACGGGCGGGCGAAGCGAACCAGTGTGCGACCTCGCGGACACCGAATGTGATCACGGTCGAGTTCCGGTCAAGATGCACGGAATTCGAGTGGACCAAGCGGGCATACCGGTTCGAGCATGGGAGTTGTACCCGGTGTCACCCAACCAGGGTAGGACGGGGCGCAGGTCGTACTCCATCGGCAGTAGGACCCAATGCCTGCTCAAGGACGACGACGCGAGCGCGTTCGAAGGGCATCGTATTCACCATGAAAACCGACCGTTCGCCGCGCCGGACTCCCCGCCAGCCGGAGCGCGCCAGCCAGACGCAGAGGAGGGTCCCATGAGCGCCCTTGCCCTGTCTGTGCTGCTTTCGCTCGTGTCCGCCGTCGCCTACGCCGGTGGCGCGATCGTGCAGGAACGGGTCGCCGCGGCGACACCGGACCAGTCGTACGCTCCCATGCGCCGGCCCGCCTGGTGGGCCGCGGTGGGTCTCAACGGCCTCGGTGGTCTGCTGCACGTCGTGGCCCTCGCCTTCGGCCCCCTGAGTCTGGTGCAGCCGCTGGGCGCGTTGACCATTGTGTTCGCGCTTCCCATGGCGGCTCTCTTCGTACGCCGCAAGGCCGGTGCGACGGCCTGGCGGGGCGCCATCATGGCGACAGTCGGCCTGGCCGGACTGCTGTCGCTGGTCGGCACGGCCGATTCGCAGTCCCTGGACAACTCCCAGCAGCTGGCGGTGGCCCTGGCCACCGGTGGTGCGGTAGTGGGCCTGATGATGGCGGCCCGCGCGGCACACCGGCACCCGGCGGTGCGCAGTGTGCTGCTGGCGATCGCGTCCGGTGTCGCGTTCGGTATGTCGTCGGTGTTCACGAAGACGGTCGCGGTGGACTGGACGGGCGGCTTCACGCTCGGCCAGCTGCCCGCCCTGGCGGTGATCGGCGTCCTGGCCACGGCCGGCATGCTGCTCTCGCAGGCCGCCTACCGGGGCGCGGGACTCGCGGCGCCGCTGGCCACGCTGACCGTGGTGAACCCTGTGGTGGCGGCCGCGGTCGGCATCACGATGTTCGGCGAGACCTTCCGTTACGGCTCGACAGGCACCCTCCTCGCACTGGGCTTCGGTGTCGTCGCGGCGGGCGGCCTCATCCTCCTGACGTCGGAGCGGATCAGCAGCACGGAGCGTACGGAGTCTGTCCCGGGCGAGCCCGCCATGGTGGCCGGGGCTCCCGCCGACGAGGTGGCCCTGCTGCCCGAGCAGCAGACCGCCGAGGTGGCGGGACTGGTCCCCGCGGCGGCGCCGGGGCGAGAAGCGGCTGGGGCGGTGCGGGAAGAGGTGCCGCTCGCGCCCGCCACGGTCGTCGTGCCGACGCCGGTGGCCGTACGGGAGGCGGGCGGGCTGACGCGCACCGGGTCCAACGGGCCGCCGCCGGGCGGCGATACGCGGGACAGCGCGGATGAATCGGTCCGGCAGCCAGGTCCGTACGACGGCCTCTACATCCCGCTGCTTCCGGTGCCGCTGGTGGCCGGCTCCCGCCTCAGGTCCTGATACCAGGCGTACGGTCCTGACATCAGGCGTCCGCGCCGGAAGCTGTCAGAGGCTGACGCCACCCTTGCGCAGATAGGCGACCGGATCGATGTCGCTGCCGAATTCGGGCCCCGTCCGCACCTCGAAGTGCAGATGCGGGCCCGAGCTGTTGCCCGTGGAGCCGGAGCGGCCGATGCGCTGTCCGCTCACCACTTTCTGCCCGTCCTTCACGGAGATCGCCGACAGATGGGCGTACTGGCTGTAGCGGCCGTCGGCGTGTTTGATCACCACCTGGTAGCCGAAGGATCCGCCCCAGCCCGAGGTCACGACCTGGCCCGCGGCGACCGACTTGACCGAGGTGCCGGTGGGCACCGGGAAGTCGACGCCCGTGTGGTAGCCCTTCGACCAGGAGGAACCCGTCGCGCGGTACGGCGTTCCGGCGCCGGCGTCCACCGGTGCGGTGAGAGTACGCGCCGACTCGCGCGGCTTGCTCTCGGCCTGCTCTTCCTTCTTCTCGGGCTTCTCGGGAGCGGTCGGGTTGGACACCGGCGTACCGGTAGGGGCCTTCTCCGGGGCCTTGGCGCGCAGGCTCAGCCGCTGGCCGGGGACGATCATGTCCGGGTCGGCGCCGATGGTCTTGCGGTTGGTGTCGTACAACTGCCGCCAGCCGCCCTGGACTTCACGGGAGCCGGCGATGCCGGACAGTGTGTCGCCGCGGACGACGGTGTACATCTCGGCGGTGCCCGCCCGGGACTGGGGCGTGGTCTGCGGCTGCACGTCGCGGACGGTGCGCTCGGGTTTGCGGTCCCCGGTGCCCGAGGGGTTGATGTCGGGGGCGTCGCCGCCCTGGGTGAGGCCCGCGCGCACGGAGCACACCGGCCAGGCACGGGGACCCTGGCCCTTGAGGACCTTCTCGGCGATGGCGATCTGCTGGTCCTTGGTGGCGAGGTCGGCGCGTGACGCGTAGACCGTGCCGCCGAACGCCTCCCAGGTGGACTGCTTGAACTGCAGCCCGCCGTAATAGCCGTTGCCGGTGTTGATGTCCCACTTGTTGCTGGACTCGCAGGCGGCGACCTTGTTCCAGGTGTCCACATCGGCCGCGTCGGCAACGCCGGTGGCTATCAGGGGCATCGCCATTCCGGCGCCGCCCGCCGTGACCGTCAGCGAGGCACGGTTGATCCTGTTCGGCTGATACCGGCGGTGCCGGCCCCGTACGGCCATGGAATAGCCCCCTCGACATGCGTCAGCAGCGGCAAAAGTAAACGCCACGAACAGGCCATGACAAGGCGGCAATCAGCCGCTCTGTCCTGCCAAGTGACCGGGAATGCACTGTTGTTGCGGGTCGACTGAGGCAGAACGGCACGCCATGCGTACACATCGTCGGCAAGTCAGGATGGTCAGTGGGGCGATACTGACTGGCACCACCGTTTTTCAGGACCTTTTAGGAGCCAACCGTATGAGCACTTCAGCGCAGATCGGCGTGACGGGTCTCGCGGTCATGGGGCGCAATCTCGCCCGTAACTTCGCGCGCAACGGATACACGGTCGCCCTGCACAACCGGACGGCGTCGCGCACGCACGCGCTGGTCGAGGAGTTCGGCAGCGAGGGCGACTTCATCGCGGCCGAGACCGCCAAGGAGTTCGTGGCCGCCCTGGAGCGGCCGCGCCGCCTGGTGATCATGGTGAAGGCCGGCGAGCCGACCGACGCGGTGATCCGGGAGTTCGCCCCGCTCCTGGAGCCTGGCGACATGATCATCGACGGGGGCAACGCCCACTTCGCGGACACCCGGCGCCGGGAGCGCGAACTGCGCGAGCAGGGCCTCCACTTCGTCGGCGCGGGCATCTCCGGCGGCGAGGAGGGCGCGCTGAACGGGCCGAGCATCATGCCGGGCGGTTCGGTCGAGTCGTACCAGTCGCTCGGTCCGATGCTGGAGAAGATCTCCGCCAAGGCGGACGACGGGACGCCCTGTGTCTCGCACGTCGGCCCGGACGGCGCCGGTCACTTCGTGAAGATGGTGCACAACGGCATCGAGTACGCGGACATGCAGCTGATCGGCGAGGCGTACCAGCTGCTGCGTGATGTGGCGGGCTACTCCCCCGCGCAGATCGCGGACATCTTCCGCACCTGGAACACCGGACGCCTTGACTCCTACCTGATCGAGATCACCGCCGAGGTGCTGTCCCACGTGGACGCGGCCACCGGCAAGCCCTTCGTGGACGTCGTCCAGGACCAGGCCGAGCAGAAGGGCACGGGCCGCTGGACCGTGCAGATCGCGCTGGACCTGGGTGTGCCGGTGTCGGGTATCGCGGAGGCGGTCTTCGCCCGGTCGCTGTCGGGCCACACGGAGCTGCGCGAGGCCTCGCGGGGGCTCGCCGGGCCGAAGGCGGCGCCGCTCGGCGAGTCGGAGGCGGCGGCCTTCGCCGACCAGGTGGAACAGGCGCTGTACGCCTCGAAGATCGTGTCGTACACGCAGGGCTTCCACAAGATCGCGGCGGGCAGCGCGGAGTACGACTGGAACATCGACCTGGGTGCGGTGTCCTCGCTCTGGCGCGGTGGGTGCATCATCCGCGCGGCGTTCCTCGACCGGATTCGCACCGCGTACGACGCTCGGCCCGATCTGCCGAGTCTGCTCTCCGACGAGACGTTCGCGCAGGAGATCGGTTCGGCGCAGGACGACTGGCGTGCGGTTCTCGTCGCCGCGGTGCAGCAGGGCGTTCCTACGCCCGGGTTCGCCGCGGCTCTCACGTACTACGACGCGCTGCGTGCGGAGCGGTTGCCTGCGGCGCTTACGCAGGGGCAGCGGGACTTCTTCGGGGCGCACACGTATCGGCGGGTGGACCGGGAAGGGTCGTTCCACACGTTGTGGGGTGGAGACCGGTCCGAGGTGGCCGGCTAATAGCTACACGGTGGCCCGGTGCGGAAGTCTCCGCACCGGGCCACCGTGT
>NZ_BAAGPS010000024.1:272156-343442 GCF_054783935.1 Streptomyces pseudoechinosporeus
ACCGTGTTGTTCGTGCCCCTACGGCTGCAGTGGACCCGGCTTCGGCAGCGGTTCGGGGCCCGGAGGCTCCGGGACCGGGGACGGGGTGGGGTCCGGTACCGGGTGGGGCTTGGGGTTGGGCGGCTCCGGGAGGGGTTCCGGGCGGTCGGGGCCCGGGCCCGGCGGAGGGCCCGGGCGGGTGGGGTCGGGGTTCGGGTGGGTCATCGTGTCCTCCAGCCATGTGGAACTTCGGCCCTGGACTTGTCCCACGCGTACCCCTGCGCCGTACGCGCACTCACCCCGTCGCGGGATGTACGGGGCCCAGGTGGACGGTCAGGCGATGGCAGCGGGCACGGCCTGCGGGCTGCGCTCCTGGTCCGAGTCCGGTACCGGCTCGGAGGGGTCCGCGCCGAGGGCCACGATCCGGTTGTCGGCGTCGACGTGCACGACCCGGGGGCGCAGGGCGCGGGCCTCGGCGTCGGAGACCTGGGCATAGCTGATGAGGATCACCAGGTCGCCGGGGTGCACCAGGTGGGCCGCCGCACCGTTGATCCCGATCACGCCGGAGCCACGCTCGCCCTCGATGACGTACGTCTCCAGGCGGGCGCCGTTGGTGATGTCGACGATGTGGACCAGCTCGCCGGGCAGCAGGTCGGCGGCATCGAGGAGATCGGCGTCGATGGTCACGGACCCGACGTAGTGCAGATCGGCCTGGGTCACCGTGGCACGGTGGATCTTGGACTTGAACATGGTACGCAGCATGGAGGCACTCCCGGATCTAAGCTCCCTGCCTGCGTTTTTGCAGGTCAAGGGCTGTTTCCTTACCCTACAACGAGTCGCATGCCCGGCCAGCATGCGCAGGGTTTTTCAGGACTCATGCTGACCGTTTGCTGACTTCCCTGACACCGTCAGGCTGGATCCCAGGGTCTGTCCCGCTCCCCCAGACCTGTTGCCACGACGACGGCGACCAGCCTACGCACCGGCCTTCGCTGACCTCCGTGACTTTCCCCACTGCGGGCCCGCAGGCGTGCGTCGGGGGCGTCGACGGTGGCGGCCACCGGCTCGACGGACCCCGACGTGACGTGCCGGCGCAGGAGGTCGGCGGCCTCCTCGCTGGTCATGCTGGCGCGCAGCAGCACGGCCATGGGCTGTTCGGGTCTTCCGACCAGGCACCGAACATGGCCCGCAGGCAGTTCTCGACCGTCCGGGCGGGATCGTCGGTGGTCAGCTCACCGATCGGGATCTGCCAGTGGACCGCCTCGCGGAACAGTCCCTGCTTGGTGCCGAAGTACTGGATGACGGACGCGAGGAGACGCGGCTTCACCCGGGTCCATTGTCGATCCGTCCCTTTGAGGTTATCGTTTGGGGTCAAATAACTAGTCGGCGGAGGCACGGATGCTGGACGACAGCCACGAGGACTGGGTGCGCCGCGCTGAGGCACTGCGGCCGCGACTGCCCGACCGTCACCACATCGACGGCGCCGACGAGCCGGGCTCAGGCGACATCTTCGATGTCGTCTCGCCCCGGGACGGGCGGGTGGTGGCGCGCGTTGCCGACGCCGGGGCGAAGGAGGTCGACCTCGCGGTCGCCGCAGCGCGTCGTGCCTTCGATTCCGGCCCATGGCCGACGCTGGCGCCGGCCGTGCGCGGTGGGGTGCTGCTGCGTCTCGCCGAGCTGCTGGAGGAGCATCGGACCGAGCTGGCGCTCACCGTAAGCCTGGAGATGGGCAAGCCCATCACCGACGCGTACGACATAGAGCTGCGCGCCGCGATCGCCACCTTCCGCTGGTACGGGCAGCTCGCGGACAAGCTCACTGACGAAGCACCGCATGTCGCCCCCGACGCCTTGGCCCTCATCACCCGGGAGCCGTCCGGCGTGGTGGGCGCGGTCGTGCCGTGGAACTTCCCGCTGACGCTAGCCTCGTGGAAGGTGGCCCCGGCGCTGGCGGCCGGGTGCACGGTGGTGCTCAAGCCGTCCGAGTCCTCTCCGCTGTCCGCGCTGCTGCTCGGGCGGCTGGCGACCGAGGCCGGTCTGCCACCTGGCGTGCTCAATGTCGTCACCGGAGACGGGCCCACCGCCGGGCGGGCACTCGGGCTGCACCCCGACGTGGATGTGCTGGCGTTCACCGGATCCACCGCCGTCGGGCGGCAGTACCTGCACTACGCGGCGGACTCCAACCTCAAACGGGTATGGCTGGAGCTGGGCGGCAAGTCACCCAACATCATCCTTCCCGACGCCCCCGACCTGGACCGCGCCGCCGCCACCGCCGCCTGGGGCATCTTCTTCAACCAGGGCGAGATGTGCACCGCGCCCTCCCGGCTGCTGGTGCACTCCTCCGTCGCCGAGCGCGTCACCGAGGCCGTTGTCCGACGCGCTCGCGCCCTGCGGATCGGCGACCCTCTGGATCCCGCCACCGAGATGGGCGCTCTCGTCGGCGAGGCCCACCTGGACCGGGTCCTCGGCCACATCGCCACCGGGACCGCGGAAGGCGCCCGGCTCCGTACCGGCGGCGAGCGGGCGCTGC
Organism: Streptomyces pseudoechinosporeus; assembly: GCF_054783935.1. Classification (NCBI taxonomy): domain Bacteria; kingdom Bacillati; phylum Actinomycetota; class Actinomycetes; order Kitasatosporales; family Streptomycetaceae; genus Streptomyces; species Streptomyces pseudoechinosporeus. The sequence continues at coordinate 274,660 of NZ_BAAGPS010000024.1, forward strand.
CCGGCAACTCGGGCAGCTTCCTCGCGCCGACCGTGTTCGACCGAGTCGACCCGGGCTCCCGGCTCGCCCGTGAGGAGATCTTCGGCCCGGTGCTGTCCGTGCTCACCTTCGACGACGTCGATGAGGCGGTCGCCCTCGCCAACGACACCGAGTACGGACTCGCAGCCGGGCTGTGGACCTCCGACCTGTCGACCGCGCACCGCGTCTCCCGCGCGCTCAAGGCCGGGACGGTGTGGGTCAACTGCTACGAGGAGGGCGACCTCACCGTGCCCTTCGGCGGTATGAAGCAGTCCGGCAACGGCCGCGACAAGTCGGCGCACGCCGTGGAGAAGTACACGGACCTCAAGACGACCTGGATCCAGCTGTGACCCGGCCGTTGATCGCCGTACCCGCCCGTTTCTCGGCCACCACATCCGCGCTGCGGTATGCCGCCGAGGTCAACGCCCGCGCCCTGGTCGAGGCCGTCTACCGGGCGGGCGGCGAGCCCGCCACCATCCACCCGGACCCCGACCCGACGTGCGTACCCGCCCGGCTCTCCCGCTTCGACGGCGTCCTGCTCCCCGGCGGCGGCGATCTCGACCCGCGACTGTACGGAGCCGCTGACGCGCATGAAGCCGTCTACGACGTGGACGTCACGCAGGACGCCTTCGATCTGGCCGTCGCCCGCCACGCGCTCGGCGCCGGGCTGCCGCTGCTGGCCGTCTGCCGGGGGCTGCAGGTCGTCAACGTCGCCCTCGGCGGCACGCTGGAGCAGCACATGGGCGGCGTCGGCCCCGGCACCGAGCACCGGCACCTGGTGCACCCGATGGCCCTGCTCCCCGGTTCCGGCGTCGCGCTGGCCTGCGGGGCCGAGAAGGTCGACGCCTCCTGCTACCACCATCAGCGCGTCGACCGCCTCGGCAGCGGTCTCACCGTCACCGCCCGCGCGGGCGACGGGACGGTGGAAGCGATGGAACTGACCTCGGCGGTGGGCTGGTTCGCGGCCGTGCAGTGGCATCCCGAGGACACGGCCGGTGACGACCCCGCCGCCCAGGGACTGTTCGACGCGCTGGTCGCGGCGGCGAGGGCGTAGGGCTCTGTCGTCAAAGGGTGCGTCCTGCCCAATCCCCCTTTGGCGACAGGCACTTGGAGGGCGCCTGGCTCGGACCGTCCGCTACTCCGCCTTCGGGCGGCGGCCGCTGCGCCGGGGGGCGGGCTCAGCGCCGCCCAGGAGGTTGAGGCGGCGCTCCTCGCCGTGGGTCTCCACCTGGACGACGATCTTGCGCAGGGCGTCGGCGACGGAACGGCACTCGGCGTCGGTGAGCTGCTCGGCGACGAAGGCTTCCTCCGCGTTGAACTCGGGGAAGAGCCGCTCCATGAGCTGCTCGCCCTCCTCCGTGAGCCCCAGGAGAACGCGTCGGCCGTCCGACGGGTGCGCCTCGCGCTTGACGAGGCCACGGGACTCCAGCGTGCGGGCGACGCCGGTCAGGGTGCCCTTGGAGATACCGGCCTCCTCCGCGACGTACCGCGTCTCCATGTCGCCCCAGATCCAGACGACCCACAGGACGACGAAACCGGTCCAGGTCAGCTCGGAGTCACGCAGCACGGAGTTCTCGAAGTGCTGGCGGACGGCGGCCGCGGCGCGGTAGATGTTGGCGACCGCGGCCATCTGCTCGTGGCGGATCGGGGTGTGGCCGAGCTTGGCCTGCACCAGCTTCTCGGTCTCGGTGACGGATCGCCGACCGACCACGGGCATCCCCCTTCAGGACATGTTCCAGAGCATTGTTCGAACCCAAAGAACAAAGTCTACGGGGTGGCGGAGAGTCAGCGCCGGGGCGGCCGGATGCCCCGGAATTCCCAGTCGCCGCCGAGAGCTGTGGAGAGCACCTCCTCCGAAGCGGTGGGCTGGGCGCCGACATCCTCGCGGATACCGATGGGACCGCTGACGATGTGGTTGGTCAGCCGACCCAGCCCCTCGACCTCGACCTCGACCACATCGCCGGGCTCCACCGGCCGCGAGTTCGCCGGAGTGCCGGAGAGCAGCACATCACCCGGGTGGAGGGTGATGGTGCGGGCGATGTCGGCGACCAGGTAGTGCATGTCCCACTCCATCTCGTCCGTGGAGCCGTCCTGCACGACCTGGCCGTTGACGTAGGTACGCAGCGACTTGCCCCGGAAGTCCCAGTCGGTGACCAGGCCCGGGCCGAGCGGGCAGAGGGTGTCGGAGCCCTTGACGCGGAGCATGGAGCCGGCATCGGTGTCGCGGAAGTCATGGAGGCCGTAGTCGTTGGCGACCGTGTAGCCCGCGATGTACTCGCCGGCCTCGGCGGGGGCGATGTTGCGGGCGGTCCTGCCGATGACGATGGCGACCTCGCCCTCGTAGTTGAGGTACTTCAGCCCGTGCGGGCGGACGACGGCGCCCTTGTGGGAGTTGAGGGCGGAGGTCGGTTTGTGGAAGTAGGTCGGGGTCGGGGTGAGCCGGATCTGGAACTCGTCCACCCGGCTGCGGTGGTTGAGGTGCACCGCGATGACCTTCGACGGGACGACGGGCGGCAGGTGCTGGGCGTCGTCGCTCTTGACGCGGCGGCCGTCCCCGGCGACGAGCTCGTCGCCGTCGCGCAGGACTTGGACGGTCGCGCCGTCCAGCAGGATGCGGCGGTACTCGGGCATGGCTCGGCTCCTTATGAAGCGTCGGTGGCGGCGGTGCGGGGAGCGGTCCAGCCCCCGTCGGGGCGGTCGAACCAGATGTGCGCCTGGCCGGTGCCGACGGAGTTCTCGTACTCGCCGTACTGGCGTCCCGGGGCAGTGCAGGCCCGTTCGCCGAGGGCGCCGGCCATCATCAGGTAGTGGAAGAACTTCGCCTCGGGCTTGTACTTCCAGAACTCGTCCATCGTGTCGAGGACCTTGTCGTGGCGGCCCTCCTTGAACCAGGCGATGCGCTCTTCGTCCGCCGCGCGGGCCTCAGGGGTGAAGATGTGACTTGGGTCGCTGGCCTCGTGGTCGCGGATCTCGCGCAGCGGCCAGAAGGTGTGCGACAGCGCGCCCGAGGCGATCACCAGCACCCTGCGGCCGGGGGTGGCGGCGATGCCGTCGGCCAGTGCGCGGCCGAGGCGCAGATGGTCCTCCATGTCGCCGGTCTGGCAGACACCGATGGTGACCCAGCGCTTGTCGGGCAGGCCCTCGCCGAGGAACCGCCACAGGTTGATGGTGGCGTAGTAGACCGGCAGGTAGTCGTCCTCGATCGCGGTGATCCAGGTGCCGTGCTTCTCGGCGAAGCCCGCGATGTTGTGGGCCAGTTCCTGGTCGCCGGGGAAGTCGTACGGCACCCGGCACATGCCGCGCGGCAGCTCCTCGGAGGTGAACAGGCCGGCGCGGCGCTGCTGGGCGGCGACGACGAACTCCACCGTGGTGGCCCAGTGCGAGTCGAGGACGACGACGGTGTCGTATTCGTCGCTCTCGAACACCTCCTCGCGGAGCTGCCGGAGGCCCGTGACCAGGGTGATCTCCTTGCCTCCGTTGAGCTCCAGCCGTTCGGCCTCGGGCAGCACGATGGTGGGGACGTGTGCGAGCAGGCCCGCTCCGACGATCTCACCCATGGTTCTTCCAGCCCTTCGGCGCGGTGACGGTGTTCTTCACGTCGCAGTAGAAGTCGAAGCTCCAGGTGCCGCCCTCACGGCCGACGCCAGAGAGCCGGGAGCCGCCGAAGGGCGCCTGGAGATCCCGTACGAAGAAGCAGTTCACCCACACCGTGCCCGCGACGAGCCGGGCGGTGACCCGTTCGGCGCGCTCGGGGTCGCCGGTGGCGAGGGTGGCGGCGAGGCCGAAGCGGGTGCCGTTGGCGAGGGCGACCGCCTCGTCCTCGGTGTCGAAGGTCTGGAGGGTCAGGACGGGGCCGAAGACCTCCTCCTGGACGATCTCGGAGTCCTGGGCGACATCGGTGAGCAGGGTGGGCCGGTAGTAGAGCTCGCCGAGTTCGGTGTTGGGGCCACCGCCGATGACGGCGCGGGCACCCGATGCCAGAGCGCGCTGGACGAATTCGTCGATCTTCTCCAGCTGCCGGGGGTGGATGTTGGGGCCGAGGTCGGTGGCCTCCTCGCGGGAGTCGCCCTGGGTCAGCGCGGCCGCTCTGGCCTTGAACCGCTCCGTGAACTCCTCGGCGATCGAGGACTCGACCAGGATGCGGGTCGCCGCCAGGCAGACCTGGCCCGCGTTGTCGTACTGCTCGACGGCCAGGTCCACGGCGAGGTCGAGGTCGGCGTCGGCGAACACCAGCAACGGCGACTTGCCGCCCAACTCCAGGCTGAGCGGGGTGAGATGGGCCGCCGCGGCCGCCGCGATGCGCTTGGCGGTCGGTACGGAGCCGGTGAAGCTGATCCGGCGCACGTCCGGGTGGGCGACGAGGGCGCTGCCGGCTTCGCCGCCGTAACCCTGGACGACGTTCAGGACACCGGCCGGCAGCCCGGCGGCGTCGGCGATGTCAGCGAGCAGCGAGGCGGTGAGCGGGGACCACTCGGCGGGCTTGAGGATGACGGTGTTGCCGGCGGCGAGGGCCGGGGCGACCTTCCAGGTGGCCAGCATCAGGGGCGCGTTCCACGGGGTGATCAGGACGCAGGGGCCGGCCGGGTCCCAGGAGACGTGGTTGGTGTGGCCGCGCGTGTCGAAGTCCTCGTGGCCGAGCGTGAGTAGCCAGTCCGCGAAGAAGCGGAAGTTGTGGGCGACGCGGGGCATCACGCCCCGGCGGTGCGAGCGCAGCAGGGCGCCGTTGTCGAGGGTCTCGACGTTCGCGAGGTCTTCGAGCCGCTTCTCGACTCCGTCGGCGATGGCGTGGAGGATGCGGGCGCGCTCGGCGCGCGGGGTGGCCGCCCAGGCCGGGAACGCCGCCTTGGCGGCGGCCACGGCGGCCTCGGCCTCGGCGGCACCGCCGCGCGAGATCTCGCCGAGAGCGCGGCCGTCGAGGGGCGAGTGATCGGTGAACGTCGCGGCGGAGGCGACGCGTTCGCCGCCGATCCAGTGCCGGGTGTCGACGGCGACCCCGGCGACCGTGGTCTTTTCGGACATGTCCTGTGCTCCAGGTGACGGGTGACGAAGGAGGATGAGTGGTTTCGCGCGTCGGGGCGCCTGTCCACCACGTGGTGGCGCGGGGAGTCCGCCGGAGGCGCTACTCGGCCGCCGAAGTGCCGGATTCCAGCAGGCGGCCGCCGTCCCAGACGACACCCACCTGCCGGTAGTACGCCGCGATCGGCTCGTGGATCTCCAGCCGGGCCAGCTCCTCCGTCGGGGCTTCGAACAGCTCCAGGTCGACGTCGCCGGTCCAGGCCTGCCCGGCCTCGAAGGAGGCGGCGCCGGTCTCGATCAGCTCATCCAGGGCGAGGCCCTTGCCGGTCTCGATGGAGGGCAGCCAGCGGTGGTGGGCCATGGGGTGGCCGTTGACGAAGCCGTTGGTCTGCGACGGTTCGCGCAAGGTCACCACGGCCTGCGCCAGCCGCCGGTCGGCGGCGGCGAGCGTCGCGCCGAAGCGGGCGCCGGCCTCGATGCGCGGGGCGGGGCCGTAGGGGTGCGGACGCGTCATATGGATCGAGCCGAGCTTCTTGGGATAGCCCTGGTGGAGGCCGCGGGCGATGGCGAAGTCCTTGTCGACCCAGATGTGGACGCAGCGCGAGTACGTACGGCCCTGGTAGGAGCAGCGCACCACGGCGAAGGCCTCCTTGTACTGGGCGCGCACCGGGTCGAGGAGTTCCTCGGCGGAGGAGGAGCAGGACTGCCAGTCGGCCCAGATGAGGGCGACCGCGCCGGGGTCGTCGGCGGCGAGTTCCAGGGGGGCGGGAAGAAGTTCGCGGACCCGAGCGGGGTCGGTGCGGTACTCGATGGTGAGCAGGTCGCCGGAGTAGTGCCACGGGGGCGCGGGAATGAGGGAGGACCGGCCGGTGGCCGTCTTGGGGTGGAAGTAGCCGCGGACAGTGGCCATGACGTTCCTTAGGCGGTGAGGGCGGGCTGCCGCAGCAGCTCCGCGCGGTAGCGGGCGGCGGCACGGGTGACGGCGGCCTGGTCGCCGAGGGCGACCACGCCGATGAGCCGGCCGCCCGTGTGGTAGCCGACGACGACATCGCCGTCCGGGTCACCGTCCAGGACCCGTACGTCCCCGGTCCCGAGGGCGAGGGCTCCGAAGGACTGCAGGCGGAAGTCGTGCTGGTCGCTCCAGAAGGCGGGGAGCGGGGCGAAGGGGGCCAGATCGTCGCCCTCACCGGTGATCCCCGCGAGCAGGCTGCGGGCCGCGTGCTTGGCGCTGTCGCCGGGGATCGACCAGTGCTCGACGCGGCGGGGCACCCCGTCGTAGCGGGCGTTGGGGAAGCGGGCGACATCTCCGACAGCGACGACGTACGGCAGGCTGTACTCCGGCCGCTCGCGTTCAGGCACCCTGATCCCTTGTCGCTCTCTCACCATGACCCGTAGCAGTTCGTCGGTCAGTACGCCGTCGACGAGATCCAGGCCGTTGCCGTCCAGCCATTCGGTGTTGGCGACCGAGCCGACCGACTCCACGACGACGTCGGCCGCAAGGACCCTGCCGTCGCCGAGGACAATGCCGGTGACGCTCTCGTCGCCCTCAAAGCCGGCGACTCCCGTCCCCAGCGCGAACCGCACACCGCGCTCCTCATGGCGCCGGAGCAGTGCGCGGGCCAGCAACTCGCCCAGCGGCCGGAGCATGGGCAGCGGCTCGGGGTCGACAACGGTGACCTCCGCCGCGCCGAGGCCGATCGCGGTGGCGGCCACCTCGCAGCCGATGAAGCCGGCACCGACGACCACTACGCGGGCCCCCGGCCGGGTCAGCTCGGGGCGCAGGGCCTCCGCGTCGGCGAGGGTGCGTACCGTGTGGCGACCGCTGCCCGGACCGGTGGGGCCCGCGCAGCGTAGCCGGCGCGGGCGCATCCCGGTGGCGACGACCAGGCCGTCGAAGGGCAGCTCGGTGCCGTCGTCGAGCCGGATCACCCGGTCGGTCAGACGAGCGGCACTCACGGCCGTGGCGAGCCGCCACCGCACGTCCGCGGCGGAGGCCCGGGGGCGGAAGGACAAGGATGCGAGGGTGGCCTTGCCGGCCAGCGCTTCTTTGGACAGCGGTGGGCGGTTGTACGGCATGTGGGGCTCGTCCCCGACGGCGACAATCTCTCCCGTCCAGCCGGCCGCGCGCAGCTGCTCGGCGGCGCGCAGGCCGCCCAGCGAGGCCCCGGCGATGACGATGCGACCGCTCACCGGATCAGCCCTCGATCCGGATGGCCTGCAGCGGGCAGACGTCGGCGGCGTCCTCGGCGTCGGCGCGCAGCGCCTCGTCGGGTTCGCTGACGTGCACGAGGTGCCCGGCGTCGTCCAGTTGAAAGACATCGGGGGCCGCGAAGACGCACTGGCCATGGTCCTGGCACTTGTCCATGTCGACGACGATCCGCATGGCCGCTCCTCTTAATCGTTTGGCTCCAAATAAACTACGAACACTCGCCACCCGGGTCAAGCCCTCCGTGAAGAGGAAACTGAGAGGAGGAACCAGAGGAGCGCGCAAATTTTCCGGCACACGTGGTTGCGGCGAGCCGATCCCATCCATATCGTTTGGCTTCAAACAACTGACTTCAGACAACCACCTCCGCCGCCCGTTCCGCCCCTGAGGAGACACCGGTGAGCGATCCGTCCACCGCCCAGCAGGTCCGGCAGCACGTCGAAAGGCTCGCCGCCCAGGGCATCGACATCGTGCGCGTCACCTATCCCGACCTGATCGGGGTGGACCGCAGCCGCGACGTCCTGCTCAGCCACCTCCCCGCGGCCTGCGACCACGGCCTCGCCTTCTGCCGGGCGATCTATGTGACGTCCCCGCGCGGCGATGTCATCGACGCCCCGGGCGGCCTCGAGGAGGGACTGCCGGACATCTCGGTGCGGCCCGACCTCGACACCCTGGTGGCGCTGCCCTGGGAGCCGGGCGTGGCCTGGTGCCTCGGTGATCCGATCGACCCCGCGACCGGCGCCCCGGCCGCCGAGTCCCCCCGCGACCTGGTGCGCCGGCTCACCGGCGGTCTCGCCGCCACCGGTCTGGAGGCCGTCATCGGCCCGGAGCTGGAGTACTTCCTGCTCGACCCGGCCCCCGGCAGCCCCACCGGCTGGGCCCGCTACAGCGGCCTGACCGGCAACGTCTACAGCAGCGGCCGACGCGGCGACCCGGAGAGCCATCTGCTGCGCACCCTGCGCCAGTTGGACGGCCTCGGCATCGGCGTCACCTCCGGCAACCAGGAATTCGACGGCGGCCAGTTCGAGATCAACCTCAGCCACTCCGCCGCCCTGGACGCCGCCGACCGCGCCTTCCGTTTCAAGTCCGCCGTCCGCGAGCTGGCCCGCACCGAAGGACGGCTCGCCACCTTCATGGCCAAGCCCTTCAACGACAGCGGCGGCTCGGGCTTCCACCTGCACGTGTCCTGCGAGGACGGCGACGGCCGCAATGTCTTCGACGACCCCGCCGGGCAGTACGGGCTCTCCACCACCGCCCGGCACGCCATCGGCGGCCTGCTCGCGCACACCCCGGCGCTCACCGCTCTGCTGAACCCCACCATCAACTCGTACAAGCGCTTCGGCCGCGACACCCTCGCCCCCTGGCTGATCGACTGGGGCCTGGACAAGCGCAGCGCCATGCTCCGCATTCCCCCGGAGCGCGGCAGCGGGGCCCGCCTGGAAATGCGACTCGGCGATGCCAGCGCCAACCCCTATCTCGCCGTCGCCGGTCTGGTCGCAGCCCTGCACCTCGGCATCCGCGACGCCGCCGAGCCGCCCGCCCCCATCGAGGGCTACGGCTACGACGAGACCCGGGCCGGCAGGCTCCCGCAGTCCCTGGACGCCGCACTGGACGCCCTGGAGGCCGACACCGAGCTGACCGAACTGCTCGGCAAGCCCTTCACGGACACCTTCCTCGCCTACAAGCGCAATGAGCTGACGCGCTTTCAGACCTACGTCACCGACTGGGAGTTCGGCGAGTACGCCCAGCACATCTGACCGAGGACACCGCGGACCCCGTACGGAGCCGAACATGACCAGCACCGACATCAGCACCGACACAGACGTGAGCGCCCCGCTGCCCCTGGCGGAGGTCGACCTCGCCGACAACGACAAGTTCGTCGACGGCGTCACTCCCTGGCGGATGTTCCACACCCTCCGCCACGAGGACCCCGTCCACTGGCAGCCCGAGCCGGAGCCCAACCACGGCTTCTGGGCCCTGACCAGGCACGAGGACATCGTCCGCGTCGACCGCGACGCCGAGACTTTCACCTCCACCAAATTCGTCAATCTGGAGGAGGTCGACGACGACCAGATCAAGAAGCGCGCCTCCATCCTCGAACTGGACGGGGTGCGCCACCAGGCGATGCGCCGGCTGCTGCAACGCCAGTTCGGCGCGGGCGTCATCGGCCAGTACTCCGACTTCCTGCGCGGGCTGACCGCCAGGACCCTGGACGCCGCCCTCGCCAAGGGCAGCTTCGACTTCGTCAAGGAGGTCTCCGCGGACTTCCCGATCAACGTCCTCGCCCGGCTCCTCGACGTCCCCGAGGACGACACCCAGCAGCTCATCGACTGGGGCAACCGCATCATCGGCAACACCGACCCCGACTACGCCGATGTGCTGCTGGACAGCGCGGACAGTGAGCAGTACCGCCATCTGCCGTTCCGCTCCCCCGCGTCGCTCGAAGTCTTCGCGTACGGAAGGGAGTTGGCCCGTCAGCGACGCGGCGGCAACGGCACCGACCTGGTCTCCAAGCTGGTCAACGAGACCCCCCGGGACGGTGTGCCACTGTCAGAGGACGACTTCGACAACTACTTCCTGCTGCTGGTCGTGGCCGGCAACGAGACGACCAGGCACGCCATCTCGCACTCCATGCTGGCCCTGCTCCAGCACCCCGACCAGCTCGACAGACTGCGCCGGGACCCCTCCCTGATGCCCAGCGCCGTCGAGGAGTTCCTGCGCTGGGCCTCGCCCGTCTACCACTTCCGCCGTACCGCCACCCGCGATGTGGAGCTCGGCGGCAAGCGGATCAAGGAGGGCGACAAGGTGGTGATGTGGTACGCCTCCGGCAACCGCGACGAGGAGATCTTCGACCGGCCGTACGACTTCGACGTCACCCGGCAGAGCAACGACCACATCACCTTCGGCAAGGGCAGCCCGCACCTGTGCCTGGGCAATCTGCTGGCGCGCACCGAGATGCGGATCATGTTCGAGGAGCTGATCCCGCGTATCGCGGACATCCGGCTCACCGGCGAAGTCCCCCGGGTGCGCTCCAACTTCGTCAACGGCATCAAGAAGCTGCCGGTCGAGGTCACGCTCGCGGACTGAGCGGGTCTCGTGGAGTGATCCTGAAGTCGAGCGGGACGGTGCCGGGGTCGACAGCGGTCGTACCGCCGTCGACCGTGAGCACCGTCCCGTTGACGTAACTGGACTGCGGGCCCAGCAGCCACAGCACGGCGTCGGCGATCTCGCCGGGCTCGGCCGCCCGGCGCTGCGGTACGAGGGCGGTCGCCTCCGCGTACGCTTCCTCGACGTCCAGCCCGTGCGGCTCGCCGAACTCGCGCATCTCCTCGTCCGCCATCTCGGTGCGGGTCCAGCCCGGGCACACCGTGTTCGCCCGCACCCCGAGCGGGCCGTACTCCACCGCGATGGTCGAGGTCAGCACCTCCGCCCCGGCCTTCGATGCCGCGTAGGCCGCCGACCCCGCGGCCGCCCGGTGGCCGGCTATCGACCCCACGGTCACCAGGGCGCCGCGCGCCTCGATCAGGTGGGGCAGCGCGGCACGGGCCAGCAGGAACACCGAGGTGAGATTGGTGCGGAGGGCGGCTACCCAGTCCTGGTCGCCGATGTCCAGCACCTTCCCGGCCGTGATCACCCCGGCGCTCGCCACCACCCCGTCCAGCCGTCCGTGCTGCCGGACCACGGCCGCGACCAGCGCCTCCACCTCGTCCCGGACCGTCGCGTCGGCGGGGTGAGCCGTCGCCCCCGTGGCGGCGGCCACCTTCTCCAGCGCCTCGCGCCGCCGCCCGCTCACGGCCACCCGCGCACCGGCGGCGGCCGCCTGGGCCGCCACGGCCGCGCCGATGCCGCTCCCGGCGCCGACGATCAGTACCACCTTGCCGTCAAGTCCCATGTCTTCCCGCTCTCTTGGCTTGCGCACCGCGGCGCCGGGCGGGCCCGAGACCAGGCCTGCCCGGCGCCGCGGCGCATCCGTTCGGGCTCCGCGCTCAGACGCCGGAGGCCACCGCCTTGGCCGGGACCGCCTCCGTGGCGCGGTCCGGCCGCACCACGAAGCCCGCGACCAGCGAGAGAACGACCCAGCCGATCGCCGCGTACGCCGCCCACTTGGTGGGTGCCGGTACCTGGTACACGGCGCCGAACAGCGCACCGCCGGTGATCACGACACCTACGGCGGAGCTGGTCCACACCAGCGCGGGGCTGCGGTGCCCCCGCAGGCCGCGCGGTGCGCCCGCGCACATCGCGAAGTAGATGACGGCAAGACAGAAGATGCCGAAGGCCGACAGCCAGACGTACCAGGCGAAGTAGTCCGGCAGGCCGGGCACCGCGACGGCGTGCGGAAAGACCGCGCTCAGCAGCACGCAGGTCAGGAAGACCGCACCGACGATCGTCGTGCCGACCACCGGGGTGCCGCGTTTGGCGCTGAGCCGGGCGATCGGCCGCGGAAGCCAGCCGTCCTTGGCCATGGTCCGCAGGCCGCGCGTGCTGGAGACCCCGATGCCGATGTAGACCGCGAACATGTCGAGCAGGATGACCAGTTCGACCAGCCGGGCCACCCCTGTCGAGCCGTACGCGCCCGGTGAGGCGAGGGCGGTGATCGGCGCACCGGCGTTCTCGGCGACTTCGGCGACGTCGAAGTGGAAGCCGGCGATCTGTGCGTACGAGCCGAGCAGGAAGAAGGCGGCCGAGGCGATCAGCGAGATGAGTACGGCCCGGGGGATGGCGCGCTTCGGCTCGGCGGTCTCCTCGGCGAGGTTGGCGGCGGCCTCGAACCCGGTGAAGAGCAGCACGCCGTAGATGACGGAGAAGGCTATGCCGCCCCAGCCCTGGGCCGCGCTGGAGGGCTGGAAGGCGCTGACGCTGTTGTCGCCGCCGACCTTGACGATGATGTAGACGAAGAACACGGTGAGCACGCCGATGGAGACGAGTGCCAGGACCAGTTGGGCCTTGACGGAGATCTGTACGCCGATGTGCACGATGGCGAGCAGCACCGCGAGCAGGATCAGGTTCCAGCCCCAGACGGGCACCGCGTCGAAGCCGAACTCGCCGGCGAGGGTGTCGTGCAGGGTGCCGCCGATCAGGACGGCGATGGCGGCACCGAGGATGAGCACGCCCAGGTAGTAGACATATCCGGCGGCGGCGCCGACGCGCGGGCCGATGCCTTCGGTGACGTAGTTGTAGAGCGAGCCGGCGGCGTGGATCCGGCGGGCGTAGGCGGAGACGATCCAGCCGATGCCGAGCATGCCGATGGTGCCGAGCAGTACCGCAAGCGGCGCGGCGCCGCCGGCGCCCTTGCCGGTGGCGGTGGTGATGCCGACGAGCTGGGGCAGCAGGATCGACACCGAGAAGACCGGGCCCATGAAGCCGACGGACTGGGCGATCACGTCCACCAGCTTGAGTTTGGGTGGTGAGGTGCTGTTGTACGGCGACATGGATCGCTCCATCCAGGGGGAGGCGCCCGATCGAGGAGTTCGTTTGGGCCCGTACGGTATCCCCGGGCCGGACGGTGCGCAATGCCCTCGACGAATCCACATCAGGGGGTTGTCGGCACCCATGCAGGGACTTACGTTTGACCCCAAATGATTTCCTGGGAGACAACCGAACGACAGGGGCCCCTCCTCATGACCGCCACTCCCCGCATGCTCCTCGTGCTCAGCGAGAACTGGACGCTCACCGGCGGACGCGCCGACCTCCCCGCCACCGTCCGCTGGGCCCGTGAGGCCGAGGACGCCGGGTTCGACTCCGTCATGGTCAGCGAGCACATCGTGCTGGGCCCCGACGCCGTCGCTGGCGGCATCATGGGCAACCCCCGCGACTGGGCGCTGCCGGGCAACCAGGACCCGTACACCCCCTGGCCCAACTCCCTGATGATGCTCAGCGCCATCGCTTCGGTCACCGAACGCCTCCGGCTCGCCGCCGCCGCCATCCTCGCCCCCCTGCGCCACCCGCTGCTGCTTGCCCGCGAGCTGGGCACCCTCGACCTGCTCTCCGAGGGCCGCCTCATCGTCCAGCCGACCGTCAGCTGGAGCCGGGACGAGTACGAAGCTCTCGGTGTCCCGTTCGGCAAGCGCGGCAAGCTTCTCGACGAACACCTCGCGGTCTGGGCCAAGCTGTGGAACCCCGGCTCCGGCCCCGTGTCCCACGACAGCGACCACTACCCGTTCCGGGACGTCTACTTCGAGCCCAAGGCCCACCGCCCCGACGGCCCCCGCCTGTGGCTCGGTGGCCAGCACCTCCACGGCCCGCTGCTCCGCCGCCTGGTCCAGCACGCCCACGGCTTCCACCCCCTGGGCCGTCCGTCCCCCGAAGAGCTCCAGACCCTCAAGACCGCCATGACCGCCGCGGGTCGCGACATCACCGACCTGGAGATGATCGGCGGCACCCGGCCCGTCTTTCCCGACGACCACTCCCCCGCCGACCTCGGCCAGGCTCTCTCCTCGATCCCCGAGCAGCTCGAACAGGGCTTCAGCCTTTTCTGCGTGAAGCCCAACCAGTTCATCGACGACCCGGACGGCGTCGGGGCCTTCTGCCGTGAGGTGATGCGGCGCGTGGAGCGGTTCACGCAGTAGCGGTGAACACAAACGCCGTCGCGGCGGAGATTCTCTCCGCCGCGACGGCGCGCGAACTTCCCGTCGGCAGCCGCCCGTCGAGCAGTTGCCTACGCCGACCCGCTCGACGCCCGCAGGGCCCCGGGCTCGTGGACGATCTCGCCGTCGAAGACGGTGAGATCGATTCCGACCGAGGTGATGTCGTGCGGGTCGGTCGCGGTCAGGTCGCGGTCGAGGACGACGAGGTCGGCGACCTTGCCGGGCTCGATCGAGCCCTTCCAGTCCTCGGCGAAGTCCTGCCGGGCCGGGTTGATGGTGTAGGCGCGCAGCGCGTCCGCGAGGCCTACGCACTGGTCCGCGCCGCTTCGGCGGCCGCTGGCCTTGGATTCCCGCAGCAGCATGCCGGCGACGCCCTGCCGCCAGTCCGGCTCGGTGATGGGGGCGTCGGAGCTGGCGCACACCGCGACGCCTGCCTGGACGGCGGAGCGGACGGGCCACTGATAGGCCGAGCGGGTCTCACCGACGATCTCGTCCATCAGATCCGAGATCGTCCACTTGATGCCGGGGTTCATGTTGACCCCGTAGCCGTGCGCGGCGAGCTCGGCCAGGCTCTCGGGACTGATGAAGTCGCCGTGTATGACGTAGTGCCGGGCATCGGGCCGCGGGGCGGCCTCGTTCGCGGCGGCGAAGGCGTCGACGACGGTGTCGATGGCCCGGTCGCCGGTGACGTGCACGCCGAGCTGATAGCCCGCCTCGTGCGCGATACGGATCATCTCGCGCAGCTCGTCCGCCTGGAGCGCGGGGGTGCCGCCGTGGACGCACAGCGCGCCATGGCCGCCCTCGGGGTATGGCTCGCTCATCCACGCGGTGCGGTTCGGCGGCACACCGTCGCCGAAGATCTTGACGCCGATCACGCGCAGCCGCCGCTCGTCCGCCGACGGCGGCACCCGGAGCTCGTCGAGCCCCTTGCGTACGTCGGCGGCGGAGCCGCCCATCGCGGCGGGGAGCAGCAGCACACTGACCCGGGCCCGCAACGCGCCCTCCGCGGTCAGTTCGGCGTAGGCGGTGAGGTTGTCGGCGCTCAGCCCGCCGAAGAGAGTGTCGGAACCGCCGGTGCCGAGGCCGGGCTCGGTGTAGCTGGTGATGCCGCGCGCGTGCAGATCCGAGACCAGCGAACGGATCGCCTCGCGGCGCTGCGCGACCGTCGGCGACGGCAGCAGCGCCTGGACGAAGCGCTGGGCCGCCTCCCGCAGGATGCCGGTTGGTTCGCCGTCCGGGTCTCTGTCGATCACCCCGCCCGGTGGCGGCTCGGTCGCCCGGTCGACCCCGGCGGTGCGCAGGGCCGCGCTGTTGGCCCACACCATGTGCGACGAGAAGTCGGTCAGACACACCGGATTCTCCGGCGCCGCCCGGTCCAGGTCCGAGCGGCTCGGCAGCCGGCCCGGTTCGGCCAGGCACTCTGCCAGATAGCCCGGGTCCCATCCCAGCCCGATGACCCACTCCCCCGGCCCCGCCGCCTCGGCCGCCTTCCGTACGACCTCGGTGATCTCTGCGATGGACCGCACGGCCGGATGGCCCACGTCGATCGCGAACGGCGGCTTGGTCATCGCGTACGCGGCCCCGTGCAGATGCGAGTCGTTGATCCCCGGCAGCACGGTCCGCCCCACCAGGTCCACCACGCGGGTCGACGGCCCGGCGAGCGCGGCGATCTCGGCGGCCGTACCGACGGCGGTGATCTCCCGGCCGCACACGGCGACGGCCTCGGCGACCGTGAAGTCTGCGTCGACGGTCAGGACTCGGCCGCCTGTGAGGATGAGGGTGGGGGTGGTGTCCGTACCGCTGTCCGTGGCGTTCACTGTCTGAACCTTTCTCGGTGGTGATCAGGCCCGGCTCAGCCGGGGACCGAAGTAGGCGAGCGCGGCACCGATGACCAGCGAGGTGCCCTGGGCGATCTGCTGCCAGAAGGTCGGCACGCTGAGCAGTGTCAGCCCGTTCTGCAGGCAGCCCAGGAACAGCACGCCCAGCAGCACCCCGAAGACCGACCCGGAGCCGCCGGTCAGGGCCACTCCGCCGAGGAGCACGGCGGTGAGCACCGTCAGCTCGAAGCCGGCCCCGGAGGTCCCGGCCGAGGCACTGTCCAGCACCGATGCCCTGATGGCGCCGGCGAGCGCGGCCGCTGCGGCGGTGAGCACGAAGAGCGCGAACGGCGTACGGCGGATATTGATCCCGGAGAGATACGCGGCCTCCCGGTTGACCCCGATCGCGAACAGATGCCGCCCGCCCGGCGCGAACGCCAGGAACGCCGCCCCCGCCAGCAGCACCAGGGCCGCGATGACGACCGGTGCCGCGATCCCGGCGAGCGTGGCACCGCCCAGCCAGGCGTACCCGTCGCCGAAGTTGCTCAGCGGCAGCGGGAAGAGCTGCTGGGCCACGCCGCGCACCGCGGTGAGCATGCCTAGGGTCACGATGAACGCCGACAGTCCGAGGTAGCAGCACAGGATGCCGTTGACCACGCCCACCGCCGCCCCGGCTGCCAGCGCGCCCAGCACCGACACGGCGAGCGACTGGTGGTGGGTGCCCGCCAACTGCCCGGCGACCAGGGCGCCGAGGGCGAGGCTGGAGCCGACCGAGAGGTCGAGGTAGCCGCTGATGACGAGCAGGGCCAGCGGCACGGCGACGATCGCGATCGTGGCGGCGTCGGTGGCGATCCCGCGCAGATTGCCCGAGTCCAGGAAGCTGCCCGTCGCCAACTGGAAACCCACCACCATGAGTACGAGCACGGGCAGCAGCGGGTTCCGCCGCACTCCGGCCAGAGTGGTGCCGGCGAGCGCACGGGAGCTCGGGAGGGCGGTCCGCTCGACGCGGCCGGACCCGTCTGCCCCATCGGCCCGTTTGACGTGTTCGGCCTGTTCGGCGGTGGTCATGGCGCTGCTCCTTCGGCGGAACCGGTGGCATGGGTGTCGGAACGTGCGTCGGTACGCAGGTGTTCGGCGGACCCGCCGCCCGCGGGGCCGTCGTGGACCGCCGACAGCAGCGCCTCCTCTGTCAGTCCGGCCCCCGCCAGCTCGCCGACGACTCTTCCTCCGGCGACGACAAGGCAGCGGTGTGCGAGGGCGACGATCTCCTCGGGGTCGGAGGAGGCGAAGAGCACCGCTGTCCGCCGCTCCGCGGCGAGCCGGTTGATGACGCGGTAGATCTCCTGACGGGAGCCGACATCGACGCCCTGGGTGGGCTCGTCGAGCAGCAGGACCGTCGGCGTGCGCGAGGCGTTGACCCAGCGGCCGAGGACCAGCTTCTGCTGGTTGCCGCCGGAGTAGGCCGCGGCGGGTAGCCGGGGGGCGAACGGCCGCAGGCCGACCGACCCCGCGAGGTCGGCGAAGATGCGGCGCTCGTCCCGGCGGGACCGTACGCCCCACCGGGCGAGTGCGGAGACGGTGGGGAGCAGCGCGTTGTCCTGTGCGCCGAGGCCCGCGAAGACGCCCTGTGCACGGCGGTCGCCGGGTACCAGCGCTATGCCGGCGGCGAGAGCGTCAGCGGGGCTTCGGGTGGCGACGACACGGTCCGCGACGCGTACGGTACCCCCGGTGCGGGGGCGGCGGCCGAAAAGGGTTTCCAGTAGGCGTGTACGACCGGAGCCGATGAGCCCGTAGAGCCCGACGATCTCGCCCCCGCCGACACCGACACCGACCGGCCCGAAGCCGGGCCCGGTAAGCGCGTCCACCGCGAGGACCGGTGGGCCGGCGACCGCGCCGGGCCGGGGCGCCTCACCGGCAGGGGTCGCGGCGGCACTGGTCGGCACGGCGGAGACGGCGGTTACTGCGGAGACTGCGGCAGAGGGATCGGGAGCCGGCTTCGAAGCGGGCGAAGCCGCCGCAGGCGAAGCCGTTGCGCCGGCGATCGTGTCGACGAGTTGCCAGCGAGTGTGCCCGGACATGGACGAGTGGTAGCTGACGCGGCCGTCGCGGAGGACGGTCAGGTCGTCCGCCAGCCGTTCGACCTCGGACAGCAGATGGGTGACGTACACGATGGCCAGGCCCTGTGTCCGCAGATCCTCGACGCGTTCGGCGAGGGCATCGCTCTCGGTGCTGGAGAGCGCGGCGGTGGGCTCGTCGAGTACGAGGACGGAGGCGCTGCGGCTGAGCGCCTTCGCGATCTCGACCAACTGCCGCTGGCCCATGGGCAGATCGCCGACCCTGTCGCGGGGCGAGCAGCTCGCGGCGACTCGTTCCAGCAGCCCGGCGGCGACCTGCTCCTGCGCCCGCCGGTCGACCGCGCCCAGCCGGGAGCGGCGGGTCCACTCCTGGCCCAGAAAGATGTTCTCGGCGACGGTGAGCGGCTCGACGACGCTCAGGGTCTGGAAGATGATCGCGACTCCGGCCGCGATGGACTCACGCGGGCTCAGCCGGGTGTACACGGCGCCGCTCACCTCGATGGTGCCCGCGTCGGGGGCATAGGCGCCGCCCAGGCACTTGATGAGGGTCGACTTCCCGGCACCGTTGTGCCCGAGCAGGGCGTGCACCTGCCCGGCCGGCACGGTCAGGTCCACTCCGTCCAGGGCTTTGGCGCCGCCGAAGGACTTGGCGAGCCCGCTGATGCGCAGGGTCATCGCGGCCGCCTACGCGTTCTGCGCCAGCAGCGCGTCGATCTTCGCGCCGTCGGCCTTGCGGACCAGCGTGATGGGCACGTTCACGCTCGGCTTCGCCTTGCCGGCCGCCACCGCCAGCGGTACGTCCACGATCGCCGCCGCGATGTCCTTCGGGGCGAGCGCGGACGACGCCCGGTAGAACGTGCCCTGCTTGATCGCGATGAGCGACGGCGCCGCTCCGTCCTGACCGCCGACGAAGGTCTTGGCGTCGGCCTTGGCCCGGCCCGCCTGCTGGAGCGCCTTGAACCCGCCGTAGGCGGCGGCGTCGGTAACGCCCAGGATGATGTTGAGGTCGCGGTGTTTGGCCAGGATCGCGTTGGACTTGGACAGGCCGGTGTCCGGGTCGATGGCCTGCTCCTGAGCGACCACGTCCACGCCTGGGGCGAGCTTGGTGAACGCGTCGATCATGCCCTTCGTACGGTCACGGCCGAGCTGGATCGCGCTGTCGGTCAGGAAGGCGATCTTGCCCTTGCCGCCCAGCGTCTCGTTGGCCCACTTGGCCGCGGCCTCGCCGAGCAGTCTGCCGCCTTCGACGAAGCTGAACTGGATGTCCGCGCTCTGGTTCGTCAGCGAACCGCCGTACGTCACCCAGATCAGCCCGGCGTCGAGTGCGCTCTCGGCGATCTTCTCGGTGGCCTCGAAGACCATCGGGAACGACACGATCGCCGGGACTTTCTGAGTGATCCACGCGTTGAGGTTCGACGCCTGGATGTCGGGGCTGCTCTGGTCGCTGGTGGTGACCAGGCTGACGCCGTGCTTCTTCGCGCCGGCCGTGGAGAGCTTGACCAGGGTCGTGTACAGCGGGAGCTGGGTGAAGGGGTAGTCCAGGCCGATCTTCGACAGACTCTTGGCAGGGGCGGAACGGGTCGCGGACGACGAGGCGGTACTGCTCGGTGCGCTGCAAGCGCTCAGCGCGGCGGCGGCGGTCAGACCACCGGACAGTGCGAGGAAGTTTCTACGGGACGCACCCGGTCCACGGGACGCAAGGGGCAGGTCTCTCATGACGGGGGCCTCTCATCGGGGTGCTGACACGGCAGCTGTGTGGCGAACAGCAAAGCCCCGTACGGCGGTGGCCCACCATCCGTACAAATACGGACCCCGATCGGTGGCGATGCCATTCGGTTACAGGCGGGTGAACCTCTTGTCCGGATTACCGCGAGCCCCTTACGTTAGGGACCAAACGATTCCAGCCGCTCGCCCGCCCACAGGAGGCGAGGATGCTCAGCCACCACCAGATCGCGGCGGCCACCCGCATCGGCATGCTCACGCGTGAGCGCGACACCGCGTCGGCCGGCGCCGAAGCTCTGCGGCTGCTGGCGAGCGCGCTGCCGAGCGACGCCTCGACGCTCACCGCGCTGGACCCGTTCAGCGGCGCCCATGTCCGTGTCGCCGGCGCAGGGGGCGCTGCGGGCGCCGACGACTCCGTCCGGTCGCTGACCGAGACGTTCGTCGGCACGCCCTCGTACCGCAAGGTGCTCGCCGAGCCGCTGCCGCCGTCCATCTCCGACGAGGCCGGGCAGCCGTACCGCCACAGCCGGTTCTACGAGGAGCATGTCCACCCCGCCGGCTTCCGCGACGCCATGAGCGGTGCCCTCCACCACCACGGCCGCTACGTCGGCATGATCCATCTCGCCGCGGAGCGCCCCGGTACCTTCACCCGCGAGGCCCGCCACCTCCTCGCCTCCGTCATCCCCGCGCTGGCCGCCCTCGCCGACCCCACCGCCCGGATCGGCGATCACCCCGACCTCCCCGGCGACGCGTCCGCTGCCCTTGTCACCCCGGACGGCATCCTCGCCCTGCCCGGCCGGGATCGGCCGCCGGTCCTGGACGACGCCGCGTTCGACTGCCTGGTGCGGGAGTTCGACGCCTCCGGTGGACACCGTCTGCGTCTGCTGTGGCCCGTCGGCCGTGACTGGTACCACGTCGGCCTCGCCCGCCGCGCCCTCGACTTCCCCGCCGCCCTCGCCCGCCCCGCCGTTCTGGTCCACGCCCGGCCCACCCCGCTGCCCTACGGCCTCAGCCCCCGCGAGCTGGACGTCCTCACCCGTGCTGCCATGGGCCACACCAATCAGGCCATCGCCGGGCATCTGTTCCTCTCCCCGCGCACCGTCCACAGCCACATCGAGCACATGCTCCGCAAAACCGGCTGCTTCTCCCGCTCCGAAGCCACCGCCCTCGCGGTCCGCGACGGCCTGCTCCGCCCCGCTCCGGACAGCGTCCGGCACTTCGCCGAAGGCCACAGCGGGCAGTTCTAGTGCAGGGCCTAGGAGGACGCGAGGTCAGACATCTCGCCAGGCACGGACGTCAACCGCACCGCGGCACCGGCCTCCGACGCTCCGGCCTGCCCGACGCCCCCTGAACCACCTGCCCGAGGAACCCGTCCACCAGGTCGTACGCCCGCTGCCGGGACTCCTCGCGGCGGGCACGGGTCTCGGCGATCATCCGGTCGGGGTCCACCCCGAACTCCTCGGCCTGGCGGTGGCCGCCGAGGTCGAGCCACTGGAGGAGCGTCTCTTCGGTGAGCTCGGGGTGGAACTGCACACCGAGCGCCCGCCCGACCCGGAACGCCTGCGGGCCGACCGCGCCGCGAGCCAGCTCCACGGCGCCGGGCGGGATCACGAACCGGTCGAAGTGCCACTGGAACCACGGTCCCGGGGCGATCAACCCAGGCGCGTCCGACTCGACCGTCGACCAGCCGATCTCGGGACGCGGGGCGCGCTCCACGGCCCCGCCGAGCGAGGCAGCCAGCGCCTGGGCCCCGAAGCAGATGCCGAGTACGGGGATGTCCGCGGCGAAGGCGTCGCGCAGCAGGACCAGTTCACGGTCGACCCACGGACCGATCACGGCCCGGTCGTAGACGGACCAAGGGGCGCCGAGCAGCACCAGCAGCTCGTACCCGGTGGGGTCGGGGAAGGTGAAATCCACGCCAGGGGCGTGGTGATTCTCCGCGGGCACGACGATCAACTCGTCGAGTGCGTAGCCGAGTTCAGCAAGGCGGTCGCCGATCGGGCCCAGCAGCGACGCGTGATCATGGCGTATGACCAGGGCACGCACGTGAGTTCTCCATTGCTCGGCATGGTGGGCATCACGGTCGATCTACTGCCGGCATCTGAAAGCCCCTGCAAGCCAGCTACCGCGAGGTCCACACCTTCACCATATCATTTGGGATCAAATATATCCTCCGGGAGTTGGCTGCCCTATCCGCGCAGTGCCCGGATGCGGTCGGCGCGGGCACGTCGGACGACATCCGCCTGTGGGTTCATGCGGTCGAAGCCGTGGGGGCAGCCGGGGTGCACGTGCAGTTCGACGGAGGTGCCGGCGGCGGCGAGGCGTCTGGCGTACTCGATGCTCTCGTCCCGGAAGATGTCCAGCTCGCCGACTTCGACATAGGCCGGAGGCAGCCCGGACAGGTCCAACGCGCGGGCAGGGGCGGCCGTGCCGGGTACCTCGGGACCGCCGACGGCCTCGCCCAGCAGGGCCTGCCAGCCGGTGTGGTTGTCGTCGTACGTCCAGGCCGCGAAGGGTGCCAGGGCGGGGTCGGGCACCGTGGTGCGGTCGTCGAGCATGGGGTAGACGAGGATCTGCCTGGCCACGGGCAGGCCCCGGTCATGCGCCAGGAGTGCGGTGCCGGCGGCCAGCCCGCCTCCGGCGCTGTCTCCCATCAGCGCGATCCGGTTCGCGTCGACGCTCAGTTCACCGGCATGCGTGACCAGCCACGCCAGGCCCGCGTAGCCGTCCTCGACCGGGCTGGGGTGAGGGTGCTCGGGGGCACGCCGGTAGTCGACCGCGAGGAGGGGGACGCCGCTGTCGGACGCGTAGGCGGCGACCGTGCGGTCGTACAGGTCCACCGAGCCGCAGACCATTCCGCCACCGTGCAGGTAGACCGCTGCCGGGCCGGAGGCCGAAGGGTCGTGCCCCTCCGGGACGTACCAGCGCAGCGGGACCTTGGCGCCGTCGCGGGAGAGAGCCGTGAAGTCCGTGCGGGTGACCGAGGAAAGCTCGGGCATCAGCGACTCGATGAATGCCACGGTGGCATCGGCGGTGGCCCGGAGGGCCTTCCAGTCGCCGCGCTCCGCCAGGGGTGGTGCGGCGTCTGATGCGGCCACCGCCGCCATGACTGGGGCCAGCTCCGCGTCGTACGCATAAGTCATGTGGGTTTCCCGGAGTCGATTAGGGATCGCGGTCAGGTTTCGAGGCCAGGTCCGAGGTCACGTTCGTGAACAAGTTCCAGGTCAGGGGCTTGCGCCGATGGCTGCGGCGCCTCTTCCCGGTGCCGGCCGTCAGGTCGTCGGGCCGTCAGGGCGGGCGGGTGTCTTCACACCGCCCGAGTGGAGGGCTGCGACGGCGCCGCCGTCGACGAGGAGGTCCGTGCCGGTGATGAAGGTCGAGGTCGGGCCGAGCAGGAAGGCGGCGGCGTCGGCGATGTCGTCGGGTGTGCCCAGCCGCCCGGTGCTGGACGCGTCGACCATGGCACGCATGAACTGCCCAGTGTCTCCGGCCAGTTCCTGCCGGCCCATCGGGGTGGAGATGACGCCGGGACTGATGGAGTTCACGCGGGCACCGCGCTCACCCCACGTCAGGGAAGCGGCCCGCACGCGGAGCAGGTTGGCGCGCTTGGCGAGGCTGTAGGCAGGGCCCGGCTCGGCGGCCGTTTCCGTGGTGGTGCACGGCAGGTGCAGCAGCTCCTCGGCAGGGGCGTGGGCCAGGGCCTGCTCCTGCTGGGGGTCGAGGGGAACTGCCAGGTGGCCGGCCATGCTGGCGATGACGACGCCCGCGCCGCCCTGGGCGATGACGCGACCGAACTCCTCGAGGACCAGGGCGACGCCGAGCAGGTCGACCTGAAGGACCGCCGAGGCGGGCGCCTGCGCGGGTGAGAGTCCCGCCGTGTGGGCGACCTGGGTGACCCTGCCTCGCGCCGCTGCCGCCTCGGCGAGGCCGGCCACCGACTCGCGCGAGGAGACGTCGACGTGGTGAGTGACCACGTCGTAGCCGTCACCCCGCAAGACGTCCGCGGCGGCATCCAAGGTGGCCTTGTCGAAGTCGGCCAGCAGCAGCGTCCTGCCCGCACCCTGGCGGCGTGCGATCGCCTGCCCCATTCCGCCGACACCGATCACGACGACTACGTCCCTGTTCATGAGCCACCCTTCCACGTTCGCACATTACGAGACAGAAATTCTCGTAAATGGAGCGTACGCCTCCTCCGCCACGTTGGGAACACCGGTCCGCCTACCCTGGGCACATGGCAGAGGAGCGCCGCGGCCGACCGCGCAGCACGACCGTCCACCGCGCCATCCTCCAGGCCACGCGTGACCTGCTGATCGAGAACGGCTATGCCCGGCTGTCGATGGACCGCGTCGCCACCCGGGCCGGAGTGGGCAAGCAGACCGTCTACCGGCGGTGGCCCTCCAAGGCGCCGCTCGTGGCCGAGGCCGTACTGGACGGCGCCCGGACCCCCGGACCGCCCGACACGGGCGACGTCCACCGGGATCTACGGACCTGGTTGTACGGGCTGGTGGCCTTCCTGGCCGACCCCCGGCACGCGGCGCTGATCCGTGCCCTCGCCGCCGCCGCGGCGGAAGACGCCGAGGACGCCGAAGCCCTCTTTCAGCGGCTCACCGGGCCCCAGCGCGAAACCCTGGTGCGGCGGCTGCGCGCCGGAGCCGAAGCCGGACAGGTACGCGCCGACGCCGACCTGGACGCTGTCGCCGACGCCCTCACCGGCGCCCTGGTGTATCAGGTGCTCGCCCGCAACGATCCGGTGTCCGTGCGGCGGGCCGACGGACTGCTCGACGTCATCACGCTGGGACTGCGGGCCGACGTACCGTCCTCGGCCACGGCGACCGCCGGCCTTCCTGCGGCAGTCGACACACCGCGGCGGACCGCGCCAGGACCACGTTCCTGACATCTGCTCAGCCCAGGCATACGCGGCGAACGGCGCCGCCCGCACGAGGGTGTGCGGTCACGGGCGAGGCGCCCCGGGGAACTCGACCCGACTGCCGGCGACTTCAGCGAAGGCGGGGCGCACCAAACCTCCCGGTTGGGAACCGGGGACCCACCCGGGCCGGGGCCCTTCCCGGCCCGGAGGTCAGCAACGCCGGGGCGCAACCGTGCCCCGCTCTGACTGTTTGTACGGGTACGCGCCGACGCCGCCCAGAGCACGGCTGCGCCCCGCGCGCTTGCCTACGCCACCGCCTCGCCCACCACAGCGATCTCCGCCACATCCGCCTTCTGGAGCGGCGCGACCTTCTGGAACTGCGTCCGGTACAGCTCCGCGTACCGTCCGCCCGCCGCGAGCAACTCCTCGTGGGTGCCGCGCTCCACGATCCGGCCCGCTTCGACGACGAGGATCGCGTCGGCGGCCCGTACCGTCGACAGCCGGTGGGCGATGACGACCGCGGTGCGGCCCTCCAGGGCTTCGGTGAGGGCCTCCTGAACGGCTGCTTCGGAGGTGTTGTCCAGGTGGGCGGTGGCCTCGTCGAGGATGACGATGCGCTGGCGGGCCAGCAGCAGGCGGGCGATGGTCATCCGCTGGCGTTCGCCGCCGGAGAGCCGGTAGCCGCGCTCGCCGACCACGGTGTCCAGGCCGTCGGGCAGGGAACGTACGAGGTCGTCGAGGCGGGCGCGGCGCAGTACGGCCCACAGTTCGTCGTCGTCGGCGTCGGGCCGGGCGAGCAGCAGGTTGGCGCGGACCGAGTCGTGGAAGAGGTGCCCGTCCTGGGTGACCATGCCGACGGCGGCCCGCATCGACTCGGCGCTCAGTTCGCGTACGTCGACGCCGCCGATGCGTACGGAGCCCTCATCGGTGTCGTACAGCCGGGGCAGCAGTTGCGCGATGGTCGACTTTCCGGCGCCGGAGGAGCCGACGAGGGCGACGGTCTGGCCGGGTTCGGCGCGGAAGGAGATGCCGTGCAGGACCTCGGCGCCGCCGCGGGTGTCGAGGGAGGCGACCTCCTCCAGCGAGGCCAGGGAGACCTTGTCGGCGGACGGGTAGCCGAAGCGGACGCCGGCGAACTCGACGGAGACCGGACCGTCCGGCACCTTCCGCGCGCCCGGCTTCTCCTCGATCAGCGGCTTCAGGTCGAGCACCTCGAAGACCCGCTCGAAGCTCACTAGAGCGCTCATGACCTCAACTCGGGCTCCCGCCAAGGACGTCAGGGGCGCGTACAGGCGGGTGAGGAGCAGCGCCAGCGACACCACGGCGCCCGGCTCCAGGCTGCCGCGCAGCGCGAACCAGCCGCCGAGGCCGTAGACCAGGGCGAGTGCGAGCGCGGAGACGAGGGTCAGCGCCGTGATGAACGCCGTCTGCGCCATCGCCGTACGCACCCCGATGTCGCGCACCCGCCGGGCCCGCGCGGCGAACTCCTTCGACTCGTCGTCGGGCCGCCCGAAGAGCTTGATGAGCGTGGCACCGGGCGCGGAGAAGCGCTCGGTCATCCGCGTGCCCATCGCAGCGTTGAGGTCGGCTGCCTCGCGCTGGAGTTTCGCCATCCGGCGGCCCATGCGGCGGGCAGGGATGACGAACACCGGGAGCAGGACCAGCGCGAGCAGGGTGATCTGCCAGGACAGGGTGAGCATCACGGCGAGGGTGAGCAGCAGCGTCACAAGGTTGCTCACCACTCCGGAGAGGGTGTTGCTGAACGCCCGCTGGGCGCCGATCACGTCGTTGTTGAGACGGCTGACGAGCGCTCCCGTACGCGTGCGTGTGAAGAACGCGACCGGCATGCGCTGCACATGATCGAAGACCGCTGTGCGCAGATCGAGGATGAGCCCCTCGCCGAGCGTCGACGAGAGCCAGCGGCTCATCAGCCCGAGCCCCGCCTCGGCGAACGCGATCAGGGCGATGAGCAGGGCAAGGCGTACGACCGTGCCCTCCTCGCCGCCGGACACGATCGCGTCCACGACGCGCCCGGCGAGGACCGGCGTCGCCACCGCGAGCAGCGCGGTCGCCACGCTGAGCAGGACGAACTGCGCGATACGGCGACGGTGCGGACGGGCGAAACCGGCGATGCGGCGCAGCGTCGCTCGGGCGAAGGGGCGGCGCTCCTGCTGGGCGTTCATGACGCTGTGCAGCTGCGTCCAGGCTGTGGTCTCCATGCTCATGGGAACGACGCTAAGACCTCAAGCAACCTTGAGGTCAAGGGGTTGATCGATACGCATGGTCCAAGGACGTGCCCGGCGTGTAAGCCGCCGTCCCCGTGCGCGCAACCCCTCGTTGGCACGACATGGAAAGCCTTTCCCGGTGTGACGGACGTACGACTTCCCCGAGCCCTCCACCGACGCATCCCGGTCCGCCAGATCCTGTGCCTGCTGCCGCTCGCCCTCGTGGCCTGGGTCGCGGTGCGCCACTGGTCCGTGCTCGTGGACGGCTTCGGCCACCTGGCGACGGCCAAGTGGCCCTGGCTTCTGGCGGCGGGTGCGGCGACCTGCCTCACCTGGGTCGCGGCGGCCGTCACCCGGCAGGGCGCCCTGGTCGAACGGCTGCCCAAATGCCGGCTGCTCGCCACGCAGTTCGCGGCGGGCGCCGCCAACCATCTCCTGCCCACCGGGCTCGGCGCGAGCGCCGTCAACCTCCGCTTCATGGCGGTCTGCGGTGTTCCGCTGGCCCGCTCCTCGGCCGCGCTCGCGCTCTATCTGCTCGCGGAGTCCATAGCCCGGACCGGCTTGCTACTGGCCCTGCTGATCGCCTTCCCCGACGCGCTGCGACCCGACAAGCTCATCCCGGACGCGGCGATCGGTCCGCTGCTGCTCGCCGCCGGTGCGGCGGTGTGCGTCGCGGTGGCGGTCCTGCTGCTCGTACGACGGCTGCGTACCGTCGTGTTCACCTTCCTGCGGACCGCGCTGAGCGAGGCGCGCTCCGTGCACACCCGGCCGGCGCGCGCGCTCGCGTTGTGGGGCGGCTCGATCTCCTTCCCCATCCTGCAGGCGGCCGGACTGGTCGCGGTGGGGCTGGCGTTGGGGCTGCCGGTGTCTCCGCTGCACATCGTGGTCGCGTACCTGGCGGCGACGGTCGCCGTCGCACTCATCCCCACGCCGGGCGGCATCGGCTCGGTCGAGGCCGCGCTGATCGTCGCGCTGGTGGCGGCGGGCGGACCGGCCGCGGTGGCGACGGCGGTCGTACTCGCCTACCGCATCATCACGGTGTGGCTGCCGCTGCTGCCGGGGGCGTTGACGCTGGGCGCGCTGGTGCGCCTGAAGATGATCTGAACCCCGCTTGAGCAGGCGGCGTATCCAGGCCATCTTGGGCCCGGCGAAGACGAGGGCGAGCCCCACCCCCGAGTCGTCGGTGATCACTCCACGCAAGCCCCGCCCCAGCCGCGCCCGGCGTCCACGCGCCCGATGCGCCTACGACGATGGCCGGAAACGAAGCGGACCGGGGGCGAGCCATGCGCGCGGATGCGGCAGGATGAGCGAGCCCGCCGGACTTCGCACAGACGTCCTGGCGGGGGCGTACATCACGGAATCGAGCAGCAGGTGACCAAGTGACGAGACATCACATACCGGGCGTACGCGCCCTTCCCAGCGCGACGGGAGGCAGCTGGTGAACCGCGATCTCACCGCACAGGACATGATCATCGCCGGCGTCTGGGTGGCCGTCGGGCTTGCGGCGGGCGTCCTGGCGCGGATGCTGCTGCGCTGGCTGGGCAAGCACGCGGACCGTACGAGTTGGCGCGGGGACGACGTCATCGTCGACTCACTGCGCGCGCTGGTACCGATCGCGGCGCTCGCCGGCGGTGTGGCCGCCGCCGCGGCGGCCCTGCCCCTGACGAGCCGGGTCAATCACAACGTCAACCAGATCCTGACGGTTCTCCTCATCCTCGCCTCCACCATCACGGCGGCGCGCATCGTCACGGGCCTGGTGCGGGCGGTGACCCAGTCACGGCAGGGCGTCGCCGGATCGGCCACGATCTTCGTCAACATCACCCGTGTCGTGGTGCTGGCGATCGGCATCCTGATTGTCCTGCAGACCCTGGGCATCTCCATCGCCCCGCTGCTCACCGCCCTCGGCGTCGGCGGTCTCGCGGTCGCCCTCGCTCTTCAGGACACCCTCGCGAACCTCTTCGCGGGCATCCACATCCTCGCCTCGAAGACGATCCAGCCCGGTGACTACATCCGGCTGACGAGTGGTGAGGAGGGCTACGTCGTCGACATCAACTGGCGCAACACCGTCGTACGCAATCTCTCCAACAACCTCGTGATCATCCCCAACGCCCAGCTGTCCAGCACGAACATGACCAACTACAGCCGTCCCGAACAGGAGATGACGCTCACCGTGCAGGTCGGGGTCGGCTACGACAGCGACCTGGAGCATGTCGAGCGGGTGACCTCCGAGGTCGTGATCGAGGTGATGACGGATGTCGAGGGCGCCATGCCCGAGCACGAACCCGCCATCCGCTTCCACACGTTCGGGGATTCGCGGATCAGTTTCACGGTGATCCTGGGGGTCGGCGAGTTCAGCGACCAGTACCGGATCAAGCACGAGTTCATCAAGCGGCTGCACACGCGGTACCGGGTCGAGGGCATCAGGATTCCCTCCCCCGCGCGGACGATCGCGCTGCAGAACGGTGGACCGAACGGCGGCGGGGCCATTCCGCCGCAGTGGGACGGCGTCACGTCCGTCTCGTAGGCGCGAGGTCAGCGGGAGGTCACCGTGTCAACACCGGTGACCTCCCTGAGAGACCTGACAGACCCGCCCGCCGTCAGGGCACGTACGTGGCGTTCTGCGCCGTGGTGACCACCTTCTGACCGTCGGCCTGGCTCAGCAGCCCGGCCGACACCCAGGAATTCACGGTCGACTGCACACGCGAGACCAGCGCGCCCTTGTTGGCGAACGGCGCCCCGGCCCAGACCTCGTCGAGCAGTGTCGTCCCGTCGGACTTCGCCGGGTTGGCGACCCCGGAGTCGGTGTTCCCGAAGACGACCCTGGGCTCGGACCGGCGGACATAGGCATGCGTCGAGTCCTCGGTGCCCTCGTAGAAGGGGGCGAACTCGGTGCCGTTCAGCGTGTAGTGGAGCGGCTTGCCGGACACCGGCGTCAGTGAGGGCAGCAGGTCGCCGGAGAGTGCGGCGTTCTTGTAGAGCCCGACCTGGAGGTGGCTCGTGCTGGAGTTGCGGCCCACCAGGTTGACCGGGCCGTAGAAGAGCGTCTGGAGGGACGGGTCGTCGAGCGCCTTCTCGACCCGTAGCCGGAACGGGATGGTGACGCGTACGGTGTCGCCGCTCTGCCAGTTCCGGGAGATGGTGAAATAGCTGCCGGGGCTCGGAGTTCCGCTGACCGCGCTGCCGTTGACGGTCACCCGAAAGCCACCGGTCGCCCAGGACGGCACGCGCAGCTTCAGCTCGAAGGAGGCGCTGCCGCCGCTGATGGTGAGCGTGGAGCCCTGCTCCCTCGGGTAATCCGTGGCCTGCGTGACGGTGACGCCCTTCGCGGACCAGGTCAGCGTGGACGGGCTGTACAGGTTGACGTACAGAGCGGAGTTGTCGGACTTCGTGAAGTACACCGAGTCCTGGTACTTGGTGGCGCTCTCCATGCCGGTGCCCTCGCAGCAGGTCGTGCCCTGCTTGGGCGTGTAGTCGCGTACGTGCCCGGGCGTGAGGCCGATGAAGTACGTGACCAGCGGCTTCTCCGCGTCGGCCTTGTCCTGCTTGGAGCCGAGGACCTGGTTGTACAGGCCCCGCTCGTAGTAGTCCATGTAGCGCGGGTCCTGGTCGTGGAAGAACAGCATCCGGCTCAGCTTGAGCAGGTTGTACGCGCAGCAGGACTCGGCGCTGGTGTCGCTGATCGTGCCCGCGATGACCCCGCGGGCCTTCCAGAACTCGGCCGTGCTCGTACCGCCGATGCCGAACATGCGGTGCGGGATGACCATGCCCCAGAAGTTCTTCGCGGCGGTGAGGTAGCGGGTCTCGCCCGTCGCGTCGTACAGCCTGACGTACCCGGTGAAGATCGGGATGTGCTGGTTGGCGTGCAGGCCGTCGAGGGTGTCGGTGTTCGCGGCGCAGGCGTCGATGAGTTTGTCGAGGTCGAACAGCTTGGCCAGCGCGAGGTGTTCGGCCTTGCCGGTGATCGAGTGCAGGTCGACGATCGTCTCGACGATGCCGCCGAACTCGCCGCTGGAGAAGATGCCCCACATGCGCTGGAGCGTGGAGTCGGGCAGCTTGGACAGCCGGGAGTACATCCAGTCGCACATGCCGGACGCGAGGTCGAGCGCCCGGTCGTCGTCGGTGGCGAGGTACGCGTCCAGCAGGCCCTTGAGGATCTTGTGCGCGGTGTAGTAGGGCGCCCAGACCTTGGTGTAGTCCGCGGTGGTCCGCGACTCCAGGTCGATGAACTGCGTCTCCGGGTACGCGGCGAGGAACCCGGGGTGGCTCGGCCCGCCCCAGGTGCGGCGCAGGGTGGCGGTGAGGTTGCGGCCGGAGGCGTCGGCCCAGGTGCCGCCGGTGGTGGCGGCGAAGTAGTACGACGCGAGGTTGCCGAGTCCGGCGGAGGAGTTCTTGGCCTCGTTGGTCTGCAGCGAAGTGATCTCGGCCGCGGTCAGGGCCCGTGAGTAGACGTTGAACTCGTCGAAGGCGCCCGCGAACACGGGGTCGCCGGAGAAGTTCGAGCGGCCCAGCCAGTTGTTCGTCAGGGTGCCCAGGACGGACGGGTTGAGCGTCATCGAGGTGTTCTGGGCGACGGCGGTGCCGTTGACGTAGAGGGTGCCGGTGCTGCCGGAGATGGTCACCGCCAGATGGCTCCACTGGTTCAGCGGCAGTGCGGCGGTGCCGTTGAGCCCCTGCTCCCCGCCCGGCCCGTTGGTGGTGATGGCGAACCGCGGGACGCCGTTCGCGTTGCGGCCGACCAGGTACATGTACCGGGTGGCGTTGTTGCCGAAGTCGAAGACCCGCTGCCAGTTGGCGTTGTGGGTGGGCTTCACCCAGACCGACAGGGTGATCGCCGCGGCACCGCCGAGCACGGCGGCCGGGAGGTCGACGTACTGGTACGAGCCCCGGACGTTCTCGTGGGCGCCGCCCCACTTCCCGGTGACGGCGAGCATGCGCGGGTCGGTCCGCAGTGCCGCGCGCACGTCGGTCAGTGCGCCGATCATGGTGCGGATCTTGTCGGCGTACGCCTGGTCGCCGGTGGACGCGTACGCCTGCGACAGCATGGTCAGGAAGTGGCCGGTGTAGTGGCCGCGCAGGTTGCCGTTGGCCTCGCCGTCCAGGCCCTCCCAGCCGCCGGGGGCGACCGCGCCGCCCGTGGAGAGCCCGGCGTTGGCGCGGAAGACCTGGAGCAGCCGGTTCACGTCGTAGCCGCGGCCGTGGTCGAGCATCAGCTGGCGCTTGGTGGCGAAGATGCCCTGCCCGAGCTTCACGTCCTCCAGCTCGAACGGCCGCACCGCCCAGGCGGTCGGCGCCGGCAGCCCGGCCGCGACGGCGACCGCTGCCGCGGCTGCACCGGTCTCGGCGGTGGCTCGGCCGACGGGGATCGTGGATATCACCGGGGTCGCGGCGACCAGGGCGGCGGCGCGGAGCAGGGATCGTCTGGAGGGGGATGACGCCATGGGGGGCCTCTTCTACTCAAGCTTCTGGTCGGGAGCGATGTCCGGTATATCGATCAAGGTTCGGATAACCGACCAGAACGTAAGAGGCAGGCGGGTGGACGTCAATGGTTGCGTCACGATCAGCTCGTACATACACCTGCGACTCACCGGCGCCAGAAGTCGCCAAGCGTTCACGAAGTCTTGACGCGGCCCCACCTGCACCTTACGTTCTGACCGGCTTGCCGAACTCCGTTCGAAATGTCGGCCGTTGGCCGGTGTTCATGGTTCCTGACCGCGCGGCGCGGCAACGTTCCGCGGTCGGGTGACCACTCAAAGGCGACATCCGTCCGGACAGGAAGAGGAAGCCTTATGCGCACAGTTGGTGTGATCGCCGGGTTACTCGTGTTGGGTGCCGCGGTGCCGGCGACGATGGCGACAGCGGCGGCCGACGGGACATCGGCCGCCGCCACGCCCACCATCGTCGTGGCCGTGAACGGCGACGATTCCGCTCCCGGAACGCTCGCGCGTCCGCTGCGGACCATTCAGAAGGCCGTGGACAAGGCGCGGCCCGGTGACGTCATCGCCGTCCGCGGCGGTACGTACGGGATGACCGACAACATCACCATCACCACCTCGGGCACGGCGTCCCAGCCGATCACCCTGGAGGCGTACCCGGGTGAGCGCGTCGTCGTCGACGGGGAGCAACTGCCCGCCAGTCACACGCCTGTTGGCGGCAGCATCCCGCGTGCCGAGCGCGGTGCCATCCACCAGGAGGCGTCCCACTGGCGGATCCTGGGCCTGGAGATCGTGAACGGCCCGTACGGCATCTACTGCGACGGCTGCAACAACAACGTCTTCTCCGGCCTGCGCACCCACGACAACTACGAGTCGGGTTTCCAGTTGCAGGGCGCCTCCAGCAACAACCAGATCCTGAACCTGGACAGTTACGGCAACCGCGATCCACGCAAGAACGGCGAGAGCGCGGACGGTCTCGCCATCAAGGAGGGCAGCGGGAGCGGCAACGTGGTGCGGGGCGCGCGGCTGTGGAACAACGTCGACGACGGCTTCGACGCCTGGGAGTTCACCTCGCCGATCGTCATCGAGGACACGGTCGCGTACGGCAACGGCTTCAACCGCTGGAACTTCCCCGACTTCGCGGGCGACGGCAACGGCTTCAAGATGGGCGGCGGAGATCCCGACCCGTCCGTCGCCCACACCCTGCGCAACAGCGTCTCGTTCAAGAACGCCAAGCACGGCGTCACCGACAACGGCAACCCCGGCGCGCTCGCGCTGAGCCGCAACTCCACCTTCGGCAACGCCGGTACGGGCTTCGACGCCGACGGCGCGGGATCGAGTGCCGTACTGAAGGACAACCTGTCGATCGCGGACGCGCAGGCCGCCGCCATCGGCTCGGGCACCGTCGCCACCGGCAACTCCTGGAACCTGGGCGGCAGTTGGGGCGAGTCCTCCGTCCAGAGCACAAACCCGGCCGCGATCACGGGGCCCCGCGACGCCGACGGCTCCCTGCCGTCCGCCGCGGGCTTCCTGGTCCCGCGTGATGGCACGGCGATCGGGGCGCGTTTGTGAACTGACCGCTGCGTACGGCCCGTTCCGCAGGGCCCCGAACAAGAAGTAGGGCCCATGGGACGGGCCGTATCCAGAGAAAGCACTGAGGAGAGCCGCACATGAACACACCCGACAGACCTGCCGCCGTACCGAACGGCACCAAAACCTCGAACTCCCTGACGCCGTCCCGCCGCGGTGTACTGCGGGCGATGGCCGCCCTCCCCGCTTCGGCGGTCCTGCTGGGCGCACTGCCCGGAACACTCGGCTCAGCCCTGGCCGCGGCACCGCCCCGCGGCTCCGCCACCCGCTACACCATCGTGCCGTTCCTCAACAGCACCGATGCCACGGTCAATGTGTACGAGTCCGACGACGCCACCGACTTCCGGCTCGTGAAGGCGTCCGCGTACACCCCGCCGGCGGGCCGGATCCGTGACGCCAGCATCTTCCGGCACTCCAACGGCTACTACTACGTCACGTACACCACGCGCACCTGGCAGGACACCAGCACCACCATCGGCTTCGCCCGCAGCTCGGACCGGGTCAACTGGACGTTCCTGTACGACTACACCGTCCCCATCGCGAATCTGTCGCGCGCCTGGGCGCCCGAGTGGTTCGTCGACAGCGACGGCAGCGTGAACATCATCCTGTCCTGCTCGACCGCCAACGACCAGTGGATCTTCACGCCGTATCTACTCAAGGCCACCAACTCCGCGCTCACCACGTGGAGTTCACCCGTGGCGCTGTCCGGCATCGGCGCCAACCACATCGACACATTCATCGTGAAGATCGGCTCCACCTACCACGCGTTCACGAAGAACGAGACGACGAAGTACATCGAGTACGCCACGGCCACCGCCCTGACCGGCCCGTACACCATCCGCAGGACCGGCAACTGGGCGGGCTGGGGCAGCACCCGCGAGGGCGCCGCACTGGTGCAGCTCGACAACGGTGCGTGGCGGATCTTCTTCGACGGCTACGGCGACGGCAGCTACTACCACAGCGACAGCTACGACACCTTCGCGACCTGGAGCGCCCCGAAGAGGCTGCCGTCGATCTCCGGCACGGCACGCCACTTCACCGTGCTCAAGGAGACGGTCTCCGGCGGGGTGAACCTGCCGGCGAACGTCAGCCGCTCGCTGCGCTCGGCCAACTACACCACCCGCTACTGGCAGGAGCAGTCCGCCCTGCTCAACCTCCCCGTGGTGAGCTCCACAAGCAGCGCCGCGGAGAGGCAGGCGGCCACGTTCACGGTCGTGCCGGGTCTCGCCGACACGGGCGGCTACTCCTTCCGCAACGCGGCCGGGAACTATCTGCGCCACTGGGACTTCCGGGCGCGCTTCGACGCGAACGACGGCTCGTCGACGTTCGCCAGGGACGCCACGTACATCGCCCGTACGGGCACGGCGAGCGGCTCCGTCCGCTTCGAGTCGTACAACTACCCGGGGTACTACCTGCGTCACTACAGCTACCAGCTCCGGGTGGACCCGACGGACGGCTCCGACATGTTCCGCCAGGACAGCTCCTTCGTGCCCGTAAACCCACTCTGACCTGCGAGGCAAGCTCGTCCGACGAAAGCCGTTGCACATCGGTTGTTCCGAGATCATGACTTCCTCCTGCCCTTCTGGCCAGTGACGGCCTGAACCTGGTGCACGCTTCCTTCGTGCACCAGGTCGGTGGTCACACGCGAGGCCGGCGTGACGTCGCTTCTGCTGTGAGCGCGGCGTCAAAGCCGCCTCAGGCAAACCGGGAGGCGCCGGGATGCCGTACAAGCCTGAACACTCCGGCCCGGATCGCGAGGGGACCGACCACGGACCGGACGCCGTTGCCAAGGGGACGGGACAGGCGGACGTTGGTCTGCTGACACCGGTCAGCACCCAACTGCCCGGAGGGTGGGCCGCGGCCCGGTCATCTGCTCCCGCAGTGGATCAGAGGTCGAGGACCAGGCGGTCGCCCTTGGCTCGGGAGACGCAGATCATCATGGTGTTGCCTGCGGCGCGCTCCTGGTCGTTCAGGACCGAGTCGCGGTGGTCGATCCCCCCGGACAACACCGTCGTCTCGCAGGTTCCGCAGATTCCCTCCTCGCACGATGTCATCACCGGCACACCGGCATTTTCGACGGCCTCAAGGATGGACATGTCCTCAGAGATCTTCAGTGTCTTGCCGGACTGGGCCAGTTCGACCTCGAAGGTCGTGAGCGGCCCGGCGGTGACGTCCTTCTTCGGGGCGAAGCGCTCCAGGTGCAGGGCTCCGCTCGGCCACTTCTCGCAGCCGGATTCGACCGCCGCGAGCAGCGGTTCCGGACCGCAACTGTAGACGGCTGTCTTCCGTTGCGGTTTGCCGAGCAGCGAAGGCAGGTCCAGCAGCCCGTATTCATCCTGCGGCCGCAGGCTCACCCGGTCTCCGTAGGCCCGCTGCAGAGTCTCGCCGAACGCCATCGAAGCTCGGGTGCGGCCCCCGTAGACGAGGCGCCAGTCGGCGCGGCTCGCGTTGACGGCTGCCACCATGGGCAGGATGGGGGTGATCCCGATTCCGCCTGCGATGAACAGGTAGTTCTTGGCCTTCACAAGCGGAAAGTGGTTGCGTGGCCCGCGAATGCGCACCGACTCACCTTCCGTGAGCACGTCGTGCACGTAGCTCGACCCGCCCCGGCTTTCCGGTTCACGCAGCACCGCGACCTGAAGACGGGACCGATCCCCCGGGTCCCCGCACAGTGAATACTGCCTGACCAGGTCGGCTCGCAGTATCAGGTCGATGTGTGCTCCCGGCTGCCATTCCGGCAGCGGACGGCCTTCCGGGTCGCGCAACGTCAGCAGCACGACACCTTCGGCCATCGTTTCCTTACGTTCCAACACGAGGTCGAGCTCAACTTCGGTGCTGAGAGTGCTCATGATCGGCCTTCCATTTCTTACAGTGATGATTCGGTGATGGGTCCTTTTCTGACCGATCAGGACGGGAAGCAACGGCCGAAGTCGCGCAGCAGTCGGGGGGAGCCGTGCAGCTTGATTTGGCGACGCACCAGTGCCCACGCCAACATTGACGGGTTGCTGAGGAAACGCAGCCAGGTGCGCGTGTCGGCGGTGATCCTGAGATCCGGCTCACCGTGATGTCCGTCGGCGACATCGAGTTCGCGGTCGCGGATGGTCACGGTGATCTGCCGAGACTCGTCGCCGGTGAAGGTGAAATGGTAGGTGGCGGACATGTCCTTGGCCTGTTCGCGCTGAAAGATCAGCGGCAGGCCTTCCACCAGACCGTCGATGCTGTTCGCTCGCAAGCTCATCGCCACATGCTTCGTGCGCTTGTTCGGAAACCGGGCGGCCACGTGCTGCTCGGCGTCGGAACCCGGGACGACGTAGACGGTCTCTTCCTTGTTCTGCAGTGGGCGCACGACCTGGGTCAGATGTGCCTTGCGGTCGTCCAACCAGGGGCCGATGACGTCCTCGCCGGCCGGGCAGACCGACATGCAGTAGGCCGCCTTGTAGTTGGCGCCGAAGGACAGGCTCTGCCACATCGAGGCGCTCTCGCTGTCGCTCACTCGCGAGCGGTAGTCGTCGGCGTTACGGCTTTCGGCGACCTGTTCGGCCCAGTCGCCGAAGCCACCCATGAACTCGCGGTAGTTGTGCGTGTAGCAGGCGGAGAAGTTGAAGTGACCGTCGGAGGCGATCGCCCCGGTCGGGCAGGCTGTGACGCACAGCTTGCATTCCAGGCAGGGGTTGTACTCGATGGGCTGGGATTGGTCGCTGACCTCGGCGTCGATGAGGATGGTGCCCAGCAGCACGAAGTTGCCGAATTTGGGATGGATGACGTTGCGGTGGATGCCCATCTTGCCGAGCCCGGCCGCCACGGCGACCGGTTTGTGCCCGACGACCCACGTTTTCCTGGGGAACTTGTCCATCTCCATCGGAAAACCCATCGCGGGGTTGAGGGCGCGCACACCCATCGCTTCCAGCTTGCCCACCACTTGCCGGCCCACCTCGTTGGTGTGGTCGCCGCTGTGATGGAACTCCAGGTTGGCCACCGAGCGCGCCGGAGTGCGGATGCTCTCCCGGTTCATTCGCACCACGAAGCTGATCAACGTTCGGACACCCGGCAGCGCGGCGCCCAGGTCCGCTCGCTGGTCGGCGATTTCCGGCCGGTCGATCTCGACGAAGCCAACGTCATCCGCACCCGCTTCGAGACATAGCTCCCGCAGCCATGCCGCATCCAGCGGCTCGGCGGTCCGGGCGGCGTCGCGGTCGCGCCGCTGGCGGACCTGGACGACGGTGGGATGGTCGTCGAGCTTGTTCTGTTTGGCCATCTGGCATCACCTCACGGGAGCGGGAAGAGCGAGTTTCATGAAGCAACCCGCACACTAACCGCATGAGTTTTGTGAAGCAACTATTGAGCTTGTTGGCGTGATGTCGCAGGGCTGACAAGGCTTGGTCGTCGCCGTACGTCCGGATGTACGAGGTATCCGCAAGGTGGTGGGCCGACCGCGGAACGACGGGCGTTTCGCGAGGGCATCCGGATGCAGGCGGCCGAGTTGTTCACTCAAGGGCAGAGCAGCGCCGCGGTCGCCAAGCAGTTACGGGTCAGTGTGCGGTCGGTGCAGCGGTGGCACCGGGCATGAAAGCGGGGCGCGGGCCTTGCGGCCCAAGGGGCCGGCATCGAAGCCCACGCTGAACGAGGCGTTGTTCGTGGTGCTGGAGCAGGAGCCGGCCAAGGGGCCGGTGGCGCACGGCCGGCCGGACCAGACCTGGACGCCGGCGCGGATCAAGACGCTGATCGGGCGCCGGTTCCACAAGAGCCTGACGCTCTCGGCCATCGCGCAGATGCTTCACCGTCACGGCTTCAGTCATCAGGTCCCCGCCCGATGTTCTTCAGGTCGCCGGTCTCGTCGACTACGAGGACGGGCCTTTCCCCCTGAGCGTGGACACCTTGGAGACTGGAGCTGGAGTGAGGTGGCGAGTCCATCGAGGAACGTTTCGGATGTCAGGCCGGGGAGTCGGTAAGCGCTGGGCCGGGAAGCAGGAGAACGGCGTCTGGCCCCACCGCTTGTCGGCATTCAGTGCACACGAGCTGTTCCCGAACGTTGCCCCCGCATCCCGCATGGCTGGTGATCCGCGGCGGGCCGGCCGGATCCTCGGCGTGCTCATCGCCCCAGTGCATCAAGGCAAGCACGGCGGTGAGCAAGTCCTTGGCCTTGCCCGTCGGCCGATACTCATAGCGGGCGGGCCGCTCCTGATAACAGACCCGCTCCAGCAAACCCTCGTCGACCAGCTTGGAGAGGCGGTTGGTAAGCACATTGCGGGCAATACCCAGGCTGTCTTGAAATTCCTCGAACCGGCGTAGGCCAAGCTGCGCATCGCGAATGATCAGCAAGGTCCAGCGCTCGCCGACAACCTCAAGGGTCCGGGCTATGGAGCACAGCTGATTTTCGTAGGTCCGGCCCAAC
This sequence comes from Streptomyces pseudoechinosporeus, assembly GCF_054783935.1. NCBI lineage: Bacteria > Bacillati > Actinomycetota > Actinomycetes > Kitasatosporales > Streptomycetaceae > Streptomyces > Streptomyces pseudoechinosporeus. Next base: position 313,604 of record NZ_BAAGPS010000024.1, read on the forward strand.
ATGCTTTCAATCTAGCACGTTGCACCAAGCAACTGACAGCCGCAGAGGCCGGGCGCCGGGCAGTCCGGCCGCGGTGGTCAGGGCGAGCACCACCCCCAGGGACTCCCCGGCCAGCGTCACGTCCTGGAGGCCGAGTCCGGCCAGGAGCCGTTCGACGCCCGCGCGCATCTCCGGCTCCTGGTACGACGCACCGGGCACGATCTCGGAGTAGCCCATCCCCGGTCCTGCTCGCCCTGGGTGAGGCCAACTCGGTTTTCTCGAAATTGAAACCGATCGGTTTACCTATTGCGGCTACGTCTCCGCTACACCGCGACGGCAGTCTCTTCGGGCTTCTTCTCGGCGGGGATGCGGTGCAGCCCCTTGCGGTCGTACCAACCGGTCACGCCGAAGCCGAAGAGTGCGGCCGCCGCGAGGCCGGCGGCCATCATCACCCAGCCCCGGGCCAGGCCCGCGTCGGCCTGGGCGTCGTAGTAGAGGATCGAGCGGAGACCGCCGGTGATCTGCCGCAGCGGCTCGAACTCCGCGAGGAAGCGGTAGAAGCCGGGCAGCGCCTCGATGGGGGTGGTGGCCCCGGCCGTCGGCACCGCCATCCCGATGAAGACCAGCGTGACCACCAGCATGCCGGGCGTGCCGAAGACCGCGAGGAGGGAGAGCGCACCGATCCCGGAGACCGCGATGGCGCACACCGAGAACAGCCACAGCAGCGGCAGATGGGCGGCGTCCATCCCCATGACGCCGACCGCGCCCACCATGACCAGGGTCCCCATCAGCAGGGACAGACCGACCATCAGGGTGCTGCCGATGGCGAGGGTCTGCACCCGGGTGGCCCGGATCAGCGGGCGGTGCAGCCGCAGCGGGCCCATGTCGTTGTGGGTGTAGCCGAGGGCGTGGTCGACCTGGCCGCTGATGACGTTGGCGGAGAGCATGCCGCAGACCACCAGGACGAGCGCGTAGTAGAACGCCGTCAGACCCAGACCGCTGTGCGAGTCGAGTGGATGCCCGTCCTTGACCGTGACGGCGGCCGGGTCGGCGAGCAGGAGGCGCGCCGCGGCGGGCAGCTTCGCCTGTCCGATCCCGTTCTGCGCGGTCAGCTCCTTGCCCACCTGGAGCGAGGCGTTCTCGGCCGCCTGCGTCGTCGCCGCCCGAGCCAGGCTGGAACCCAGGCTGCCGGCGGACTGGTTGGTCAGCACCGTCAGCGTCGGGCGAGCCGGGGTCCCGGTGGCCGCGGCGTCGGCCAGTGCGGTGGCCGAGGAGGTGAAGTTGCCGGGCACGACGAGCGCGCCGAACAACTTGCCCTCGCCGAGCTCGTCCTTCACCTCCTTCTCGTCCATCACCTTCCAGTCGATCTTGTCCCCGCCCACAGCGGACTTCTTGATCGACTCGGTGATCTGCGCCCCCAGGTTGACCTGCTTACCACCGGCGTCGGCCCCCTTGTCGGCGTTGACCAGACCGACCGGCAACTTCGTCATGTGATCGACCGGATCGATGCTGGCGCCGACATAGAACACGGTGAACAGCAGCGCCAGTACCCCCGTGATGACACCGTTGGCGATCCACAGCGGTTTCGCGCGCAGGACGCGGAACGGGTGAATTTCATGCATGGCCTACTCCGATCTCGACAACACGACTGCATCAGGAGAAGACCGGACGGCACCGTTGCGGGCCGAGCTCCTCGGTACGTTCAACCCTCGGTGCGTGCGCGCCTCGGAAGAGCGGTAGACCTCTCAACTCGGCGTCGCCCCTCCGACGAGCACATCGCCATCAAGTCCCGAACAGCACCGAGTTGATTCCACCCCCGATGCCGACGACGTCCTCGGATCGCGGTCACGACTTCCCCCAGGTGAAACCGATCGGTTTCGGTCACATCGTAAACTGATCGGTTTCTCGGGTCAAAGTCGAGGCGGTCCCCGAAGCCTCACGCGTGGACCGTCCGTCGCCATGGACAGGGACACGGCCATTGCCGGTCCGCGGCGGTGCAGAACGGTTACCTGGCGAGGTGCCGAGTGCTCACTGAGCCCGGGCGTCGTCCGTCCCCTCGCTGGACACTTGACCAAGGACCGGGACAACCGCCACCCCGAACTCAGGAGGCGGTGGCGGGAATGAATCCGGCAGGGGGTGGGTTGTAGCGGGTGGTCGTAGTTTTTGTGTCTGTGTTTCACCGCACGCTCGCGAAGAACGATGTCGCGGGCGCCGCCTTCCTTCAGGGATCTGGAGAAGACGCGTCCAGGCCGGCCCGGGGCACCGCACGGTGTGGGGCCCCGTACCCAGCCCCTGCAAGGAGCAACAAATGACTCAGGGAACCGTCAAGTGGTTCAACGGCGAGAAGGGCTTCGGCTTCATCGCCCAGTCCGAGGGACCGGACGTCTTCGTGCACTACTCCGAGATCGACGGCCACGGCTTCCGTAGCCTCGAGGAGAACCAGCACGTGGAGTTCGACGTCGTCCAGGGCCCCAAGGGCCCGCAGGCCACGAACGTCCGCGCCGTCTGAGATCCGTCCGGCGGGCAGGACCCGCCGGACACCTCACGACGAATCCGAGGGCCGACGCCGCAAGGCGCCGGCCCTCGGCGCGTCCCGGGCCGGATTCAGCGCGCCGGGTTCAACGCACGGGGCTCAGCGCACGAGACAGGGCCGCTTGCCGTCGAAGGTCCAGTCCTTGACCAGGTACCGCATCGCGAGTGCGTCGTCGCGGGCTGACAGCTTCTTCTCCCGGTAGAGGTCCTGGGCCGCGAGGAGGCGGTCCCTGTCGAGGCGGACGCCGAGGCCCGGGGTGTCCGGGACGGCGACCTCGCCGTCGACGATCCGCGGAGGTTCGGTGGTCAGCCGTTCCAGGCCCTCCTGCCAGATCCAGTGCGTATCAAGGGCGTTGTACTCACCGGGGGCGGCGGCCCCGCAGTGGGCCATCATCGCCAGGGAGATGTCGAAGTGGTTGTTGGAGTGGCAGCCCCAGGTCAGCCCCATCGCGTTGCAGAGCTGGGCGACCCGTACCGAACCCTGCATCGTCCAGAAGTGCGGGTCCGCGAGCGGGATGGAGACGGACTGCAGGGCCAGCGCGTGGGTCAGCTCGCGCCAGTCCGTCGCGATCATGTTGGTCGCCGTGGGCAGCCCGGTGGCCCGGCGGAACTCCGCGAGGATCTCACGCCCCGAGTAGCCGCCTTCGGCTCCGCACGGGTCCTCGGCGTAGGCGAGCGTGCCGACGAGCGGCTTGCACAGGTCGACGGCTTCCCGTAGGGACCAGGCGCCGTTCGGGTCGAGGGTGATCCGGGCCTCCGGGAACCGCTCCTTGAGCGCCCGTACCGCCTCGACCTCCTCGCTCCCCCGCAGGACGCCGCCCTTGAGCTTGAAGTCGCGGAAGCCGTACAGGTCGTAGGTCGCCTCGGCCTGACGGACGATCGCCTCGGGAGTCAGCGCCTCCTCGTGCCGGATCCGGTACCAGTCCACGGCCGAGTCGGGTTCGCGTACGTACTCCAGGTCGGTCCGGTCGGGGTCGCCGACGTAGAAGAGGTAACCGAGGACCCGCACGGAATCGCGCTGTTTCCCGTCGCCCAGGAGCGCGGCGACGGGAACCTCCAGGTGTTGCCCGAGGAGATCCAGAAGTGCCGACTCGACGGCGGTGACCGCGTGCACGGTGGTGCGCAGATCGAAGGTCTGGCCGCCTCTGCCGCCCCGGTCGCGGTCCGCGAACCTGTCGCCAATGGCCCGCAGTACGCGCTTGTAGTCGCCCACACGCGCGCCGACGACGAGGGATTCGGCGTCCCGCAAAGTCTGCGTGATCTTCTCACCGCCGGGCACCTCCCCCAGTCCCGTACGCCCCTCGGAGTCCTCGAGGACGACGATGTTCCGGGTGAAGTACGGGCCGTGGGCGCCGGAGAGGTTGAGCTCCATGGAGTCCCGGCCGGCGACCGGGTGGACGGAGAACTTGGTGACGGTGGGCTGCTGCATGGCTGGTCTCCGCATCACAGGTTGAGGACGTCCAGGGCCCATTCGACGGCCAGTACGCCGCCCAGGCCCAGGATCGCGAGCACGGTCGTGTAGGTGGTGCGCGCCTTGATCGCGTCGATTACGGACAGGTTGAAGTACTCCTTGAACATCCAGAAACCCGGGTCGTTCACATGGGAGAACGCGATCGAGCCGCAGGAGACGGCCAGCACCATGATCTCCGGGTGGACTCCGCTGCCCGCGAGCAGCGGCAGCACCACGCCCGAGGCCGTGACGACGGCGACGGTCGCCGAGCCGAGGGCCACGCGCAGGATGGCCGCGATGAGCCAGGCGAGGACGAGCGGCGAGATGGACCAGCCGTCGGTCGTGTCCTTGATGTAGTCGGAGATCCCGCCGTCGACGAGGACCTGTTTGAAGGCTCCGCCCGCGCCGATCACGAGCAGGATCATCGCCATCGCCTGGGCAGCCGACCTGCACGAAGCGCTGACCTCGTCCAGACTGCGGCCGATCCGCGGGCCGAACGCCCACATGGCGATGCACAGCGTCAGCAGGAGAGCGACCGGCGCCGAACCGATGAAGGCGACGAAGTGCAGGACAGGACTGGTTCCGGACGCGGCCATGTCGGTCACGGCCGCCCCGGCGATCAGCACGACGGGCAGCAGGGCGACCGACAGCGACCAGGCCATGCCCGGCATCTCCTCCTCGTCGAAGACGCGTTCGCTGACCAGGCCCTTGGGGATGGAGGGGTTCATCGCCCGCACGAACGGAAGGCGCGGCCACAGCAGGGCGATGAGCGCACCGGCGGGGAGGGCGATGAACAGGCCGTAGAACAGCGTCAGTCCGACCGAGGCGTCGAAGGAAGCGGCCACCGCGGTCGGTCCGGGGTGGGGCGGCAGGAAGCTGTGCATGGTGGACAGGGCGATCGACATCGGGAGGCCGACCCACAGCAGGTTCTTCCCGGTGACGCGCACGATGGTGAACGCGATCGGCACGATGATCACGAACGCGACCTCGTAGAACATCGTGACGCCGATGAGCATGGCCGTCAGCACCATGGCCACCTGCACCCAGCGCGGACCATACAGGTCGAGGAGCTTGCCGGCTATCCGCTGGGCCGCGCCGGAGTCCCCCATCACCCGGCCGACCATCGCGCCGAGCCCGATGACGAGCATCGTGTCGCCGATCTGTCCTCCGATGCCCTCCGAGAGGACCTCCGGGATCTTCTCCAGCTCGATCCCCTGGACCAGGCCGACGCCCACGGCCACGAGGAGGAGGGCGGCGAAGCCGTTGAGTTTCAGCTTCGTCATCAGGAAGAGCAGGATCAGAACACTGATCCCGACGACAACAAGTGGCATGTACCAGTTCCCCTTTGAACCGTGGACGCCGCCTTCGCTGCGCTGTCTTCATATGAAGACAGCGTCCATGTATGAGGATGGAGGCTAGGCTTGTGGACGGGAACGAGTCAATGGCTCGGGGCCCACGGATTGCCGACGGACTTACGATCGGCTCATGTCACAGGCTGGGGGCGTACCCGAGGTCAAGTCGGCGGTCCGTACTGTCGCGTTGCTCGAACTGCTTGCCGCACGGGGCGACCGACCGGCCCGGCTGCGCGAGCTGTCCGAGGAGCTGGGCGTGCCCCGCAGCAGCATGTACGCGCTGCTGCAGACCCTCGTCGAGCACGGCTGGGTCCGCACGGATGCGACCGGTTCCCTGTACGGCATCGGGATCCGCGCGCTGCTCACCGGCACCAGCTATCTCGACAGTGACAAGCGGGTACGTACGGTCCGCCCGTATCTCGACGAGGCCTCGGACACACTTGGCGAGACCATCCACCTGGCACGGCTGGACGGCTCCGACGTCGTCTACCTCGCGACCCGCGAGTCCCACGAATACCTGCGCACGATCAGCCGGGTCGGCCGCCGCGTCCCCGCCCATGCCGGCGCCCTGGGCAAGGCCCTCCTCGCGGAACGCCCCGACGCCGAACTCCCCCTGCTCGACGAGCCGTTGACGGCCTGCACCGAGAACACGCACACCACGCGGGCGACGCTGCTCACCGATCTCGCCGAGATACGCGAACGCGGCTACGCAATCGACCGCGAGGAAACCGTCCTCGGCATCGCCGGCTTCGGCTTCGCCCTGCGCTACGACACCCCGGCCAACGACGCCATCAGCTGCTCGGTACCGGTGTCCCGCCTCACGGAGGAGCATCAGCGACGCATCGTCGCCGTGATGCGGGAGGTCCGGGGGAAGATCGAGACCCTGCTGCCGCCGGCCTCTCGCGAGCCCGGTTGGGAGTAGCCGCCCCCGCCCGGGAATGAGCGTCAACGTATTCTTCGACCGTGGCTGAGACCGATGAGACCGAGCTGATGCGGCTTCCCGACATGCCGCTGCACGATCCGTTCATCGTCGCCGACAGCAAAACCCGCACATACTACCTCTACACGTCCAACAACCCGTCCGTATCGGGCGTGGACGGCACCGGCACGATGGTCTACCGCAGCCGCGACCTGCGCGACTGGATGCGTCCCGTCGTGGTCTTCCGGGCCGCCGAGCAGAAGGAGATCTGGGCGAGCGACGGCGGATGGGCGCCGGAGGTGCACGCATGGGGCGGCAGGTACTACCTGCTCACCACGCTGCACGACCAGGACAAGCCGCTGCCGGTACCGCCGCCCAGCCAATGGGGCACACCGTTCCAGCTCCCCAACCACATGCGCGGCACGATCACGGCTGTGTCCGACTCGCTGCTGGGGCCCTTCACCGTCATCGACCCGGCGGGCCCCACCCCTCCCGAGCAGTTGATGACCCTCGACGGCACGCTCTACGTCGACCCGGCCGGACAGCCCTGGATGGTGTACGCACACGAGTGGCTGCAGACCATCGACGGAACCATGGAAGCGATCCGCCTGGCTCCGGACCTGACCCGGACGATCGGAGACCCGGTCTTCCTGTTCAAGGCGTCGGACGCGTTCTGGATCAGCGAGCAGATCCCCGGTGGCGTACCGCACCAGCTCTCGCCCTACGTCACCGACGGCCCGCAGCTGTACCGCACCCCTGACGACTCCCTGCTCATGCTGTGGTCGACGTACGAGAAGAACGTGGCCGGCCAGGACGGCACCATCAGTGGCGGCTATGTGCAGACCTATGCCGTCTCCAAGTCCGGCGACATCACCGGGCCTTGGCAACAGCACCGCCCTCTGGTCCGGGACGACAGCGGTCACGGCATGCTGTTCCACACCTTCGACGGTGAGCTGATGATGATCCTGCACCGCCCGTTCGAGAACGCGCGCGGGAAGCTGTACGAGATGCAGCTCCTCGGTCACGAGCTACGGGTGCTCCGCCAGCGCACCGACCTCGACGGCGGCGGCTGACGCGGTCACCCCAAGTTCACCCATGTTCCCTGCTCGGCGGAGCGCGCCATGGCGTCCAGTGCCACCGCGCTCGCCACGGCGTCGGCCGCCGTCGGCCCGTACGCAATGCCCTCGGCGATCGAACGCACGAAGTGGTACGCCTCGATGACCTTCAGGTCGTCGTACCCCATGCTGTTGGCCGAGCCCGGCTGGAAGGCGGCGTACTCGCCGTGTCCGGGGCCGACGTACAGGGTGCTCACGGGCTGGTCCTGGTAGCTGCTGCCGCGGCTGACGGCGAGCTCTCCCATCCGGCGGTAGTCCCAGAACACCGCGCCGGTGGTGCCGTGGATCTCGAATCCGTAGTTGTTCTGCTCGCCGACCGAGACCCGGGACGCCTCCAGGACACCGCGGGCACCGGAGGCGAAACGGAGGAGGCAGTTGACGTAGTCCTCGTTCTCCACCGGCCCGAGTTCCCCGCCGGTCGCCCGGGTGTGACCGGCGGTGGCGCCGGTGGGGCGGGCCCGCTCGGGGATGAAGACGGCGGTGTCGGCGGTGAGGGAGGTGATGTCCCCGAGCAGGAAGCGGGCCAGGTCGACGCCGTGTGAGGCCAGGTCGCCCAGCACCCCGCCGCCCCCGCGCTCCCGTTCGTACCGCCAGCTCAGGGCACCCTCGGGGTGGGCCGCGTAGTCGCTGAACAGCCGGATGCGTACGTGTGTGACCGTGCCGATCTCGCCGGAGGCGACCAGTTCGCGGGCGGCTTCGACGGCGGGCGCGTTGCGGTAGTTGAAGCCGACGGTGCCCTGGACGCCCGCCTTGCCGAGGGCGTCGGCGACGGCCCTGGCGTCCTCGGCGGTCAGGCCCACCGGCTTCTCGATCCAGATGTGCTTGCCGGCCTCGGCCATCGCCACGCCGATCTCGCGGTGCAGGAAGTTCGGGGCGGTGATGCTCACCGCCCGCACCCGCGGATCGGCGGCCACCTCCCGCCAGTCGCGGGCCGCGGACGCGAAGCCGTACCGCCCCGCCGCCTCCTCGGCCCGGCCGGGCACCTCGTCCGCGACCGCGACCAGTTCGGGCCGCAGGGACAGCTGCGGGAAGTGGTGCGGCAGGCGGGCGTACGCCTGTGTGTGCACACGTCCCATCCAGCCGAACCCCACGACGGCGATGCCGAGCCCATTCACCATGACAGCCCTTCTGTGGACCTTGTTCCGACCTTGTTCGGACCTCGTTCAAAGCCTCTTTGGACCGATCCAGAACCTGCGGCCTCACGATGAGTCCTGTTTCCAGCAGGTGTCAAGGGGCCTTTACAAGGGCTCGAGCCGTGTGGAACGGTCCATCCCATGAGCACTCCGACCATACGTGACGTCGCCGCGCGGGCCGGCGTGTCAAAGTCCCTGGTCTCGCTGGTGCTACGCGGTGCGGAGGGTGTGCGTCCCGAGAAGCGGGCGGCGGTCCTCGCCGCGGTCGAGGAACTCGGTTACCGGCCCAACGCCGCCGCGCGCAGCCTCAGCGAGCGGCGCACCCGCACGGTCGGCGTGCTGCTGAACGACCTGCGCAACCCCTGGTTCGTGGAACTCCTCGACGGGCTGAACGCGCGGCTGTACGACAGCGGCCTGCACACGCTGCTGGCCGACAGCCACCTGAACCGGCGCCTCGGCGAGGACCTCACCCGCACGTTCACCGAGCTGCGCGTCGACGGCCTGATCGCCGTCGGCACCCTGCAGGACCCCGAGGCGCTGCGCACCGCCGCCGGGCGGGTCCCCACTGTCGTCGCCGGCACCCGCGAACCGGTGCTGCCCGGCGTGGACATCGTCGCGGGCGACGACGAGCACGGCGCCCGCCTGGCCACCGAGCACCTCATCGGCCTGGGCCACCGGCACATCGCCCACATCGCCGGGCAGGGCGCGGTCGGCGAACTGCGCCGCCGCAGCTTCGAGGCCACCATGCGCGAGCACGGACTGACCGGCACAGCGGTCGTGGAGCAGGGCGACCTCACCGAAGAGGGCGGCTACCGGGCCACCGTCCGGCTGCTGAGCCGTCCGCGGCGGCCCACCGCCGTCTTCGCGGTCAACGACATGGCCTGTGTCGGCGCCCTCTCCGCCGCCGAGGAGAGCGGCCTGCGGGTCCCCCGCGATCTCTCCCTCATCGGCTACGACAACACCTACCTCTCCCGCCTTCGCCATCTGTGGCTGACCACCGTCGACAACGCCAGCCACGACGTCGGCCGCCGCGCCGCCCAGCGGCTGCTGGAACGCATCGACGCCCCGGACCGCCCCGGCGAGGTCGACCTCACCGTCCCCTTCCTCGAAGTACGCGGCACGACGGCACCACCCGCGAGCAGCCCCGAGGCATGACCGGCCCCGCCCTGCGGACGCCCCGGCCTCGTGCGCACCGAATGGCCAAATTCCTGCCCCCATGGCCGAAAGAGGTTCTCCCAACGCTCACTTGCCGTTGGGAAAACGACCAAGCGTCTGCTCCTAGAGTGACTCGCGCCGCCCCCTCGTTCGTTGCATCGAGAGGACTCCCATGTCAGGCACGTCCGCCGGAAGATCCACCGGTTCCGGTTTTGAACGACGCACCCTCCTGCGCGGGGCTGCCGTGGCCGCTGCCGCGTCCGTACCCTTCCAGGCCCTCGCGGCGCGGACGGCGGCAGCCGCGCCGGTCAAGCTGGAATTCGACGCCGGGTACGGTCCGCTGCGCCCGGTCAAGGACCAGGCGACCGGCCTGGAACTGCTGCAGCTGCCGCGCGGGTTCGAGTACATCTCCTACGGCTGGACGAACGACCTCATGGACGACGGGGTACGGACCCCGGGCTCGCACGACGGCATGGCGGCCTTCCGGTACGGGGACAAGGTCCACCTCGTCCGCAACCACGAGCGCGGCGCCGGACCCGCCTTCACCGCCCCGGCCTACAACCCCGAGGCCGGCGGCGGGACCACCACCATGGTCTTCGACCCGGACGCCGGCCAATGGCTGGAGTCGTACGGCAGCCTCGGCGGCACCATCCGCAACTGCGCCGGCGGTCCCACCCCGTGGAACACCTGGCTCACCTGCGAGGAAACCTTCTCCACGACCGCCGGCAAGCGCCACGGCTACATCTTCGAGGTGGCCTCTCAGGGCAAGGGCAACCCCGAACCGTACAAGGCCATGGGCCGGTTCAACCACGAGGCCGTCGCCATCGACCCGGCGACCGGCCACGTCTACGAGACCGAGGACCGCGGCGACGCATCGCTGTACCGCTTCGTGCCGGCGGTGCCGGGCGATCTGTCCAAGGGCGGCCGCCTCGAGGCCATGCGCATCGGCGCCGCGAAGTACGACACCCGCCTCGACGGCGAGAAGGCGTACGGCACCGTCTCCTGGGTGCCCGTGAGCGACGCCGACCCGGCGACGGACACGGTGCGGCTCCAGGCGCAGGCGAACGGCGCCGCCGTGTTCAGCCGCCTCGAGGGCGCCTGGTACGGCAACGACCGCATCTATGTGCTCACGACCGACGGCGGTCCCGCCCGCCAGGGCCAGGTCTTCGAACTCGACCCGGCCACCGACGAGTTCAGGGTGCTCTTCGCCTCCCCGGGCTCCGACGTGCTCAACGCACCGGACAACATGTGCGTCAGCCCTCGCGGCGGCCTGGTGCTGTGCGAGGACGGCGGCGGCACCGAGTACGTCCACGGGCTGACCACGGAGGGCGAGATCTTCCGCTTCGCCGCCAACGACGTCGACCTGCGGGGCGGCACCGCGGGCAAGAACGTCCCGGCCGCCGACCACAGGGGCTCCGAGTGGGCGGGATCCGTGTTCGAGCCGAAGAACGGCAACTGGCTGTTCGTCAACGTCCAGACACCCGGCATCACGTTCGCGATCACCGGACCCTGGACCCAGGGCGCGCTCTGATCCGTCCGTAGGTCACCGTCTGCCCGCAGGGTTGCCGGACCGGAGCCAGAACAGGTCCGGCAACCCTCACCCGGCCGCCTAGGCTGACGGTGTGGTGACCCGCCCATGAACTCCGTACCCAGGGAGCCCGAGGATCTCGTGCGGGCCCTCGGAGCCGCCGGGATCAGGGACGAACGGCTGCTCGAGGCCGTACGGACGACGCCCCGGGCGGAGTTCGTTCCGGCCGGTCAGGTGGCCGCCGCCTACCGCGACGCACCCGTTGCGATCGGGCAGGGACAGGTCACGACGCAGCCGTCGCTGTCCGCCATGATGATCGAGAGCCTTGGCCTGGGCGGGAACGAGCATGTCCTTGAGATCGGTACCGGTCTCGGCTTCCAGACGGCGCTGCTCGCCCGGCTGGCCGCCGACGTGGTCAGCATCGAGATGCGGCCGGACATCGCCCGCCAGGCGCGCGGCAACCTCGCACGGCAGCGGATACGGAACGTGGAGCTGCGGATCGGCGACGGCAGCGGCGGCGTGCCGGACCGCGCTCCGTACGACGCGGTCGTCGTCTCGGCCGCGTTCCCGGAGGTACCCGCACCGCTGGTCACGCAGGTGCGGCCGTCCGGCCGCCTGGTGCAGCCGATCGGGCCGGGCGGACACGAGCGCGTCGTGTGCTTCGTGCGCACCGCATCGGGGCTGGAGCAGCGTCGGATCGTGACCGCGGCCCGCTTCGTGCGGCTTCAGGGACGGTACGGCTTTCCCCAGGACGACACGGGTCCTCCTTGAGCGAGACCAGCGGCGCCTGCCCCCGTGATCAGCGCGGCTGAGCCGTGGTCCCCCGTATCACCAGGGAGGGATCGAGGACGATCTCGCGGGGTGTGGTGCGGCCCTGGTCGAGGCGCTCGACGGCGGCCGTCACGGCCTGGCGGGCCTGTTCCTCGGCGTTCTGGCTGACGGTGGTCAGGTCGAAGGCGGCCAGCCGGGACAGGGTGTTGTCGTCGTAGCCGACGACGGAGATGGTGCCGGGGACGTCGATGCCGGCCCGCCGGAAGGCGGTGAGCAGGCCGATGGCGCTCTGGTCGTTGTAGGCCACGACGGCGGTCGGCAGTTCGCCGTCGTCGAGGAAGTGCCGGCCGGCCTTCTCCCCGGCCTCCTCGGTGATGTCCCCGTGCAGGATCCCGATCTGTTCGTCGAGACCGTGGCGGCGCATGGCACTCCGGTAACCGCGGCGCCGGTCGGTGGCGATGACACCCTTGCCGCCGTCGACGTAGGCGATCGTACGGTGCCCGAGGCCCACCAGGTGGTCGACGACCTGGCCGACTCCGTCGTCGTCGGCGGTGCGGACGACGTCCAGTTCGGCCCCGGTGATCCGGCGGCCCACGGAGATGACGGGCGCCCTTCGGTCGAGGTCGGCGAGTACGGAGGCGGGGGCCACCGGGCCGAGGAGGATCAGCGCCTCGCAGCGGAAGGCCAGGAGTGTCTCGACGGCCGTGTTCTCGTCGCGGTTCGGGGTCAGGGCGCTCAGGACGAGGTCGTAGCCCACCTCCTCGGCGGCCGTGTGCAGGTGCTCGACCAGCTCGGCGTGGAAGGGGCTGTGGATGGCGACCATGACGCCGAGCAGCCGGCTGCGCCTGCTGGCCAGGGCGCTGGCGGTGCGGTCGGGGCGGTAGCCGAGTTCGGCGGCGGCCTTCAGGACGCGCTGCCGGGTGCGCTCGCTGGGGCCGGGCACGCCCCGCAGCACCAGCGACACCGACGCCGTCGACAGGCCGACGCGCGCGGCGACGTCCTCCAGGCGGGGACGCGGAGTCGCGCCGTTGCCGCCCGCGGGGGCACCGGAGCCGACCTCGTCCACACGACCTCCCGTGGTTTGGGCAACACCCTTGACATCTGTCTGTGACGCCGCTGATAGTACCAGGACTTAAAGCGCTTTAACGGTAGGTCCTGAGTGGCCGGGCCCAGACAGGAAGCGGGACGGCGAGCGCCCGGTTCGTCCAGTTCCGGCCGGGGAGCGGCGCCCGGGTGGCGCGTCGCCGGAGCCGATGACACCAAGGAGTACTCACCATGAAGATCGCCCTCGACCCGTACATGATCCGCAACACCCCACTGCTCGAACTGCCCGCCGTGGTGGCCGAGTTGGGCTACGAGTGGATCGAGCTGTCGCCGCGGGAGGACTTCATCCCGTTCTTCCGCCATCCGCGCCTCGATGACGGCACGGTCGCGAAGTTCCGCAAGGCTCTGGAGTCCGCGGGCGTCGGCATCTCCTCCGTCCTCCCCCTGTTCCGCTGGTCGGGTCCGGACGAGGACGCCAGGCAGGCCGCCGTACGGTACTGGAAGCGGGCCGTCCAGATCACCGCGGACCTCGGCGTCACCAGCATGATCTCCGAGTTCAACGGCCGCCCGGAGGACCCGGACCGCAGCGAGGCCCAGTTCTGGAAGTCGATGGACGAACTGCTGCCGCTGTTCGAACGCGAGGGCATCCACCTCGCCCTGGAGCCGCATCCGGACGACTTCATCGAGAACGGCTACGACGCGATCAACTTCATCCGCGGCATCAACCACCCGAACGTCGGCTTCCTCTACTGCGCCCCGCACACCTTCCACATCGGCAACGACGCCCCCGGCATCATCGAGTACGCGGGAGACCTGCTCACCCACGTCCACCTCGCCGACGCCCTCGACCACACCGCGTCCTCCGGCAACCGCTACATCCTCAACCCGCCCGGCACCCCGGCCCGCATCCACCAGCACCTGAACATGGGCGAGGGCGAGGTCGACTTCGACGAACTCTTCCGCGCACTCGACGCAGGCGGCTTCGACGGCACCCTCACCGCCTGCGTGTTCGCCTGGGAGGAGAAGGCCAAGGAGTCCTCCGTATTCATGCGGGAGAAGATCGGCGAATACCTGGCCACTTGGAAGTGACTCCGCCCGGCATTCACCCCTCACCTCGCAGGACTCACATCGCAGGCCCGTCGTCGTCAGGATGACGGGCGCACGAAGCGACGACTACGAAGGGCCAGAGGGACTGGATGGAGGTCACCACGCGTTCGGCGACACCAGCGGCACCGTGACGGTGCAGTTCGATCAGGAACCATGCCGCGCCGACGGCCATCAGGGTGGTCGCCGCGAACGAGGGCGCGGGCCGGAGCCCCCAGGGTGCGGTCCCTCCGCGATCGGCAGCCAGGACCGGCCACACCGCCAGCAGAGCGAATCCGACCGCGGCAACGAAACCGTGCCCCAGGGAACCCCCACTGCTCGGCGCCGGGAACAGTGCCACCCCCAACGTCGCCGCTCCACCGCCGGCCAGCGCCACACGTCCGGCGAGTGCCGCCGCACGCAGCCCCCAGGCGGTCAGCAGGTGACAGGCGCCCAGGGCGAGCAGTCCTCCGGTCATCACCCAGAATCCCGAGGCCCCGTACGCCGCCAGGACACTGATCGTCCGGGTGGCGGGGTCGTAGGCGGGTCCCTCCAGCACCGCCGCGATCGCCCAGCCTCCGGCCAGCAGGACGGGCGCACACCCCGACGAGAGCAGGGCCCATCTAGGAACAAGTCGCATCAGGACACCGTAAAACGCCTATCCCTGCAGATCCGGTTCCTGTTCCGGTCAGTCCCCCGACCTCCTCACTCCCGGCATCACCCTGGGCCACCGCCGGCGCCCGGATGCGGCGGACGACAGCTCCGAGGGGGCCACGCCGAAGCCCACGGACGCCGAGGTCAGCCTGTGGGCGGGGGGCATCAAGCCCTGGCGCTTGCCGCCGCAGGCTTCGGGTCCTTCGGCTCCTCGGTCCGCATCCACAGCACGAGGTGCCAGTCCTGGTCGTTGGCCAGCGGGTCCGCGGTGTGCGCAGGGCGGCCGTCGACGGTCGACGGCATGACGAAGGCGCAGGTGGCTGTGGAGTCCTCGCGGTAGTTGGCCATGTTGGCGGCCAGGATCGCCCGGGCGAGACGGTCGGTGTGCTCGGTGCGCAGGCCGGCCGGCAGCCGTAGCAGGGTGGTCGCGGTCAGGGCGCTCCAGTAGTGGGGAAACACGTCTCCCCACAGCCGGTTGGCGCCGAACCAGTAGCCGTCCCAGTGGCGGATCGCGATGCCGTGCATCCGGGCGTGCGGCTGCGGGCCGGAGAAGGCCAGCAGCCAGGGCAGCCGTTCGGCGACGGCGTCATGGAAGACCGGCTCGCCGGTCAGGGCGTACGCGTCGATGAGCAGGTCAAGGAGTGGGGCGACCATGGACTGCTCGTACGCGACCTCGTGCTCGGGCAGCCGGGTGCCGAGGCGTACGAAGTGCCGGGCGCTGTCGACGAGTTGGGCGCGCAGCGCCTCGGCTCGGGCGGTCTGCCCTGTGGTGTCGAGGCTGTCGGCGATGGCCCTCGTCGTCTGGGACAGCATCAGGGAGAGGTGTTCGGCGGCGCCGAGTTCGAAGCCGCGCTCGGTGATGCGGGCCGCCAGGTCAAGGGCGTCCTCGTCGCCGCGCAGGCGGTGCCGGTCGTGGAAGAACTGGGCCAGCCAGGGGGCGTCGTACAGCCGGGGGCCGGTGTACCAGTTCTGGGAGCCGCGGCGGGGCGGCGGTGTCGTCCAGCAGATGGGCGCGGACGAAGCGGGCCCAGCCGTCGAGAAGCGGTCCGGTCTGCTCGGGGTCAGCCCAGCCGCGGGCGGTGGCGAGTTGCAGCAGCAGCGGCATGGCGAGGCGTTCAGAACCGTCGGTCCAGTCCGACCAGCCGTTGGTGGCCTGGGTCAGCCCGGTGCGGGTGTCGACGGGCACGAAGGCGTGGGCGAGCAAGCCGGGGCGCTCGCGGGCCACCTGGTGCTCCATGATGTACGCCGTCCGCCGCCGCACGATCTCCCGCAGCGGCAGGTGGAAGAGGACCTCGGTACGGGCCCCGTTGTCCAGGTCCAAGGTGTACACGCCGTGGCGTACCAGCCCAACTCCCAGGAGACGGCAGTGGATTGGCCGGGTTGCAGGACGATGGGCGGCTGGCCGCCGAAGGCGCCGGGGTTGCGGGCGTGGTCCGTCACCAGGAGGACCAGGTGGCCGCGGGCGTTGGACATCGAGTTCACGTTCCGCGACTCGACGGCGTACGCCCGCAGCGCGCCCTCCCGCACGATCACGCCGAGAACGCGACCCCGGCCGGACATCGGCTGGGCCAGTGCCCAGGCCCAGGTGCCGCCGGTGAACAGGTGGGCGTGCACCGCGTGTTGGAGGGATCGCTCCGCCCCGTCGTACAGGTCGGCGAACGGTGTCTGGATGCCGAGCGCGGTGATCGTGACCGGCTCGGAGGCGATGTTGACGACGGCGTACCGCTCGTGGAGGGTCCGTCCGCGCACGCTGCGGTGCACCTCGACGCGCAGGCCCGGCAGCGGCGTGTACACGGCTTCCGCGCCGTCCTCCTCGATCCGCAGCCGCGCGGGGGTGTACCAGCGGGCCGCGCCACGTTCGGTGACGAGATGCCCCGAGCCCCACTGGTGTTCCACCGAGTGCCAGTCGGTGGTCTCCGCCTCCAGCAGAAACCGGCGCGCCGGGTCCTGCTCGTCGACGAACCGCAGCAGGGCGCCCGTGCCCGGGTCGAGCACCACGTGCCCGGAACCGAAGCGGAGAACAGACGGGTCAACGTCCGTTACTGCCACGTCAGTTGATTCCTTCCGTCCGCGAATGCGCCCTGCCGGTGGCCGGCCGCGAAGCGTTGAGCGTACTCGGCCGAGTAAACGATTCGAACAGTTCGTGGACACCGTCAAGGTCCGGGACGCGGTGATCACCGGGGCGTGACCGCGGCGGCGCCACGCGGCCGACGTCTCGCGGTCACCCGCTCGACGCCGGCCGCCCCCCGGGGATGCTTGACGGCTGGTCCTCAGCCAACGGGAGAGTGCATGCCTCGGTTCTGCAGCCACTCCAAGAGGACCGTTGAAGCCTCTGCCAGCTTGTCGGGCTGGTTGAGGTAGTAGTGGTTCGCGCCGACAAGGTGGTGATGGGTGACCTCACCGCCGAGGCTGTTCACCACGATGTCGGAGACCGGGGTGGGAACCGCGTTGTCCGCGCCGCTGGTGAGCACCAGGCTGGGCACCGTGACCCCGGGTCCCATCTTGTCGGTCGACGCGTTGGTGTCGTCGATGCTCCACTGTGAGAGCCAACTGCGGAGCGACGTGTACCGGGCCAGGGCGATCGGCGAGTTGTTCGCGACGGCCGGAGGACCGAGGAAGGACGTTCCCGGCTCCCGCTCGTTCGGGTCGAGCGCGGGGTCGAGCCAACGGGGCTCGCCCATCGTGCCGTAGACCACGAAGGGCATGTTGAGGGAGGCTTCCCCGCTGGGGCCAGAGTCGGCGAGCCGCTCCTTCACCCAGGCGGTGATGCGGCGGTTTCGCGCCAACTGGGCCTTTCGGTACTCGGCGATGAAGTCGGCTGAGTAGGGCGGCTGCGCCGCCTTGTCCTTCCCGAACAGGTCCAGAGCCGGATTCCGGCGGAACGGGTCGCGCTCGTCGGTGATCGACGCGTCCAGGGCGTCGGTGAGCAGTCGCGCGCGTGAGACGTGCGCGGACATCTGGAGAACGGCGTCCGCGGGAATCAGTCCGGAAAGGTCGACCGGGTCGCCGGCCGGCGTCTCGGTGACCGTGACCTTCTCGGCCTGAGCCTGGTAGAAGGTGGTCACCGGCCCGCCACCGCTCCATCCCCCGAGTACGACCTTTGCGTAACCGCGGTCCTCACGGAGATGGCGAACCCACTCGCCGAGGTCGAGGAGGACGTTCTCCATGATGAGCGCGGCGTCGTTGTACGGGTAGCGCGTGGTCGCACACAGGACATGCACACCGCGGCGTGCCAGTTCCTGCGGGAAAGGAAGGTTGTGGAGCGGACCCGTCGGGTGGATGAAAATTACGGCGGTGTCCTGCTTCACATCGGGCCGGGCGAGCAGTTTTCCTTCCAGGAACACCACATCGTCCCACGACGCGTAGATCTCGCGAGATCCCGAATTATTCGCATAGACGAGCGAGATATTCGTGGATTCGTAGCCGTCCGTAGTCATAACGGTCATTTTTCCGACTCCTTGCCTGACAGGGAAGACGATTCGGTCTGTGCCACCAGCTGTTCCACCGCCGGGTCGAGCCGGAACGGTTTACGGGACTCCACCATGATGATCTTCCACTCGAGGCGGTCGTATTCCTCCCACGCGGCCTGGATCGCCTCACGGGTCTCCCGCGACCAGCCGTGATGAATCCCCTGCGGGTCGTGGTTGATGAGACCCGGTGGCGCGGGCGAGTTGAAGATCGAGTCGCCGTGCACGAACACGACCTCGTCGTAGTCGGCGTTGCGGTGGTACCACGGCACCCGCTCCGTGCCGGGGGTCTTCTCCGAGGGCCTGGGCAGCAGGTTGATCAAGTGGAATCCGGGCGACGACAGGAAGACGTGCATCGACGGCGGCAGGTGAAGGCTGTCCGACATGATGACGTTCCAGTCCGCGATATTGAAGGCGAACGGGAAGAGGTCGCCCTTCCATCCGTGGACGTCGAACGGATGGACCTCGCTGATGACCTCGGAGTACTCGCCGTCGTACTTCACCTTGATCACGAACTCACCGAGCTCGGTCACGGGCTCCTGGAGGCTGGGGAGCCTCACGACGTCGGGGTCGATCGGCCCGTGCCGGCCGACACCGTCATACTTCGGTGTCCTCAGTTCTTCGAAGGACTCCAGGCCGAACAGGAGCAGCGGGGAGTCGACGAGAAAGCGATGGGTCGCCCCCTTGGGGATGTACACGTAGTCCCCGGCACCGAACGAAAATTCTCCGTATTCCGACTCGAATGTGCCGCTTCCCTCGTGGACGAACCAGCACTCATCGCCGTCCACGTTGCGGCGGAACCACGGCATCGACTCCTGCCGGCGGCTGATCCAGATCGCACCGTCGCTGTTGAAGAACACGCGCTGCGGAGTGCCATCGGCAGAAATGCTGTCGCTCGCCTGAAGGGCCTGGCTCAGGAACTGGGTATTGCGGAAGCGGCCCGTGGTGCGGAACTTCGTCGGGTCTTCGTTTCTGTAGAAGACCGTCGAGCGGCCGTCGAATCCCTCGCGTGTCAGTTCATCGTCGATGATTCCGCCGGTATCGCGATGCGCCTGCCGACTCGTGCGGCCCCGGCTCACCTGCATGAGGTGACGTGTTTCGCGCATGACTTTTCACCTTTCGGTGATGAATTCTGGCGGCGCTGAGATGGCCGCCGTCCCTACCTGCACAGTACGAGCCGAGAATAAGGTCGTCAAGCGCTTTACGATCTGATTTTCATGAAGAGCGGAGCTGGCCGTGCGGGCAGTGTTGTGACCTGCGCGGACCAGCGTTCGGTGCCTGTGGAGCGATCAGCCGTCCCGCTCGTCGGAGCAGTCGGCCACCGTCTGGAGCAGTTCCGCGAGCTGGCGCTGCTGCTGCGGATCCAGGGAGCTCAGAAACTCCTGCTCGATCTCGGTCTGCCCTTTGATGGCGCGCTCGAGCTGCGCCCGGCCGCTGTCGGTGAGCTGGATGACGATCAGCCGTCGATCGTTCGGGACGGGCTTGCGCCGCACCATTCCGGCTGCTTCCAGCTTGTTCACGGCACTGCTGACCGCCGCGCGTGTGGACCACAGCCGCTCTGCCAGCTCCCTGACCTCCAGGTCACCCTCGGCCCACAGGAAGCTGAGCAGCCGGAAGCCGGCCCAGGACCAGCCGAACTGCCGATGGTAGGCGTCCGATTTCGTGGAGAGCTGCATCCACGCCCGGCCCAGGTTCACGGCGACGAGCATCCGGACATGGCCTTCGTCGGACATCAGGCCTGCTTGCCGATGCTTCTTGCCAAGGAGCTCGGCCCATTGTGCCCGGTCGTTCGGCGTCATGATCATCCGCGTTTCTGTCTCGGCTGCAAGGGGGCAGGGTCGCGCACTTGCCCCGGAGTGGACTGGGACAACGTGGAGCGCATGAGTGCGATCCCCTGCCGTTGGTGATTTTCCCTCAGCATGGAACTGAGACCGAAGGCGACCGGGCAGCCGCCCCATTGAGTCCGCCGGCGGAGCCGCCGTTGGCCTCACACAGTCCCGCCCACATGGATGATGCATCAACTTCCGCAGAGTGCATCAGATGGCGGCGGGAGCTATGAGTCCGACAGGGTGGCGTCGCTCGCGGAGGCCGACGCGCGGGCAAATCTCCACGCCAGACGAGGAATGACGGCCGGATCGTCAGCCTGACTCACACCGACCGAACAGCCCCAGACAGCTCGCCGACCGAACCTGTCGACGACCGAGAGGTCGTTAAGCGGTTGACGAATCATCTATCGTGCGAGTAGAACATGCCAAGTCACCGATCCACTTCAGGTGGATGCCGCAAGAGCACTGCGCCCACGAGGGTTGCGGCACTGGATCCTGAGCAAGGAGAAGTTCTCATGACCAAGCAGATCAGTCGTCGTGGCGTGATGGCTGCCGCAGGCGGGACCGCCGCCGCTGTGTCAGCCTCGGTGGTCGCACCCCAGGCCGCTGCCGCAGCATCCAGGGGCAAGTCGCAGACGGAGATGTTCCGATTCGACAACTCCGCTGTGGTGTTCATCGACTACCAGCCCGAGATGCTCGAGGCGGTCCAGTCCATGGACCAGAAACTGATGATGGTCAACGTGAGGTCGCTGGCCCGCCTCGCGGTCAAGGTGGGGATGCCGGTCGTTCTGAGCACCGTCGGGGTCAAGGGCGGCGTCAACCACCCCACGCTCCCGGAACTGCGTGCGGAGATACCGGACGTTCCCGAGATCGACCGCACCACGATGAACGCCTGGGACGACGATGCCTTCCGCCAGGCGATGCTGAAGACCGGGCGCCGCCGTTTCATCATGCTCGGCCTGTGGACCGAGATCTGCCTGGCCTTCCCGGTGATGGAGATGCAGGCCGAAGGTCTCAAGACCACGTTCCCCGAAGACGCTGTCGGCGGCACGAGCAAGGAGGCGCACGACCTGGCGGTCCAGCGCATGATCCAGGCCGGCAGCGTGCCCAACACGACCTTCGCCCAGATCGCCGAGTCGGGCCTCGACTGGGCGTCCCCGCAGGGTGCGATCATGACGGAGATCTACACCTGGCGCCAGGCCGAGCTGGAGAAGCTCAACCAGGGCTGACTCGCCAGGAGCTCAACGGGAGAGCCCCTGGTCACGGTTGACGGAGGCTGACGTCGTCGCCACCCCTGCGTTCTGATCCATGGCTCCAGCATTCAAGCGCGGAGCCGTCATCGGGACGGCCAGGGTGGACCAGCCAGAACCAGGTTCAGCGAGGCTCGCTCTTCAGCCGGTGTGCGGCTCGTCCGCTACGTACCCTCGCCGCTTGTCGACGACGTTGCGTAGCGGGCGGCCCTCGATGTGGCGGGTGAGGTTGTCGAGGAACACTTCGATGAGCGTCTCCCGCTCACCGGTGGTCTCGCCCGCCGTATGCGGGGAGACGATCACACCGGGCATGTCCCACAGGGGCGAATGGGCAGGCAGTAGCTCCTGGTTGAAGACGTCCAGGGCGGCACCGGCGAGCCGGCCGTCGGCGAGGTGGCCGATGAGCGCCGCTTCGTCGACGAGGGCGCCACGGCCTACGTTGATCAGCCGTGCCCCGGGCTTCATCGCCGCCAGCACGGATGCGTCGACCATGCCCCGGGTGTCCTTGGTGAGAGGCGCGGCGAGGATGACGTAGTCCGCCTCGGCCAGGGCGGAAGCCAGCGTGGCGGGGCCGTGCACCATTCCGAAGTCGGGGTGTGACGACACCCGCCTCCAGCGATACGCGGAACGCCGACTGACGCGCCTCATCGAGCACGAAGACCGCAATGGCGGCGACCTGCTCGCCGCGCTGCGCGCCTACGTGACGGCGGCCGGGAACAAGTCGGTCGCGGCGAAGCAGGCCGGAATGTCCCGCCAGGCGTTCTACCAGCGCCTCCACACCATTGAACGGCTTCTGGGCTGCGACCTGGAATCGGGTTTGCAACGCACAGGCCTGCATGTCGCGCTGCTCTTCGTGGACTCGCGGGGAGGAACGGCTCCCGGCATCTGATGCTCTGCTCTCGGGTGCTGTCCTTGCGGGCGTTGGGTCACGTACGCGGCACAGAGCGGTTGACGCGTCACGTGGAAAGCCATACACTTAGATGACACATCAACTTAACGGGTTGTGCGGAGGCAATGATGCAGGCACAGCAGCAGATCTCGCGACGAACCGTCGCCCGGATCGAGGACAAGCTTCACCTCGGCCCGGACGCGCAGGTCGACGACAAGAGCCTGATGTTCTCCCCGCAGACCCCGGCACTGACCGACCCCTTCCTTGTGCTGGCCGACGACACGTTCTCGGAGCCCGGCTTCGAGTGGCACCCGCACCGGGGCATAGAGACGGTGACGCTGGTACTGGACGGGGTGCTGGAGCACGGCGACAATCTCGGGAACGCCGGCGCGCTGACCACCGGGGACGTCCAGTGGATGACCGCCGGTCACGGGATCATCCACCGCGAGCTCGCCTTCCGCAACGAACGCGCCCACACACTGCAGCTGTGGGTCAACCTGCCGGCCGACAAGAAGATGGTCGACAGCCGCTACCAGGACCTGCTCGCCACCGACCGGCCGTCCGTCGAGCGCGACGGTGTCCGCATCGACCTCATCTCCGGCTCCGCCGACGGCCTGACCGGCCCGGCGCGCACCCACTGGCCGATCTCCGGCTCGGTGATCACCATGGAGCCCGGCCGGAGCCTCGATCACGTCCTGCCCGGCCAGGACCGGGCGTTCTTCACCGTGCTCTCCGGCGCCGTGACCATGGCCGGCCGCACCGTGACCGCGGGGCAGACGGCCTGGTCCGATCCTCTGCCGGACGCAGACCTGTCCGCCATCGAGCTGCGGACCGGTGACGGCGACACCCCGAGCGTGGTCCTGACCTTCAGCGGGCCACCCATCGGACAGCCCGTCACGTTCGGCGGGCCCATGGTCATGAACACCCGGGCCGAGATCGAGCAGGCATTCCGCGACTTCCACAGCGGCAAGTTCGGCGCCGTCCCGCGCCAGGCCCGGTTGCAGTACCGCTGACCGCGTTCCGCCTTCTCGGCGACAAGACGCGGTCCGTACAGGGCCATGCCTCTCTGTTGGAGAGGCCGCAGTACTTCCTTCGGTTCACACGTCGGATCGCTCCCGATCCAAACGCACGGAGGCGACAGCCCGATGGACAGAGCAGCAGGTGTGACCGGTCCGGCGGATGCCGAGCGGGCCACGTCGACGCTGCCGGAACCGACCGGCCGCGAGGTACGGTCGGCCAGCCGCCGACGTCTCCTCACCGGTGCCGCCGCCGCGCTCGGCGCAACCGCGGTGGCGTCGCCGGCCGCGGCGGCGTCCACGGCGTACTCCTTCCCGTCCGGCCGGCCGATTCTGATCCGCCGGGCGACCGTGGTCACCATGGATCCCGCCCGTGGTGTGCTGCCCGAAACCGACGTCCTGGTCCGTGGCACCACCATCGCCGCGGTCGGCAAGCGGCTGCCCGCGCCCGCGCACACCACCGTCATCGATGCCGGCGGAGCCCTGCTGCTGCCCGGCTTCGTCGACACCCACCGGCACATGTGGCAGTCCGCGTTCCGGGGCGTGGGCGCGGACTGGACGCTGGGCAACTACATGGAATGGATGCTCACCAGGTGGGGGCCGCTGTTCCGCCCCGAGGACATCTACGCGGGCAACTACCTGGGCATGGTGGAGGCGGTCAACGACGGGGTGACCACCGTGACGGACTGGTCGCACGGATTGCGGACCCCCGAGCACGCCGACGCCGCCGTGGACGCGCTGTCCGCCGTACCGGGACGCGCCCGGCTCGCCTACGGCAACGCGTTCGCCCCCGACCTGAGCTGGGTGACCGACGGGCGCGTCGATCACCTGCTGAACACTCGGTTCGCCGGCCCGGACCAGCTCGTCACCCTGCAACTGGCGCTCGACATCTTCGCCGACACCGACGACGCGCGTCAGGCCCTGAAGTTCGCCCGCGACCGGGACCTGCCGGTCAGCTCCCACGCCGGCGTGTTCGGGGCGCTCGGCGACGACCAGATCCGGTTCCTCGAGGACAGCGGCGCGTTGTCACCGTCGTACACCCTGGTCCACGCCGCCGCGCTGAGCGACGACGCCTATCGGCGCATCGCCGACGGCGGCGCCCACCTGTCGATCTCCTCGGAGAGCGAGCTGAATGCCGGGCAGGGCTATCCGCCCACCGCGAAGGCACGCCGGTACGGCATCCCGATCTCGCTGTCGATGGACACCGTGGTCTGGTGGAGCGGCGACATGTTCTCGGCCATGCGCTCCACGCTCAGCGCCGACCGGGGCCTGGCCCACCTGCACGCCCACGAAGCCGGCGACGCGGTCGCCAACAACGCGCTGCGCGCCCAGGACGTGCTGGAGTACGCCACGATCGGCGGCGCCCGGGCGCTCGGCCTGGACCACCTCATCGGCTCGCTCACCCCGGGCAAGCGGGCCGACCTCGTCCTGCTGCGCACCGACACCCCGGCGATGACCCCCACCCACCACCCGGCCGGGCACATCGTCTTCCAGGCCGGCCGCGGCGACGTCGACACCGTGCTGGTCAACGGGCGGGTCCTCAAACACCGCGGCACCCTCATCGGCGTGGACCTGCCCCGCGCCCGGCAACTCGCCGAACGGTCCCTGGAGTACCTGCGCTCGCGGATCCCCGACGAGGACTGGCAGCGCGCCATGGACCCACCACCGGGTGCCACCGCCCAATAGCCGGGCAACGCCGACAGCGGCAGTGCGGCGCTGCCCGCCATGGGTACCGTGGCCTCCCATGCCACGTCCGCTCCCACTCTCCTTCTTGAGGATGTCGCCGCTCTTGACGTCGGAGGCCGGGTTGGAAGGGGCGAAGCGGGCCCGGCCGCCGAAGGCGAAGCGGTTGTCGGGGGTGAGGCGGACGTAGTGGCCGATGTTCTTGGAGTCGACGACCAGGCGACCGTTCGGGATCAGCTCCTTGGCGCGCGCCTCACCGAGCGGCTCGGTGACGATGATGAAGCTGCCGACCTTGATCAGCCGCTTGCGGAACCACGGCATCTGCTCCCCGGAGGGAGAGACGAAGGCACCCCCGGACGGGAAGGGGAAGGCCGCGGACGGACATCTTACGGATCATGTCGACTCCTCCCCCGAAGGGCGTCGTATTCCGTGTCGGCGTCCCCGTTCCGCCGGAGGCCGCCCACCGCCAACACTCCAGGACACGACCACGCCGCAACACCTCTGATGTCTCAGGGTGTTGCGGCGTCGTCCCGCCCGACCGACCCACTGTGCGGCGTGCCGCCGACTGAGAAAAACGCTTGGACTCCGCGGGCTCCGTCGCGGGACACTCCGATTCCCGGCCTGCCCGTACTCGCACAGTGGCTTCGCCGCGAGCTGCGCGGAGGCTCCGTCCTCGTGCCCCCGTCTGTCGGATTGCGATCTGAGCGAGGGCCCTCACTCGAACCGAGCTCCGCACGGACCTTGCAGCACGGCGTCTCCCGCAGAGACACGTGGCGGGCCGCACACGACGACACAGGATTCGGATGGGATCTCCTGAATCACGCGAGGTACCGCAATCACGCGAGGTACCGCCCGGCAGGGGCCCGGTGCTTCTCGCACTTCGTTACTACGGACGGGAGTTGGCCCGGCTCCGGCGGTTGACGCTGCCCGGGATGCTGCTGCCGGCGCTGGGCAACATCGGCATCCACTACATCGCGCCGCTGGTCGTCGCGAAGCTCGTCGGCCGAATCGCCGACGACGCCAGTATCACCATCGGTTCGACGCTGCCCTACGTCCTCGGCTTCGCCGGTGTCCTGCTGCTCGCGGAGACGCTGTGGCGCATCGGCCTGCACTGCCTGAACCGCGTTGACGCCCTCGGCATCGAGCACCTGTACGTGGTCGGCATGGACGAGCTGTTCGCCAAGGACGCCGCGTTCTTCCACGACAACTTCGCCGGGTCGCTGACCAAGCGGGTCCTGAGCTTCGCCTCCCGTTTCGAGGAGTTCGTCGACACGCTGACGTTCTCGGTCGTGGGCAGCTTCGTGCCGCTGGTGTTCGGGTCGGTGGTGCTGTGGCGGTACGAACCGCTGCTCGTGGTCGGGCTCTTGGCGATGATCGCACTGACGGCGCTGTGCGTGGTGCCTCTCATCCGTCGCCGCCAGGCGCTCGTCGATCAGCGCGAGGAGGCGATCGCCCGAGTGTCGGGCCATGTCGCCGACAGCCTGATGAACATGGACACGGTCCGGGCCTTCGCCGCCGAGGAACGCGAGGCGGCCGAGCACCGGTCCCGCGTCGCGGCGTCGCGACGGCTCATGCTGAGGTCGTGGGACTACGGCAACCTGCGCATCGACACACTGGTCGCGCCGATGTCGGTGCTGACCAACGCGCTGGGCCTGCTGCTCGCGGTCATGCTCGGCGGGGGCGGGCACGGCGTGGAGGCGGTCGTGGTCGCCTTCACGTACTACTCCAACGCGACACGGATCATGTTCGAGTTCAACCAGATCTACCGCCGTCTGGAGAGCTCGATGACGGAGGCCGCGCAGTTCACCGAACTGCTGCTGACGCCGCCGACCGTGCGCGACCCGGCGTCGCCGGAGCCACTGCTGCCCGGGGCCGCCGACGTCCGCTTCGAGCAGGTGACCTTCGCCCACGCGGGCGCGGAGCCGCTCTTCGAGGGCCTCGACCTGGCTGTGCCCAGCGGGACGAAGATCGGTCTCGTCGGCCGGTCCGGCGGCGGCAAGACCACACTCAGCCGGCTGCTGCTGCGGTTGATGGACATCGACGCGGGCCGGATCCTGATCGGGGGCCAGGACATCAGCAGGCTGCGCCAGGCCGACCTGCGCAGCCTGATCGCCTACGTGCCGCAGGACCCGGCGATGTTCCACCGCACGCTCCGAGACAACATCGCGTTCGCCCGGCCGGGCGCCACCGATGCCGAGATCCGCCGCGCGGCCGAGGCGGCGCACGTCACGGAGTTCGCCGACGCGCTGCCGGACGGCTTCGGCACCATGGTGGGCGAGCGCGGTGTCAAGCTGTCCGGCGGACAGCGCCAGCGCGTCGCTCTCGCCAGGGCGATCCTGCGCGACGCGCCGATCCTGCTGCTCGACGAGGCGACCAGCGCCCTGGACTCCGAGAGCGAGATCCTCGTCCAGGAGGCGCTGTGGCGGCTCATGGAAGGGCGGACGGCGCTCGTGGTGGCGCACCGCCTGAGCACGGTCGCCGGCATGGACCAGCTCGTCGTACTCGACCGCGGACGGATCGTCGAGCAGGGCACGCACCAGGAACTGCTCGCGTCGGACGGCGCCTACGCGAAGCTGTGGCAGCACCAGTCGGGCGGCTTCCTCGACGAGAGCCCCGTCGACGACAGCCCGTCGCGGTCCGAACTGCACTGAACGCGAGCCGGCGGGTCCTTCACGCACGGGGTTCCGGGAGTTCGGCGCGCCGGACAACTCGTCCGTCACACCGGCACTGCCAAGTACTGGTACTCCCCTCAAGGGCAGCGAACTCGTCCTGACCACCGGCATGCCCCTGCCCGAGGACCCGGCGGGCGTACGCCGCTACGTCGACGAACTCGCCGGCGTCGAAGCCACGGCCCTGGTCATCGAACTCGTACGCCGCCACCACCGCACGCCGCGGCGGACTGTCCCGGGAGACCGTCTACCAACGCCTGCGCACCGTCGCGCGCTTGCTGGCCTGCGACCTCGAGTCCGGCGAAGAGCGCACCGAACTCCATGTGGCGCTGACGGCACTCGACATCTTGCGGATCCATCCGTGAACCAGCGCGTTGCCTCGTGACCCGCCAGGCAACTTTACGGTCGTCTAGTTTCAGACCTCACGATCGTCCAGCTTGGAACTTTACGATCGTCCAGTAGGTATGTATGTTGTAACTGGCCGATCGTCCAGTGGCGGGCGAGCCGTTCGAGTTCGCGCAGCCCTCTGGCCGGCGCACCCCAAGAGACTTCCGACCAGCGAGGAGAGCGACATCGTGGCGACGACAACGCAGAGCACCAGGCGTCCCGGACGTCTCGTCAACTTCGAGGCGGCTCGCGAGAAGCACGGATCCAGGGCCGACCTCATGGCGGAGCTGCTCCAGGCGGGCGACCCTCTGGCCGACGCGGTCATCTCCGAGATCAACGAGCTCGGAAAGGAGGCCAAGCGCCAGCTGAACAAGGGCATCGCCGACGGGCTCGACAGCCTGGACAACCCGCCGCCGGCGATCGCCGCGTTCCTGACCCAGCTGGAGACCGTGCCAGAGTGGACCGATCGCGGCACGCTGGAGGCGGGAGACGTCTCGGACCTGTCGATTCCTCCGCTGTGGACGTTGCTGGCGTCGGCGGGAATGCAGCTGATCCACACGTATGCCTCGCCCGGCATCGCCAAGCTGCTGGTTCAGACGGGGTCGCTCACCAAGATGGCGCCGCGGCGACTGGTCGAGACCGGCGTATGGCACGAGCAGGCCGTGCTGCCCGGTGGTCTGCTGCGCGGCGCGCCCGGATATGTGGGCACGGCCCAGGTACGACTGCTGCACGCACGGGTGCGTCACACGGCGATGAAGCATGGCTGGGACAACGCAGAGTGGGGCGTGCCCATCAACCAGACGGACATCTTGCGCACCTGGTTCGACTTCACCGCCGTGCCCTTCCTGGCGGCACGCAAGTTCGGCATGACCTTCACCGAGGAGGAGCAGGCCGAGCGCTACCGCTACTGGTCGTACCTCGGACACCTGCTGGGCATGGACGAGCGGCTCCACCTGGACATCCGCAGCGACGACGACGCCGAGGCGTTTCTCGACCTGCTGGACTCCACCATCGACGAGCCGGACGAGAACTCCCGCGCTCTGACCGAGGCGATGCTGGAGTCCAACGTGGAGGCACTGACCGCCGGCCCCCTGTCCATGCTGGACCCCGCGACCCTGCGGGACCTCTTCAACGGGCTGCTCCGCCTCTACTACGGCGACCGGTTCGCCGACACCTTGCACCTTCCTCCCTCGCAGAGCGCCGGGCTGTTCCCACTGCTCGCCGCCATCGGTGCGCAGTCCTGGCAACTGCAGCGCAGCACGCCGGAGACCGCCGCGCTGGCCCTGGAGCAGTTCACCGCCATCAGGGCGGTCGGCGCCGCCGAGGCGATGCCGGACCACACCGCCTACCAGACGAACATCTCGCCGGAAGCCAACGCGGCCTGACCCCGCCGAGCCAGCTCCTTCCTCTCAACTCCCTTCATCAGGAGCAGTCATGACGCACGACTACAGTTCCCTGTTCATCGACGGCCAGTGGGCCGCCCCGCACTCCGCCGACGTCAACACCGTCATCAACGCCACCACCGAGCAGGCCATGGGCCGGACCCCGGTCGGCGACAGCGCGGACGTGGACGCCGCCGTCGCCGCCGCCCGCCGCGCCTTCGACGGCACCGGCTGGTCCGACCTGGAGCCGGACGCCCGGGCGGACGCCCTGGAGCGGTTCGCCAACGAACTCGAGAAGCGCTCCACCCTCATCGCCGAGACCGTCACCGCCGAAAACGGCATGCCCATCTCCCTGTCCATCCCGGCCAACGGCTACTCGGGAGCCGGGCTCCTGCGCTACTACGCCGGCCTGATCCGCAAGTTCCCGCTGGAAGAGGTGCGCGCGGGCGACCGCCCGGGCGACATCCTCGTACGGCGTGAACCCCTTGGGGTCGTGGCCGCCCTGGTGCCGTGGAACTATCCGCAGGCCCTGGCCATGATGAAGATCGCTCCCGC
>NZ_BAAGPS010000025.1:0-5424 GCF_054783935.1 Streptomyces pseudoechinosporeus
GGCCTGCGCGGCGGCCGGACCGCCGGCACCCGCGCCCTGGCCCGGCTTGCCCGGCGCCTTCTTGCCGCCCTGGGCGACATCGACGGGGAGCATGACCAGCGCGGTCGTACCACCGGAGTCGGACGGCCGCAGCTGGATACGGATGCCGTGCCGCTGCGAAAGGCGGCCGACCACGAACAGACCCATGCGGCGCGAGACCGAGACGTCCACGGTGGGCGGCGAGGCGAGCCGCTCGTTGATCGCCGCGAGGTCCTCGGGGGAGAGGCCGATACCGGTGTCGTGGATCTCGATCAGTACGCGGCCGTCGGGCAGCGCGTGACCGGTGACCTTGACCTTGGTCTGCGGCGAGGAGAACGAGGTGGCGTTCTCCAGCAGCTCGGCGAGCAGGTGCACGAGGTCGTTGACGACGCGGCCCGCGACCTCGGTGGTCGGGACCGAGGACAGCTCGATGCGTTCGTACTGCTCCACCTCGGAGGCGGCGGCACGGAGCACGTCGACCAGCGGGACCGGGCGGGTCCAGCGGCGGCCGGGCTCTTCACCGGCGAGAACGAGGAGGTTCTCACCGTTACGGCGCATGCGGGTCGCGAGGTGGTCGAGCTTGAACAGCGAGGACAGCTGGTCCGGGTCGGCCTCGCGGGACTCCAGCTCGGAGATCAGCGACAGCTGACGCTGGATGAGGCCCTGGGAGCGGCGCGAGAGGTTGGTGAACATCGCGTTGACGTTGCCCCGCAGCAGGGCCTGCTCGGCGGCCAGTCGTACGGCCTCACGGTGCACGTCGTCGAAGGCCGCGGCCACCTGGCCGATCTCGTCCTTGGAGTGCACACCGACCGACTGGACGGAGGTGTCGACGTCCTGCGGGTCGGACTCGGACAGCTGCTTGACCAGCTCGGGCAGCCGGTCCTGGGCGACCTTGGTCGCGGTGTCCTGGAGCCGGCGCAGCGAGCGGATCATGGACCGGGCCACCACGAAGGCGCCGACGAGCGAGACACCGAGGACGAGCAGGATCAGCGCACCGGAGATGATCGCTTCCTGCTCGGACTCATTACGCAGCTCACGGGCCTTCTGCTCCATCTGGTTGAGCAGCGTGAGCTCGATGCTGGACATTTCCTGGATCTTGACCGAGTCGGCGTCGATCCAGTCCAGGTACGAGCGCTTCTCGCGCTGCTCCAGGCCACCCTCGCGGCCGAGCACGCGCTCCGCGTAGTCGTCGGCAGCCTCGATGGTCGGGCTGCCGTCGTCGATCGGCTTCGTCAGGGCCGACGCGTTGCCGTCGTAGATGCTGGCGAAGCCGGAGAGTTCGGCCTCCTGGTTGTCCAGCGCGGAGAGGGCGTACTGCCGGTCGTTCTCCGAGAGAGAGCCGAACGTCTTGGGGGTCGCGGGCAGCGCCGCGGCGATCACGGCACGCTGGATGGACGCGTACTCCTTGGCGGAGGAGAAGGCCGCCAGGGCGCGCGTGCGCTGGATCATCTCCGGATTGCTGGTCGCCTGCGCCATGTCCTGCGAAAGGCCCAGCAGCCGCTCGATGAGCCGGTGGTACGCCTCGACCGTCTGGGAGGAGTTCTCGCGGTCCGAGTAGGCGTCGGCGCGGATGTTCTTGATCTTGCCCAGCTCGGCGACGATGGAGACGACGTTGTCACGGACGCCGTCGAGGGTCTCGTCGTTGTCCGCGTTGTCGATCTCACGCGAGCCCTCCGAGAAGGCGACACGCGCCCGGTCCGTCTTGTCCCGTGCGCCCTTGACCGTGAGCTCGGTCCCGTCCGCGCCGTGCGAGAGCGGTCCGGCCGACTTGTCGCGCTCCTCCTGGAGCGCCGCGGCGAGCTCGGTCGCCTGCTTGGTCATGTCGGTCAGCAGCCTCATGTTGTCGAGCTGCTGGATGTCGTCCATGGAGTCGCTGATGCGCAGCGCGCCGAGCGAGGTCGCGGCGACCACGGGGAGCGCGAGCAGCGAGACCAGTCGGGTGGAGATGCGCCAGTTGCGCAGCGCTATTCGGGAGCCGGGGCCGCTGGAGCCCTTCGGCTTCGCAGCCGGGACGGCGGGCGCCGAGGCGGCGGGGCCGCCCGAAGAGCCTGCCGGGCCGGGGCGCGAGCCGCGCTCACCGCTGTCGCCGGACTGTGCCGGTCCTTGGTTCTGGGCGTGCTGGGGCGATGAACCGCGGTCGGTCCCGCCGTGCGGCTCCGGCTCCGCCGAAGCGCTGCCATCCCTCTTGAAACGTCCCTGCACTAGCGTCGCAACCTCTGGACCAGGCGCCCCTCCGCAGAACGGTGGGACGGTGTCGGCGTCGTACCGGCGCAATGCGCCTTTTGTCGGTCTCCGGTGACCGGCGCTGCTCCCCCTATCCCGCCGCCATGCGGCGCTGCGTTGCGCCCCCTGTGCGCCGGTTCGATCCCACGGCGGTTCGTGGAATTCCAGCACAGTGCCGGATCTCCAACAAGGGCCATGGGTCATGCTGTGACCTACGTGACCCCTTGTGAGGGGCGAGTTACGGGTCGTAGAAAGTGATCCCCCGCATAACGGGCACAATACGGCGATCCGCTCGTGCGCGAGACGTGTCCCAGTCGCGATGATCAGGAGCGGAATGATGTCTTCAGTAAGGCAATGTCCGCTTTGTTAGGGTCAATAGTCGGCCTGAATTGACCGTTTTGATGGGTGGTTCGTGAGGAAACTCACACGGCGATCATGGGGTCTTCACAACTTTCCCGGGGAACCGGACGTTTAGCCTGAGCCTTTACAGGCACAGCAAATCCGACAACACGCGCTTCTGTGACGGCCGTTGGCCGCACCGAGGCGCCCGTACGACGGGGTCAGACACCGCACATGAAGACGACGATGATGTTCCGCAACATAGCCAATCCGCAGCGCACCACGCTGGCGCACCTCGATGACGCCGACGAACTGCGCACGCCGGAGCAGCGGGAACAGCAGGAGCACGCCGTCGAGCTCCCCGCCCAGACCGCCAACCCCCGCCGTACGGTCCTGGTGGACATCCCGGCCGGCGCGGGCGCCGAGCAGTAGGCCTCCGAGTCGAGGACGAGCCCTGCCCCGATCCCCGGGATCGCCGGACGTAATTGCGCAAGGTCGCGCACCCTTACCGCGTTAGCCTGGAGCGTCATACTCCGGCTGGTTCAGTAGAGGGGCGCAAGATCCCGTGCGCATCGCCAGGTTCTCCATCGACGGCAACGTCGCGTTCGGCGCGGTCGAGGGCGACAGCCCTCCTGGATCGACCGACGGGCTCGTCCTCGACATCATCAAGGGCATCCCCTTCGCGGACTTCGAGCTCTCCGGTACGAAGCTGCCGCTGAGCAAGGTCAGACTGCTCCCGCCGGTGCTCCCGAACAAGGTCGTGGCCTTCGGCCGCAACTACGCGGAGCACGCGAAGGAGCTCGGCAACGAAGTGCCCGAGGCCCCCTTCGCCTTCTTCAAGCCGTCCACCTCGGTGATCGGCTCCGGCGACGAGATCGCGTACCCCTCCTTCTCCCAGGAACTGCACCACGAGGCCGAGCTGGCCGTGGTCATAGGCCGTATGTGCCGTGAGGTCCCGCGCGAGCGCGTCAAGGAGGTCATCCTTGGCTACACCTGCGCCAACGACGTCACCGCACGCGACGTCCAGAAGCGCGAGAAGCAGTGGGCGAGGGCCAAGGGCTTCGACTCCTCCTGCCCGCTCGGCCCCTGGGTGGAGACGGATCTCGACCCCTCCGACCTGACGATCCAGTGCACGGTCAACGGCCAGCAGCGACAACTGGGCCGTACCAGCGAGATGATCCACCCCATCGAGGATCTAATCGTGAACATCACGGAGGCCATGACGCTGCTCCCCGGCGACGTGATCCTCACGGGCACCCCCGCGGGGGTCGGCCCCCTCAACGTCGGCGACGAGGTCGCCGTCACCATCGAAGGCATCGGCACTCTCACCAACAAGGTGATCAAGCGTGGCTAACGCGAACGTCCGCGTACGTTTCTGTCCCTCGCCGACCGGCAACCCCCATGTGGGCCTGGTCCGCACCGCCCTGTTCAACTGGGCGTTCGCCCGCCACCACGGCGGCACCCTGGTCTTCCGCATCGAGGACACCGACGCGGCCCGCGACTCCGAGGAGTCCTACGAGCAGCTCCTGGACTCCATGCGCTGGCTCGGCTTCGACTGGGACGAAGGCCCGGAGATCGGCGGCCCGCACGCGCCGTACCGCCAGTCACAGCGGATGGACATCTACAAGGACGTCGCCCGCAAGCTCCTGGACGCCGGCCACGCGTACTACTGCTACTGCTCGACGGCGGAACTGGACGCCCGCCGCGAGGCCGCCCGCGCGGCAGGCAAGCCCTCCGGCTACGACGGCCACTGCCGCGCGCTCACCGACGAGCAGATCGCCGCGTACAAGACCGAGGACCGCGAGCCGATCGTCCGCTTCCGCATGCCCGACGAGGCGATCACCTTCACGGACCTGGTCCGCGGCGAGCTGACGTTCACCCCGGAGAACGTTCCGGATTACGGGATCGTACGGGCCAACGGAGCGCCCCTCTACACTCTCGTGAACCCCATCGACGACGCCCTCATGGAGATCACGCACATCCTGCGCGGCGAGGACCTGCTCTCCTCCACCCCGCGCCAGATCGCCCTCTACAAGGCACTGATCGAGCTGGGCATCGCCAAGTCGGTGCCGGCCTTCGGTCACCTGCCATACGTGATGGGCGAGGGCAACAAGAAGCTCTCCAAGCGCGACCCGCAGTCCTCGCTGAACCTCTACAGGGAGCGCGGTTTCCTCCCGGAGGGCCTGCTCAACTACCTCTCCCTGCTGGGCTGGTCGCTCTCCGCCGACCAGGACGTCTTCTCGATCGACGAAATGGTCGCGGCCTTCGACATCAAGGACGTCGTCCCGAACCCGGCCCGCTTCGACCTGAAGAAGTGCGAGGCGATCAACGCCGATCACATCCGGCGGCTGGACCTGAAGGCGTTCATCGAGGCCTGCGGTCCGTGGCTGAAGGCCCCGCACGCGCCGTGGGCGCCGCAGGACTTCGACCAGGCCAAGTGGGAGGCGATCGCCCCGCACGCCCAGACCCGCCTGACGGTCCTGTCCGACATCACGCAGAACGTCGACTTCCTGTTCCTGAAGGAGCCCGTCGAGGACGAGGCGTCCTGGACGAAGGCGATGAAGGAGGGCTCGGACGCGCTCCTGCGCACGGCCCGCGCGAAGCTGGAATCCGCGGACTGGACGAGTCCGGAGTCGCTCAAGGCGGCCGTCCTCGCGGCCGGCGAGGAGCACGGCCTCAAACTCGGCAAGGCCCAGGCCCCCGTCCGCGTAGCCGTCACCGGCCGCACGGTCGGGCTCCCCCTCTTCGAGTCCCTGGAAGTACTGGGCAAGGACAAGACCCTGACCCGCATCGACGCGGCGCTGGCCAAGCTGACCGCGTAGCGCACGCACGGAGGGGCGGCAC